>NVRQ02000139.1 GCA_002400905.2 Gammaproteobacteria bacterium | reverse complement strand
TAGGTGACACCTGGCATAATGTCATAAGTACCCGAACCCAAACGCATGGGATAAGGCAATAGACTGTTCGCCCCCATCGGAGTCGTATCCCGTGTATCAATATCGCCAGTAGGCACACTCAACCCGAAGTTCGCATGCCAACGCTGGCCATCACCATCATAAAATTTATACATGCCACCGACACGGACATCTCCAACACCCTCGGCCTTAGTCGTAAAGTTGGCACCGGTACGGGTAACGTGATCCATGCTTAATTTCACGTAAGGCAACATCCCCATTAAGGTTAACTTGTCATTAACCGCATACATGGCGCCAAACATATGCATTTCCATGGTCATTCTGAGTGGGGTCACCAGAAAACCGTCCGTACCCGCAAGCGAACCATCAGGGCCATTCAATACGTCCTGGGCGCTGACACGGCTACTGCCATCACGGTTACCGCCCATGTCCATCTATCGGTACGACAGCATTAATTCACCAACTTTATGATTATGGTCACCCATGACACCCATTGGCGCATGGCTATCTGGTACGCCAAGATCCCAATTATGGGCATGCGCTATTGGCATACCGGCTAAAACAGAAACAAGAAGAAAACTCACTTTACGCATCAGGCATCCCTAAAATATTACTGAATATTGCGTGGAATTTTAGGGTAAAAATCCTTCTGTCGGAACACACTGCGACAATTTGCCGCACTCTGTTTTTTTCTGAATGCCGCCCACACTGATCAATACTTTTCTTCCCTCCGCGCTGCCATCAAGTGCCAAGGCACTGAGCTTACCCCCCCAAATACAACCCGTATCCAGGGCCACCACACCATTGCCCATATAACCGCCGATAGTCGACCAATGGCCAAAGACAATCGAGAGATCACGGCTGGCTCGATCGGTCAGCGCAAACCAGGGTTCGAGCCCCTCGGCCTGAGTACCAAAGGTGCCTTTTTCCTCCAGCGCCAGATAACCTTGATGATCGCAATAGCGTAAACGCGTAAAACAATTGATAATAAAGCGCCGACGCTCGGCATCGTTTGTGAGCTCATCCCAGTGATTAGGGTCATTGCCATACATGGTGCCGATAAATTCACCGTAGTCATCGGCCTGTAAACAGGCTTCCACTTCGCGCGCACAACGCTGTGCCAGCGGCAAATCCCATTGCGGTGGCAAGCCGGCATGAAGCATGGTGCAAGCCAATTCATCGTCATGATGTAGCAAGGGTTGGCAACGCAACCAGTCGATCAACTCATCGCGATCGGGCGCCTCAAGCACGTCATAAAAAGTATCTTTTTTGTTATAACGCAAATGGCCGTTGGCTACAGCCAGCAAATGCAGGTCATGGTTACCCAGCACACTAACCGCTCGATCACCCAAGCCTTTGACAAAACGCAACACCGCTAAGGAATCAGGCCCACGATTAACTAAATCACCAGCGAACCAAAGCGTATCTTGCCCTGGATCAAATTGAACTCGTTCTAGCAGGCGTTGCAAAGGCTCAAAACAGCCTTGCAGGTCACCGATCGCATAAGTTGTCATATCGACATATTTTTGTTAACTCTTGGTGCTTGCACCGAACTAAGGCAACAGTGATAATAGCCTGCTTGTACACTTAATAAGAAGTACTCATCCTGTGAATACATTTACTCAACGTCCGTCTAGTTCCGTTTATCTGGTTGTATTAATTAGCGCCATATTGGCACTAACAGGCTGCTCTACGGTCAAAAAACTCAACCCCTTCTCTAAAGATAAGGAGGAAGTAGCCGCGCCCGTCGCGACAGGTGAGTTCACAGGCCGTGGGCCCGTAGCACTGGAAACTAATCCGCCTGGCGCTACCATCATCACTTTGGGACGCATACTTGGCAAAAGCCCGCTTCGTGTCGAAGAAAACGATATTTTTCCTTCAATCTATGCCAGCGAACTGAAACCCATCTACGGCAAGGTGCGCTTCAAACTGAAAGGATGTAAATCGGTAATACGCCAAATAACACCCGAAGACATCGCTGCCGGAGTTAAAATTGATTTAGAGTGTGACACAACCGCAGCCAAGAGCGAAGCCTCACCACAAGACGCCACCGCACAAGATAGCAATGACTTTGGCACATCCGTGAACGCCCCGTTATACAGCGGCAATAACAACGTCAAAGTACGTTTACTCCGCGTTAAAAACTTACTTGAAGAAGGCTTGATCACACAAGATGAAGCCGACATTATCCGCAGACGGATTTTAGAAGACCCTAATCTTTAAGTCGTCACACGTAGCGTAAAGGTAGCGGGTCCATCATCATTAACGATGATGGACCCGCATCTCTGCAGCAAATATTCCGCTCTCCACACAGCCGTGGTTCGAACGCGAATAATCCACAGCATAATCAAATAATTCTCTCGAGGAGTCTGTTAGATTTAGGCGCTCGTAGCGAGTAAACTGCGGCACTATAAGCAAATCACCAGCAATGTCGAACAGGCTTTGATTCATGCGATCATCACTGTCTGCAAAAACGCGATACGCTAATACTCGGTCTATCATTCGCTCGGTGATTATCGCCGTATTATTGTGTTCAACAGTAAGCAACAACAGTATGCCGCACTCAATTTTAGCGACCCGCTTTGCTTTTACATCGACCGCTGCCGACGTGACACGTTGAATTAGCGCAATCATGACACTTGATCAGCAAAAGCATCCGTCGCCCGCACCAAAGCGCTAACGATTGATTTTTCTGACGCTGCATGCCCTGCATCAGCAATAATATTGAGTTGGCTGGATGACCATGCTTTATGCAATTGCCATGCGCTCTCAAGTGGGCACACAACATCGTAACGACCATGCACAATCACACCAGGTATATTTTCTAACGCTGGGGCATCACGCAAAATCTGATCTTCCTCAAGAAAACTATCGTTGGTAAAGTAATGGCACTCTATCCGCGCCAGGCTTAAGGCAACGCTAGGTGTCACAAAGTGCGCACGGACGCGCTCATTAGGCAACAAAGTAGACGTGCGCCCCTCCCACAGCGACCATGCCTTGGCCGTAGTTAAACGTAACCAATCATCTTCACTAGTCAGGCGTTGGTAATACGCCAACAATAGGTTATCCCTTTCTTGAAACGGAATAGGCCTAACAAAGTCTTGCCAATAGTCGGGAAATAACCGGCTCGCGCCTTCTTGATAAAACCACTGTATCTCACGTGGTCGACATAAAAAAATGCCTCGCAAGACCAAGCCCAGCACATTCTTTGGATACGTTTCGGCGTAGACTAACGCTAAGGTTGAACCCCACGAGCCACCAAAGACTAGCCACTTGTCAACACTCAAATATTGGCGAATATCTTCTATATCCTGCACCAAAGTCTGTGTAGTGTTGTTATCAAGGCTAGCGTGCGGTGTTGATTTACCACAGCCACGCTGATCAAATAAAATAATGCGGTAACGCTGCGGGTCAAAAAAACAACGGTGGTAAGGTTCCGTACCCGTGCCCGGACCTCCATGCAAAAAAAGCACAGGTATCCCTTGCGGATTACCCGACTCCTCAATATACAATTCGTGAATATCATCTGCGACAAGACGATGTTCTCTATAAGGATTAATCGCCGGGTATAGAATTCGCATCAATAACACTCACACATCACAATAAAGCTATTTTTTTGTTTCATAAGCGCGCGTAATACGCTATTAGTAAGGCACGCGCAGTCGACGGATATTGGCAACGCCCTTCGCTACAAATTCCTGTGGAAGCAGATCATCATCCAGTTAGTCACACAAGTGGGTCATCATCTCTTAGCAGACAAGCCATTGTCCAATCGGCAAACCGCGCTCCATACTCCCTCTTCACACACAGTTGTTGCCTCGCTATGACGTGCATCGGTATAGATAGGCCGATACACCTCTAGCACGTGCTTCTCTTCACCCTCCAACAATTGAACTTTGTTGCTGACAAACCAATACACCCGTAACACCACGGCTTTTATTCCTATCTCGCGCACCAACCAGCAAATCAAGTAATGCGTATTCGCCCCTATCACGTGTACTACAACTCGTGTAAAGCAATTCACACGGCATCGTCGCCAATTTTTATTTAGGCCAAAAACATCTTCTTATTCTAGGGCTAGAATAACGAAATAGTCATCACATACACTATGCTCAAATCAATATATTGGTCGTACTACCTTAAGCTGTAAGGGAATTACCTACAAAAAATACTGTCTTTGCCCTGCATACTTCTTGATCTTATGTGCGCATACTAGCCTCACTTGGAGTCTAGCCGGGCTCATGGATGAGCTCAATCCAAGTCGCTTTCTTCACGATAATCTTATTCTTATCTATATCATTTTGTCATCGAGTAACATGACCAAAGCGAGCACACCTCATTAAATTGCTATTCACTACTACTATTAGTAGTGAATCAGAAGCCGTGCCACTCATAATCTACTATTGTAGGTAAATTACCTACAAAAAATACCAACCTGGCCCGACATCAGCTTTTCAGGTCGTCGCCGATAAACTAAGTACGGAGCATGGCATTAGGTTCATGGATGAACCCAACTCCATCCATCATCGATTAAATCAGTGTTTTTTGAATTTCCCTACAAACGTGTCAGCAATATCCTACATATAATTCTTAGAAAGTCTGCGATAGTAGACCCTGCTGATCGGATTCGGCCCAGGACGGTGGTTCAAGGATGAACCTTCCTTACATTCACCGCCTTGCTCTCTATTTAAATCGCCACCCAACAACTCCCAGATATTTCCACGTGCCCTTAGGGTGCCACCTGCCCTTACGGCACAATATTAATACCTTTGCGGACGTAAACTGTCTAGTTTGTCCTACAGCCAAGGCGCGCTGATTTTGGCATGATGTCATTCCGATGGAGCGGGAGGCTATTCGTTCAAGGATGAACGACTTTCTCTCGCCTCAATCGGCCAACACAGCCATAAACGACACATAGACCCCTCTTTACGACCTTATATAACGAACTAAGTCGGCTCGTAGCCAAGATTAGGCGCTAACCAACGCTCAGTCTCCGCCAATGTCATCCCTTTGCGTTGCGCATAGTCTATAACCTGGTCGCGATTAATAACACCTAGCCCAAAGTAACGGGCATCAGGATGGGCGATATACCAACCACTTACAGCTGCCGTCGGTATCATGGCCAAACTTTCAGTAATTGAGATGCCCGCATTTTTGTCGGGATCAATCAGCTGCCATAGCAACGTTTTTTCAGTATGGTCCGGGCATGCGGGATAACCCGGTGCAGGGCGTATACCCTTATATTCCTCTCTAACAAGTTGCGTGCTATCTAATTGCTCATCACTCGCATAACCCCAGTCATCTTTGCGAACACGCTCATGCAGGTACTCGGCATAAGCCTCAGCAAGACGATCCGCCAATGCTTTAAGAATAATATCAGAGTAGTCATCATGATCAGCAGCAAAACGCGCTAGATGCTCTTCAATACCGACTCCCGCAGTCACAGCAAAGCCACCAACATAATCAGCAACCCCACTTTCCTTAGGTGCCACATAATCAGTCAAACATTGATTAGCTCGGCCAGGAGGTTTTTGTAATTGCTGACGCAATTGATGCAGTGTTGTTAACACCTCGGTACGAGATTCGTCGATATAAATTTCGATATCGTCATCATTGATGGAATGAGCAGGGAACAAACCAAACACAGCACGTGCGGTCAGCCACTTCTCATCAATAACTTTATCAAGCATAGCCGTCGCATCAGCAAACAACGAACGCGCTGTCTCACCAACGACTTCGTCATCCAATAACTTAGGATAACTGCCTGCTAGCTCCCATGCCTTAAAGAACGGTGTCCAATCAATATAATCACGTAGCACTGATAAGTCTTGATCTTCAATCACTGTCAAACCCAATTTTTTGGGCGTAACGGCTTGATAGGCAGACCAATCAATTTGCGCTTTATTCGCACGCGCATCAGCTAAACTCAACCAATTGATTTTGGCTTGCTTACCTTTATGACGTTCACGTACCTGCTCATATTCTTCATCGATTTTTTTCAAATACGGAATGCGCAGATCGTCACTCACTAGGTTTTGTGCAACACCGACCGCGCGTGATGCGTCTTTGACATACAACGTCGCACCTTCATAACCGGGCGCAATTTTAACTGCAGTATGAACACGTGACGTTGTTGCGCCACCTATCAACAAAGGGATGTTCAAACCCAAGCGTTGCATTTCTTTCGCAACATGTGTCATCTCTTCCAGCGAAGGGGTGATCAGACCAGACAGGCCAATAATATCCACGCTCTCTTTAACCGCCGTATCGAGAATTTTGGCAGCGGGAACCATAACTCCCATATCAATAATTTCAAAGTTATTACATTGCAGCACAACACCAACAATGTTTTTGCCAATATCGTGCACATCACCTTTCACGGTCGCCATTAAAATCTTGCCGTTGCTACTTGATTCAGTTTTACCTTCTTCAATAAAGGGCATTAGGTAAGCCACCGCTTGCTTCATAACACGCGCACTTTTTACTACCTGCGGCAAAAACATCTTACCTTCACCAAAGAGATCGCCAACGATATTCATGCCATCCATCAACGGCCCTTCAATGACCTCGATAGGCCTATCAAAACTATGCCTGGCTTCTTCGGTATCGTCTTCGATAAAGCTATTAATGCCTCTCACTAAGGCCGTCGCAAGGCGCTCCTTTACTGGCAGCTTGCGCCACTCCAAATCATTAGTCTTCGCTCTTTTTACACCATCATCGCGATAATCATCAGCGATCTCTAGCAAACGCTCGGTACCGTCATCACGACGATTAAGAATAACGTCTTCTACGCGTTCACGCAGCTCCGCTGGCAAATCATCGTAGACCGCGAGCTGCCCGGCGTTGACAATACCCATATCCATACCCGCCTTAATAGCGTGATACAAAAAGACCGAATGAATGGCCTCGCGCACCATGTTATTACCGCGAAATGAAAACGACACATTGCTAACGCCACCCGATATTTTGGCATGCGGTAAGGTGTTTTTTATTTCGCGCGTGGCTTCAATAAAGTCGACGGCATAATTATTATGTTCGTCAATACCAGTGGCAACGGCGAAAATGTTCGGGTCAAATATAATATCTTCCGGCGGAAAGCCAATTTCATCCACTAAAATCCGATACGCACGCGTGCAAATTTCTACTTTTCGCTCTTTCGTGTCCGCCTGACCCACTTCATCAAACGCCATAACAACCACTGCCGCGCCATAGCGCAAAACAGTCCGCGCTTGCTCTCTAAAGCTGTCCTCTCCTTCTTTCATGCTAATAGAGTTAACAATACACTTGCCTTGCAAACACTTAAGACCCGCCTCAATAACATTCCATCTAGACGAGTCGATCATAATCGGTACACGCGAAATATCGGGTTCAGCGACAATCAAATTTAAAAACGTCTCCATCGCATGCTCACCATCGAGCAAGCCTTCATCCATGTTGATATCAATGATCTGCGCGCCGCTTTCGACCTGCTGCCTGGCAACAGTCAGCGCTTCGTCATAATCACCGTTTAAAATCAATTTTTTAAAGCGCGCCGACCCAGTGACATTTGTCCGCTCGCCAATGTTAACAAACAGGCTATCACTATCAATATTAAGCGCCTCAAGACCACTGAGGCGCTGTTTATGTGTATCTTCAACAGGAACTCGAGGTGAATACTTGCGGACAGTTTCTGCGATTGCCTTAATATGCGCTGGAGTCGTACCACAGCAACCACCAATCACATTCAAAAAACCACTCGCTGCCCACTCATCCAACTCCTTGGCCATAGCTTCAGGACTTTCATCGTATTCACCAAACTCGTTGGGTAAACCCGCATTAGGATGTGCGCTAACATAACAATCGGAATAACCCGATAGCGATTCAATATATTGGCGTAGCTCTTTTGCACCTAAAGCACAGTTAAATCCAATGCTAATAGGCTTGATATGACGCAAGGAGCTAGCAAAAGCTTCGTCGGTTTGACCCGATAAAGTACGACCACTGGCGTCAGTGATGGTGCCGGAAATCATCACCGGCAAAGATATATTTTGCTCATCAAAATAGCGCTTAACAGCAAACACTGCTGCCTTAGCGTTAAGCGTATCAAAGATTGTTTCAACTAATATAATATCTGCGCCACCGTCAACTAAGCCACTAAGCGCTTGCATATAGGCGTCAACCAATTCATCAAAGCTGACATTACGATAACCAGGGTTATTCACATCAGGCGAAATCGAAGCTGTGCGATTTGTCGGCCCTAATACACCTGCGACGAAACGCGACTGATTAGTTTTTTTCGCTACAGCATCAGTCGCTTCACGCGCCACTTTTGCACTAGCAAAATTCAATTCGTAAGCCACCGCCTCTAATTGGTAATCCGCCTGCGCTATGGTGGTTGAATTAAATGTGTTGGTCTCAATAATATCCGCGCCCGCCTCAAGATAAGCGGTGTGAATGTCGCGTATAATCTTTGGCTGGGTGATCGACAATAAATCATTATTGCCTTTTAGATCACATGGATGATTTTCAAAACGCTGACCACGATAATCAGCTTCTTCCAAACCATAGCTCTGAATCATAGTCCCCATGGCGCCATCCAAAATGGCTATTCGATTTGCTAACAACTGCGTTAACATATTAGGCTGGTTTAATTGTGCTGACATTTATAACTCGTGCGTGGCTCGAAATACTATGATAAAGAAAATAAAAAGTACGATGACGACATCTCATTTACTATCGCCAGATAAGTCGCTTATATTAGCATTATCTTACCCAACCTACTGAATAGATTAAAAATTTACGCAATCAAAGCAACCATGCGCAGCATCCTGACCAAAATATTTATTCAATTAATCGCCTTGCTACCACTAGGTGTTGCTCATAGCGTAGGAAAATTCATTGGGCTCTGCCTCTACAGGTTACCGAACCGCCTGCGTCACACAACCCAAATCAATATCGATCTATGTTGGCCCACACTTGAATCCGCTGAAAAAACCACACTGATTAAACAAAGCCTGATTCAGACCGGCATGTCTATCATGGAAATAGGCGCCATGCTGTGCTGGCCAAAACAACGCCTACTCGGTCTCATTGACTCAATCGAAGGTGAACAACATCTACAGCAAGCCATAACGCAAGAACATGGAATGATCTTGTTAACGCCTCATCTTGGCTGCTGGGAAATAGCAGGCCTGTATATCGGCAGCCGTTACCCCGCTACTATTTTATATAAACCACCCAAAATAAAAACCCTCACTGCTTGGCTAATCAAAGCACGGCAGCGTACCGGCGCAAATCTAGTGGCTACTGACGAACTGGGTGCACGCCAACTACTTAAATCGCTAAAACAAAAAAAAGAGGTCATCGCCCTGCTACCTGACCAAGAACCACCCATTGGTAACGGTATATTTGTCCCATTCTTCGGTATCGAAGCGAACACAATGACCTTGGCAGTTAAGTTAGCAAAAAAAACCGGTGCGCCCATTGTATTTGGATTTGCTGAACGCCTAGCGGAGGGGCAAGGCTACAAATTATTTGCGCTTGCCGCCGAGGAAGAGATATACAGCAGTGATATTAACATCGCAGTCACGTCGATGAACCGCTCTATAGAACAGTGCATCCGTAAAGCACCAGAACAGTACCAATGGAGCTATAAACGCTTTCGCCGACGCCCAGAGGGCGCCAAAAACCCCTATAACCATTAAGTGTGCACCACTAATTATCCACGCCAAAAAGCCGGGGTTAATAACACCAATAAAGTAAAGATTTCTAACCGTCCCAACAACATAGCAAAGCAAAGAATACCCTTACCAACCGGCGATACCGACGCATAATTCGACCCCACCTCGCCCAAGCCTGGGCCTAAATTATTCATGCAAGCCGCCACGGCTGAAAAGGCGGAAACAAGATCCAAGCCTGTTGCAGCTAACAGCAAAGACATAAAACAAAAGGACAGAACATAGAGCGCGAAGAACCCCCAAACCGATCCAATAACACGCGGAGACAAACTGACTCCACCGACCTTAACGGGAATCTCTGCATTAGGGTGAATTAAACGTAAGATTTCGCGCGAGCCTTGCTTTATCAACAAGAGAACGCGGATCACCTTCATACCACCACCAGTGGATCCAGCACAGCCACCGACAAAACTCAAAAGCAATAATAAAGCAGGCAAAAAGCCTGGCCAGGTATGGTAATCCGCCGTAGTAAACCCAGCCGTTGTACCAATTGACACCACCTGGAATATCCCATGATGAATCACGTCACCAGCGCTATCAAACGTATGATTAAAATAGAGATAAGTACAAGCAATTACAGCGACAATAAACAACACTGAAATATAGGCACGAAACTCAGCATCGGCCCAGTAAGCCGTCACGCTCATACTTCTCACTGCAACAAAGTGTAATGCAAAGTTAATCCCAGCAAGCAACATAAACACAATAGCCACACCTTCTATGGCAAAGCTATTAAAGTAGCCAATACTCGCATCGTGCGTTGAAAACCCACCGATTGCTATCGTTGAAAAACTATGGCATATCGCATCGAACACTGACATACCAAATGCCCAATACGCCACTGCACAAGCCACAGTCAAACCTAAATAGATATACCACAGCGCTTTTGCTGTTTCGGTAATGCGCGGCGTCAACTTATTATCTTTTATCGGGCCCGGTGTCTCGGCACGATAAAGCTGCATACCCCCAATACCGAACATAGGCAGTATCGCAACCGCTAAGACAATAATCCCCATGCCACCCAACCATTGCAATTCCTGACGATAAAACAATAAGGCTTTAGGTAAATGATCAATACCAACAATAACGGTCGCCCCGGTTGTCGTAAGACCAGACATCGCCTCAAACAACGCCTCGTTAAACGACATGTCTAGCTCTGCGCCCAACATAAAAGGCAAGGCGCCAAAGAGCGCCAACACGCTCCAAAACATAACAACAACGATAAAACCATCACGTAAGTGAAGCTCTCGCACAAAGCGGCGCACGGGCCACCATAAAATAAAACCCGTTATTAAGCTGACAAGGAAACCCGTAATAAACGCGGTGACCGCACCATCGCCATAGATCAAACTCACTAATACTGGTGGCAACATGGTCACGCTAAAGACCATCAATAAAAGACCCAAGATGCGTTGTATGACGCGTAATCGCATAGATTGACTCGCTAGACGGCAGCGCCGACTAAAGGAAGGTGATTCCTACCTGGAATAAACGCTCAACTTCATGGATGCGACGCTTATCAACCATAAACAAAATCACGTGATCTTCAGCCTCAATCACCACATCGTGATGTGCAATGATGACTTCTTCGCCACGGACAATAGCGCCAATAGTCGCACCCGGAGGCAGCTTAATTTGCTCCAACCTGCGTCCAACTACCTTAGAAGATGACGCGTCACCATGCGCCACCGCTTCAATCGCTTCTGCGGCACCGCGACGCAGCGAATGCACAACCACCACATCACCGCGCCTAACATGTGTCAGCAGCCCACCAATGGTCGCTTGTTGAGGTGAAATAGCTATATCGATTTCACCTCCTTGAATCAGATCCACATAAGCGGCACGGTTAATCAACACCATCACCTTATTGGCACCAAGTCGCTTAGCTAACAATGATGACAAAATATTCGCCTCATCATCATTAGTCACCGCACAAAAGACATCTGTATTCGCTATATTTTCTTCTTGCAAAAGCTCTTTATCAGCGGCATCACCTACAAGCACTATCGTCTTATCGAGACGTTCACTGATTTGACGTGCATGAACGGGGTTACGCTCGATCACTTTAACCTGATAATCGTTTTCTAATGCTTCAGCAAGATGCAAACCAATGTTACCACCACCCGCAATCATGATGCGCTTATTAGAGCGATCAACGCCTCTAAGCTGATTGATAATTGGCCGAATATTCTTCACTGCAGCAATAAAAAATACTTCATCATCAACTTCAATGGTGGTATCGCCGTCAGGCATAACCGGCTTTCCTTGACGAAAGATCGCTGCAACGCGTAAATCAACCTTAGGCATCTGCTCGCACATATCTCGCAGCGGGTGCCCTACCAACAAACTATCCGCATGCGCCCGCACTGCGACTAACTGTACTTTGCCATCTGCAAAATCGAGCACTTGCAACGCACCTGGATACTCTATGAGCTTGCGGACATAATCAGTCAACACCTGCTCTGGACTAATCAATACATCAATCGGGATTGCTTCTTGTGCAAACAACTGTGGATAAGATAAATATTCAGCAGCCCGAATACGCGCGATCTTAGTCGGCGTATGAAACATGGTGTACGCAATTTGGCAGGCCACAATATTGCTCTCATCACTATTAGTCACGGCAAGAATAATATCGGCATCAGCGGCACCGGCTCGTTCCAACACCTGCGGATGTGATCCGCAACCTATAACCGTGCGAATATCTAAACGATCTTGCAGTATCGCCAGCTTATCCGCATCAACATCAACAACCGTGATATCGTTCGCTTCACCTGCCAAATTCTCCGCAACTGACGAGCCAACTTGACCTGCGCCAAGAATGATTATTTTCATTTATTTGTCCGCTATCTCTCGCACTAACAAAACATTTCTCATCATCACTTTAGCAAACCTTATACCAAAATTACTCCAGCATGAATGCCACTGCTCAATCATGCGTCACTAGCCGAATCACGCTTAATGTTTATACCCAAGGCACGCATTTTTCGGTACAAATGTGTCCGCTCCATACCTGTACGCTGCGCAACCTTGCCAACATTTCCATCAGTTAACTCTAATTGGTGTTCCAGGTAAGCTTTTTCAAAACGTTCGCGCGCCTCACGCAAAGGCAGATCGAAATCCACAAGCGGCCCAGCATCAGCAATCACATTCGTAACACCTAGCGCCAAATCAATTTCCTGCAACTCAACATCACCCTTGCCGCCTAATATCAATAAACGCTGAACCAAGTTTTTCAGTTCTCGAACATTTCCGGGCCAACCATAATTTCGTAAGCGATTCTGCGCCGCTGTAGTAAAACCACGATAAGACAAGCCCTCAGCCGTAACAAAATGCTCGACATAATATTCCAATAGCTCTGGCACATCTTCGGGATGTTCGCGCAATGGCGAAATATGCAAGGGCAATACATTAAGCTGGTAATAAAGATCTTCACGAAATTGCTGCGCCGCAACCGCTGCACCAAGATCGCCGTGATTAGCGGCGATGATGCGCACATCAAACCGAACTGGCTCCGAACCCCCAACGCGCAACAGAGATTGGCTTTCAATAGCACCAATCAGTTTTGCCTGCATAGACAAATCCATCTCAGCAATCTCGGTCAGCAACAATGTGCCACCATTAGCTTGCTCAAGCAGGCCATAATAAATCTGATCACCTTCTTCTCGACCAAACAACTCAACGGCAGCATTCTCATTGGCAATAGAGGTCACGCCCACATCAATAAATGGACTATTGCTGCGACTACTATGCTGATGAATATAGCGAGCAAAAACTTCTTTGCCGGTGCCCGGCTCACCAGTCACCAAAACCCGGGCATCAGTTTGACCAATACGCTGCGCTTGCTCACGCAATGCTCTCATCGTCTCACTACGACCGATCGGCTCAACGACCAGCTCAGACTGCCGGCGCAAGCTTACATTCTCGCGCTGCAACTGAGCCGAATCCAAGGCTCGCTGCACAGTCAACAATAACTTCGCCATTGACAGCGGCTTTTCAAGAAAGTCATAAGCGCCAAGACGTGTTGCTTCAACCGCCGTTTCTATATTACCGTGACCGGAAATCATAATAACGGGAAAGCTTAACGCACCTTCGTCACTCCATTGCTTAAGTAAACTAATGCCATCGAGGTCAGGCATCCAAATATCCAGTAACACTAAATCGGGTCGACGACCACGCCGTACTTCATTCGCTTGGTTAGCACAATCAGCAACACTAACTTCGAAGCCCTCATCCACTAAAATATCGCGGATCAATTCACGGATATCAGGCTCATCATCAACGACGAGGATATATTGTTTGCTCATAAGGGGGCTTTCTCGGTCATCACGCTTCAAATTACCCTGTCGTTTTTTCTTCAATAACGCCATCACTTGGCTTTGGCGTATCTCTCGCTAATGCCGGAAACCTTATCATGACAGCTGCGCCGCCTGCAGTGAGATTCTGCGCTCGGACAATACCGCCATGCTCTTCGACAATTTTTTTCACTATAGCAAGACCTAAACCCGTACCCTTAGGTTTCGTCGTCACATACGGCTCAAATAACTCACCTATAATATCATCAGGAAATCCATCACCATTATCGACAATATCCATCTCGACTAAATCGGTTACCTGACCACGAATAAGACGCGTCATCACAGTCACCTGGGGGCGACCAGAGCTATGCGGCGCTTCAATAGCATTTTTAATTAAATTATTGAGCAATTGACGAATACGGCCTCGGTCCGCTTCTATTTTTGGCAAATCATCCGCCAAGTCTGCACTAAAAATCACGCTATCACTACTGTAAAGATCAAGCGCCTCTTCAATTAACCGATTGATGTTAAGTGCGACTGTCTCTAAACGCGGTGCGCGCGCGTACTCAGAAAAAGCGTTCACCATCTTGATCATCACTTCGACTTGCTGCACAATCGTATTGGTAGAACGATCAAGCAGATCACCTTCCTCCTTGCTAAGCTTAGGTAGATAGCAATGCCGCATACGCTCAGCGGACAACTGAATCGGCGTCAATGGATTTTTGATTTCGTGGGCCAAGCGCCGCGCCACTTCGCCCCAAGCCGCATCGCGCTGCGCGCGAATAAGCGTTGTAAAATCGTCGAACACAATAACATGACCTGCGCTCATATTGCCGACGCCAGGCAAGGTCGCGCCGCGGCACATTAATGCCTGACGACCATGCGAATTAAAGCGCGTAACTTCTTCCACCCACTCAGCCTGACCTTGCACCAATCTTTCATCAAGACTATCGAGGAAAATGCCTAACTTCGGGTTTTCGTTTCGTATTTCACTAAGCGAACAACCAATATAAGCATCCAGCTTTGTTTCTAATATATCGCATGCAGCATCATTAACCGTTCGCAGTATTTGATCGCGCGACAAGGTTAATACACCAGACGATAACCTGCGCAATACCGCTTCAAGGTAAGCACGCTGACTCTCTGCCTGTTGCTGACTATGCTGCGCATCGGATTGGGCCAAGCCAATACGCCGCGTCATATCATTGAACGACTGCACCAAAAAACCCATTTCATCGTCATTACCAGGCAAAGGCAAGCGCTGGTCATAGTTGCCTGATGCCACCGCGCGCGTACCCGTTGCCAAAACTTGTATCGGATAAACCAGTCGTCTTGCCGATAAAAATGCCGCCCAAGCGGCAACCAAAACCGTCAACAATAAGACCAATGAAAGCGTTAACGTAAAACTAAACTTCAATGGCTCGCGCAGATAAACCAAACGTTCATATTGCGCATGCGCCTCTTGTACGCTATCAGTTAACTTGCTAACCCGCTTTGATACCGGAAACAGAGCTTGAAAAATTCGCGGCCCAGCAATCGGTTCGCCACTGGGCACTTCTAGCAACACTCTAACGTGCAGACCAAGATCAGCAGTCGTGTCGAGACCAAAATAGCGGCCATTGCTACGCATCTGCGACAACATAACGGCGGTCGGCTTATTCGGCACAATAATGATTGGATCAATATTGCTCGATGCGATGATTCGCCCACTTGATGCCATTAACATCAGCTCAGTGGAATCACTGTCATCACGCAAATCGTTTAATCTCAAAGCGGCTTGCGTCTCGGAAATATCGGTCAGAGTAAGCGCCATGGTTTCAGTTTTCCCGACCATATTGCGCATACGTGAATTCAACGCCAGACGACTCAATGACAGCGAATCATTCAGTGCTTGCTCAACACGCACATCAAACCAACTATCGATACTTCGATGCAAAAACTGCAAGGAAAAATAAAAAACAATGGATACGGGCATCAAGGCCAGCACGACAAAGATGACAATCAAGCGCAATGTCATCCGGGAACCCACAACGCGCTCTCGATATTGCCGCCTCAAACGCTGAAAGTTAACAGCAAGTAAAACCAGCAATATGACTAAACCAACAATATTGACCAACACAAGCAACGAATAAACACGGTCGAACTGAGCCGAATTTTCTGTTGCTGCGCCCATCATATAAAGCGAGGCGAGCAGCAATATGCCGACAATCGCGACTAATATTGCTTCAACGCTAAAATGAGTTACTGCTTTGGTCGCCACCGATACCAACCGCTGTTATGACGCCAGCTAGAGAAAATATAAGCACGCAATCGCATTGGTACGGGCAGAGATTCAATATCTAACCAAGCACGAAGACCGACATACTCGCTTTTTTCACGTAGAGCGCGACCAAATAAGGGAACGGAAATATCACGCAACGTGCCAATTTCGGTCAACGCGGCCTCTAAGGTAGGAAAAGTTTGTATCAGCGCACTATCGCCAATGGTCAATCTATATTGATCGGTTAAGGCCTGATAACTGAGTTCATGACTCTGCTGCTCTTTAACGATAGACTTATCCCATAATAACGGGCGCGGCCGCATCACTGCAATGGTACGCATCAAGGTCAAACCTACCCCGCTATGAAGAGCTTCCAAGGCAGCCTCGCTCAATTCGTATCGAATATCAGCATCAAGGCTATATCGCCCGTTATCATGAGTGATATCAACACGTTCAATGATAATCCCTTTGGCTGCCACAGCAATATGTGCATCAACAACAAAACAGCTTAGCAGCAAAAAATAAGCAGCCGCTTTCAATTTAATTGACACGGACATCTCATCTCTTTTTACGCAATCGCGCATAATAAAACCCATCCATCCCATTCTCCCCCGGTAGAATAGTACGTCCATGCAACATTGGGCACCCCCAATTGACTGCTATCGGAAACTCTTCGGCATCATCCACCTCGGCTAAAAAGCGCGTTATCTGCTGATGATTTTCAGCCGCCAATATTGAACACGTGGCATAAAGCAAAACCCCACCGGGTTTTAAAGTCGACCACAAGGCCCGCAGCAACTCACTTTGAGTAGTAAGCAGTTGCTCAATATCAAACTCTTGGCGTAGCCATTTAATGTCTGGGTGACGTCGTATTACGCCGCTTCCCGAACAAGGAGCATCAAGCAAAATGCGATCAACAGGCTGACCATCCCACCAACTTTCCAAATCAATCGCATCAGCGACCTGCACGTGACACGAAAGACTCAAGCGTTGCAAATTCTCTTCAAGTCGTTGCAAACGCCACGCTTTAGAGTCAATAGCGAGCAAATCAATATCAGGCGCCTGCTCTAACAAATGGCAGGTTTTACCCCCTGGTGCTGCGCAAGCATCAATGACTCTTTGACCAGACTGAGGCGCCAACAAGGTTGCCGCCAACTGCGCTGCCGCATCTTGCACCGAGACCAGGCCATCATTAAACCCAGGCAATGTCTCAACCGGGCAAGCATTCTTAAGCGATAGAGCAGAATCAATGTGTTCAACCACGTCAGCAAAAATACCTGCCTGTTCTAATCGAGCCCTATAATCGGTGCGAGAAATCAAGCGCTGATTCACGCGTAATGACATCGGCGCACGCGCATTATTCTGCTCAACAATATAGCGCCAATCATTCGGCCAAGCCTGCTGCAACGTTGCTAACAATCCCGAGGGGTGGGCGGTGCTCGCGACAAGATTATTTTCTAGCGACGGAATAAGCTGGCCGCGCTCACGCTGAAAACGTCGCAGCACTGCGTTAAGTAAACTTTTCGCCCATTGTTTTTTTATGGCCTGCGCGCAAGCGACTGTTTCAGAGACCGCAGCATGGTCAGCCGTGCGCATATACTCCAACTGATAAATACCGATCCATATCAACACGCTTAAGTCTTGATGCTTTGCGACCAGCGGCTTATCTAACAAGCTTTGCTCAATCGCCTGCAATGTTGGCCACCAACGCATCACACCGTAACAAAGCTCTTTTAGCAGCCCAGTATGCGCATCTAACGCCGCATTATTAGTTTGCTGCTGCTGTAGCGATTTATCGAATGCGCCATCAAGCGAATGATTATGCTTTACGACCTGCATCAAAATGTTTAGCGCTTGCAAACGAACATTCATAGACTAAGTGATCACAGATATTGCATCATGACTATCAAACGATTCACCCATCGTTATTGCTGCATTGCCATTAAAATAATCGCGCACATCAAGCGCACGCTTGCCTGGCGCCTGTATCGTTTGAATACGCAAGACGCCATCGCCCGTTTGCACATCAATGCCATGCTTATTGATTGCACAAATCCGCGCGACATCATGAACATTGTCGCTAACAACCGCCTCAGCTCGCCAAACTTTATAACGCTCACCTTGATAGAAACAGTATGCAATAGGCACTGGGTTAAAGGCGCGCACTTGCAAAGCCAACTCCGTGGCAGACAAAGACCAATCCAACGCTGCCTCGTCTACTTTGATTTTCTTAGCGTAGCAAGCCAAGCTATCCTCTTGCTTCTTGTCAACAAGCTGGTTCTTTGTTAATGCATCCAAGGTATCTAATAAGGTTTCAGCACCTAATTGCGCAAGGCGGTCATGCAAGGTTGCGCTGGTATCAGACACCAAAATTGGACAGCTTTTGCTCAGCAACATATCGCCCGTATCCAAGCCTTTATCCATTTGCATGGTGGTAATGCCAGTTTCTGCGTCACCTGCCAGTATTGCGCGCTGAATCGGTGCCGCGCCACGCCAACGTGGCAGCAAGGAGGCATGCACATTAATCGCCCCATAAGTTGGGGTATCAAGCACCGCTTGCGGCAAAATTAAACCGTAAGCCACTACAATCAACACATCAGGCTTTAAATCTGCCAAGGTATCAATATCGTCTTGGTGTTTGAAATTTAATGGCTGGAACACATCAATATTGTTAATTAGCGCAACGTGCTTAACGGGACCGATTCGTAGCTTTCGACCGCGCCCCGCACGACGATCAGGCTGACAATAAACCGCCACAGGCTTATAGCGCGACTCGATCAGAGCCTGTAACGAACTGGCGGCAAAATCTGGCGTTCCAGCGAATACAATACGAAGCGGTGCAGCGGACATAGGCTCAGGAGTCAGGATAAAGTCAGTGCAACAAACGAGTTAAGAAGCTTGACGTTGTAGCTTGAGCATTTTTTTTCGGATACGCCCACGCTTAAGCTCAGAGATATAATCGACAAAGAGCTTACCATTAAGATGATCAATCTCATGCTGGACACATACCGCCATAAGACCCTCTGCCTCAAGTGTGAACGAGTTACCATTTCTGTCCTGCGCTTCAATGGTAACCTGACCCGCTCGTTCGACTTGCTCATAAATACCGGGGAAAGATAAACAGCCTTCATCATGCACTGACACACCATCTCGTGCCACAATGCGCGGGTTAACGAAGGCATGCGGCGCATCTTGATCTTCCGAGACGTCGGCCACCAATAAACGTTTATGGATGTCGACCTGAGTCGCCGCCAAACCCACACCAGGCGCGGCGTACATGGTCTCGAACATATCGTCAATTAGGCTTCGTAAGGCATCGCCGAAGATTTCGACCGGTTTTGCCTTGATTCTTAGCCTAGGATCAGGAAAATTTAGAATATTTAAGATAGACATTGTGAATTTTGTCAAAGTACTGCCGCTATTCTACCTGTTAGAGTATGCTAACTGTATAGGTTCCAACTAAAATTTCATGACAAATTTCAATATAAATACTGTATCCGGGAAACGGGGAGGAGTAATGCACCTTAAGCACATCGTTTGTAGCCTGCTGCTTTATATCAGCAGCGCAAGTCTAATGCTGGCTCAGGCCATCGACTTAAACCCAGACCACCCTGATAGCTACACGGTCGTCACAGCCGACACACTTTGGGATATTTCCAGTAAATTTCTCAGTGATCCTTGGCTCTGGCCAGAGATTTGGCACGTCAATCCGGCTATTAAGAATCCACATCTTATCTATCCTGGCGATGTTATTCGTTTAGGCTTTATTGACGGCAAACCTGTGTTATCGCTAGAACGCGGCGTGCCTACAATCAAGCTCTCACCAAACAAACGCGCTACGCCAATCGACCAAGCTATTGCTACCATTCCGCTCAGCGTTATTGAACAGTTCTTGATTCGACCGCGCGTGCTGAGCCAAGAAGATATCGATAACGCTGCATACATTGTAGCCAGCGAAGATGGTCGCTTAGTCAGCGGCGCCGGCTCCAAGCTGTATGCCCGTGAGCTTGATACCAGTGGCAGCGATCTATTCAGTCTTTATCACATCGGCGACCCTTATATCGACCCAAGCGCCAAAAAGAAAAAAGATGCCCTTCTTGGCTATGAGGCCATTCACGTCGCTGACGTCAAATTGGAAAGAGAAGGTGACCCTAGCACCTTATTAATTACGTATTCCAAACGTGAGGCACTCATTGGAGATCGCGTACTTCCACGCGAAGACAGTAGCTTTGACCAAAATTTCATCCCACGAGCCCCTGACGGAGACGTGACAGGCCAAATTATTCATGTTGTTGATGGCGTATCTCGTATTGGTCAATACCAGGTTGTTGTCCTCAATGTAGGCGAGGAAGACGGCATTGAAGCCGGACATGTGATGACCATCTCACAAGCCGGCGCTGAAGTGCGAGACACCATCAAGGGCAAAGGCAATGAAACTATTAAGTTGCCTGATGAAGAAGTGGGTACTCTGATGGTATTTCGTCCTTACGAAAAAGTCAGCTATGCACTCATTATGAAGGCACTTCGGGATATTCGATTGTTCGACACCGTTAGCACTCCGGAGTATTAATAAAACGGGCCTTACTGGACTCCCCTGGCACCTCGCATTTAATCGCGAACGTAGAATAAAACCAGACAACTAAATTTAGGCAAGGACGCCTTTATGAGCCAGCAAATCAAGCCTGGAAACACCGGCCCAAGTGCCAATGAACTCGCCCATTGGCTAGCACTAAATCAAACTGCAGGGGTTGGCGCACTGACTTTTCAGCGTCTACTGCAACACTTCGGTGACGCTAGCCGCGTATTTGCTGCTCAGAACAGCGAACTACGGCAGCTAGGTTTACGCGCAAACACCCTGCGCAGCTTACAAAAGCCTAATTGGCATGAAGTAGAAAAGCAGCAAAAATGGGCAGCTTGTGCTGGCAACAGCCTGATTACCTCAGCTTGCCCTACTTATCCAAACTTATTATTACAAATAAGCGATCCACCCCCCATACTCTTTGTCAGCGGCAGCTCCAGTCTTCTCAATAGTCCACAAATCGCCATTGTTGGTAGTCGCAAACCCAGCCCCGGCGGCGAACAGAATGCAAAGCAATTGAGCCGAGCACTAGGGCAGCATGGCTTAACCATCACTAGTGGACTAGCCTATGGCATCGACGCGGCCTCCCATCAAGGGGCATTAAGCTCACAGACGCCAACTATCGCAGTACTTGGATCTGGCTTGGACAATATTTACCCACGTCGACACCAACAGCTTGCGCAACACATTCGTAATAATGGCGCCTTAGTATCAGAATGGGCGCCAACCACAGAACCCTTAAGCCACCATTTCCCCCGGCGAAACCGTATTATTAGTGGCCTTAGCCTAGCAACATTGGTTATTGAGGCGAGCGAAAAAAGTGGCTCTTTGATTACCGCCAAATTAGCACTTGAGCAAGGAAGAGAGGTCATGGCAGTGCCCGGCGCAATACAAAACCCTATGGCCGCCGGCTGCAACCGCTTGATTCAAGACGGCGCCACGCTAGTGAGCAGCCATGAAGACGTGCTCAACAATCTTAATGGCTTTCTGCTGCTAAACCCCATCCCCGTCAAAGACCCACACCTCGCCGGGATCAATAATAACCTTTCATCAACGAAGCCAAAACTCACCTCTTGCCAACATAAAGTTCTTTATTCTGTCGATTACGACCCCACTTCTATCGATAATATTGTGGTACAAAGTGGATTGACGATTGAGCAAGTTTCCTCCATTCTATTGGCATTGGAATTGCTTGGACATGTATCATCCGCACCCGGAGGCAGGTACTATCGCCTCACAACTGGGACCTGTTAGGTACAATTCAGGTCATAGCGATATTAAAGTGAGACCTTTGCACGATGGTGATTTTTCATTAGGGCAAGGCAAAAATCGTCGAAAAAGCGCAGTTTACATGAGTAAATGAGCATTTCTGCGTGCCCCCCTCAAGGGGGTATTGAACAGAACCCTTGGGGTATAAGACTATTTTTTAACACCGCCATAGCAAAAAAGATGCTTCGTGCACAGGTCTCAAAGTATTAATGGCCCTACTAAGGCAGAATTATGAAAGAAACCGTACTTGACGTACTCATTTACTTATTCCAAAACTATATGGATGGTGAAAGCGAGATCGCGTCAGACCAAGAGTCACTAACTGAAGAGCTAGTGGAGGCGGGCTTCTCTGAAGGCGAAGTCGACAAGGCGTTTCATTGGCTTGAAGGCCTGACCACGCTACCTGAACATAAATTACTGCGCGAGAGCGGACAACCTGCCTCTATGCGTATTTTTGCTCGCTCTGAACAAGAGAGGCTCAGTGTTGAGTGCCGAGGATTTCTCATTTTTCTTGAGCAAACCGGCATTCTCGATAGAGTCAGTCGCGAGCTAGTGATTGACCGTATCATGGCGCTTGAATCAGGTGATATCGATCTTGATCATCTAAAATGGGTTGTCCTGATGGTCTTATTTAATCAGCCTGGACAAGATACCAATCATTGGATAGAAGATATGGTGCTGGAAGCTGCGCCAATGCATTTGCACTAAATCCGCAACACAACAAAGCAGTATAGACATGGCTCAAAGCGTCGTAATCGTCGAATCACCAGCAAAATGTAAAACGCTGAAAAAATACTTAGGCAAAGATTTTGAAATCTTTGCCTCTTATGGTCACGTACGCGACCTTAAACCGAAAGAAGGTGCTGTTGACCCTGATAACGATTTTAAAATGACCTATGAGGTCATTGATCGCAACAAAAAACATTTCGACGCCATTGTTAAAGCCGTTAAAAAAGCAGACTTTTTATACCTCGCCACTGATCCGGATCGCGAAGGTGAAGCAATTTCGTGGCATATCCACGAAATGCTGGAAGAAAAAAAACTACTAAAAGGTAAAAAAGTTCACCGCGTTTCCTTCAATCAGATCACCAAAAAGGCGGTCACCGAAGCGATGGCACACCCGCGCGCGCTATCCATTGACATGATCAATGCACAACAAGCACGACGTGCGCTCGATTATTTGGTTGGCTTCAACCTATCCCCATTGCTGTGGAAAAAAATTCGCGCCGGACTCTCTGCCGGTCGCGTGCAAAGCCCTGCCCTGCGCATGATTGTCGAGCGCGAAGAAGCTATCGAAGCCTTTGTACCAAAGGAATACTGGTCCATCGAAGCCGACGTCAACAAGAGTAAGTCCGACTTTGTTGCAAAATTAACCACCTATAAAGGCGAAAAACTTAACCAGTTTTCCGTTAACAATACCGACGATGCAACATCAGCTCGTGAAGCGCTGCTTGATGCAGCCGGCACAACACTGACTGTTACTAAGGTAGAAAAGAAGCAACGTAAGCGCAACCCTCAACCACCGTTTACAACCTCAACGCTGCAGCAAGAAGCCTCACGTAAACTCGGCTTTACCACGCAACGCACCATGCGTACTGCTCAGCAACTTTATGAAGGGGTGGAAATTGGCGGTGGCGACGGACCCATCGGGTTAATCAGCTATATGCGTACTGATTCCGTCAACCTGGCGGTCGAAGCCACGGATGAAATTCGTGAATTGATTACCAAACGCTATGGCGCCGGTGAAATCCCAAAAACGCCAAATAGCTATAAGACCAAAGCAAAAAATGCTCAAGAAGCCCATGAAGCCATTCGCCCGACCAGTGTCAACTATATACCCAGCGAGATAAAAACGCATTTAACCAGCGATCAGTTCAAACTCTATGAGTTAATTTGGAAACGCACCATCGCTTGTCAAATGATTCACGCCACACTCGATATGGTCGGTGTCAACCTACAGGCCGGTGACGTCGGTATTTTTCGCGCCAGCGGCTCGACTGTACGCAAACCTGGGTTCATGGCGGTTTACCAAGAAAGCCAGGACGACAGCAAAGGCGATAAAGATGAGCGCCTGCTACCACCCATGGAAGAAGGCGACTCCGTCGAACTTAAAGCAATTCGTAGCGAGCAACATTTTACTGAGCCACCGCCACGCTTTACGGAAGCAAGTTTAGTTAAGACCTTAGAAGAGCATGGCATTGGCCGCCCTTCAACGTATGCGTCAATTATTTCAACCCTGGTCTCACGCGAATATGTTGAGCTAGAAAAACGTCGCTTCACACCGACCGATGTCGGGCGCGTCGTCAGTAGATTCTTGACCAAATATTTTTCTCAGTACGTTGACTATGAATTTACCGCTAAGTTAGAAGATCAGCTCGATGCCGTTTCACGTGGTGAGCAGCAATGGCTGCCAGTAATGAAGCAGTTTTGGTCACCCTTTAAAGAGCGTATCGACGATACCAATGCGAACGTACAGCGTAAAGATGTCACACAAGAAGCCATCGATGAAAAATGCCCAAAATGCGAAACCCAACTATCTATTCGCCTTGGTCGCCGCGGGCGATTTATCGGTTGCACCAATTATCCTGAATGCGATTACACGCGTGATATGGATGGCAACAGTAAAGATGAACCTGAGATAATCGAAGGCCGACAATGCCCTGAATGTGAATCAAACCTTATTATTCGCAGCGGACGCTACGGCAAATTTATTGGTTGCAGCAACTACCCTAACTGCAAACATATGGAGCCCTTAGAAAAACCAGCGGACACTGATGTCGAGTGCCCGAAGTGCAAGCAAGGATCCATACTTCAACGTAAATCACGCCGCGGTAAGATTTTTTATTCCTGCTCACGCTACCCTGATTGTGACTATGCGCTATGGAACGAGCCTGTCAAAGAGAGTTGCCCAGAATGTCAGTGGCCTATTCTTACTATTAAAGTGACTAAGCGTTCAGGCAAACAAAAACTTTGCCCTCAAGACGATTGCAGCTTTATCGAATCAGTAGAAGAAACCGAAGAGACTGAGGAAGAATAGGCTGGCACTAGGCGCCTGTCGGACTTAGGCAATCGTAGCGCACGCTTTAGCACATCCATGTGCTTCGCAACATAAGGCTATCCAGGGCCAAAAGGGAAAGCCATTTTTTTACCCACCAGGGGTATAACAAATCAGGGTTGTCGATCATTTGAGGCGGATAGTGCGCTTAATTTAACGAAAATGATCGGGAAATTTGGCAAAAATGGCTTTCCCGCAGTAGATTTTTCTAGGTCCAACAGGCTCCTAACCCGACATGGCCTCATCAACCACCTCTCGCGTCAAATGTGGCGCGAAGTACTGAATAAAGTCGTAGATATAGCTGCGTAAATAACTGCCGCGACGAATACCAATACGCACCGTACTTGACTCAAATAGATGGCCCGCATCAATAGAACGCAATGCGGTATCACGCTCGGCCGAAAAGGCCACTGATGCAAGAATACCCACACCCAAGCCCAATTCAACATAAGTTTTTATTACATCTGAATCAATTGCAGTCAACACAATATCAGGCTTCAAATCTTCATTTGAAAATGCCTTATTAATTTTAGACCGGCCAGCGAAAGCGTAGTCGTAAGTAATAATTGGGTAATGTGATAAATTCGCTAACGTCAATTCCTTTTGAGCAAGCAAGGGATGATCCGGCGGAGCAATCACGCATCGGTTCCAATCGTAGCAAGGCATCGTTGCCAGCTCATCATAGGTCGCAATGGCTTCCGTAGCAATCGCGATATCGGCCTCTCCGGATAGGACATATTCGCAAATTTGCGTCGGATTACCCTGATGAATCGTGAGGCTGACGTCAGGGTATTGCTCGGTAAATCGTTTAATTGCCGCCGGCAAAGAGTAACGTGCCTGCGTATGTGTTGTCGCAATAGAGAGGCGGCCCTTCGCTTGCTGAGAAAATTCCTCTGCAACACTTTTAATACTGTCAGCACCTTGCAGCACGCGCTCTATCATCGCGACAACTTGATAGCCCGGTTCAGTAATACCCGTCAGTCGCTTACCGTGCCGTAAAAAAATATCGATGCCTAGCTCATCTTCAAGCTGACGAATTTGGCTGCTTACGCCTGGCTGAGCAGTATTTAAGCTTTGCGCCGCCGTCGATATATTCAGCCCATTGCGTGCCACTTCCCGGACAAAACGCAGTTGCTGCAATTTCATGACGCCCCCCTTATATATAATTCTGCTATATATAGCATAACTTATTATTATTTTTACTATAAGCCTTTTGCTATAGTGATAATCTATTTTTCTGCGTTAGCTGAAACCTCTCTAACATACTGATTTTTATGTCAATTTTCACCCTACCCGAGAACATAAATGACTTTTGACTGGATGCTGACAGCCGCAGGCTTCGGCGTCGGGTGTTTGATCGGTCTGACAGGTGTTGGCGGTGGCTCACTGATGACGCCGCTACTTATCTTTGTTTTTAGAGTAGAGCCAGCAGTTGCGGTTGGCACCGACTTATTGTTTGCAGCAATCACTAAAACCGGCGGCATTTGGGCGCATGCGCGCCGTCACACCGTAGAATGGCGCATCGCCGGTTTGCTAGCCATAGGCAGTATTCCCACCGCCTTAATGACCGTTTATATCCTTGGCCAAGTTGGCACCAACAACGCCATAGTCGAGAAATTTATTACTAATGGCCTGGGTATCGCGTTGATTCTTACTGCGGCATCCCTATTGTTCAAATCAAAAATGCATCAACTGGGCGACGGTTTGCGGCAACGCTATCCAAAGCTACGCGCTTACCGGGACGGGGTTACCGTGCTTGCTGGCGTACTTTTAGGCATACTCGTGCCAGTATCCTCAGTCGGAGCAGGGGCTTTAGGTTCAGCAATGCTCATGTTCCTGTATCCTCGCATCCCCACGATTCGAATTGTGGGAACAGACATCGCCCATGCGGTGCCACTAACCGCTGTCGCTGGCCTTGGCCACCTTCAGCTCGGCACGGTGAATACCAGCTTATTGTTTGCCCTGCTACTCGGTTCGCTACCAGGCATATACTTAGGTAGCCATTTGGGAACCGTAGTGCCCGACCGGATCATGCGGCCGATATTAGCGACTCTTTTATTCGCAATCGGCATCAAGTTTACGGTGCTACATTAATGCTATAAACACACCCTATTTAACCAGATATAGAGGAAGAGAAAATGTCGTTGGCTGATTTTGCAGAGATTGACCGTTATGAAGAAAGTGTTAATGCCTTTCTTAACGACGAGATGGATGCTGCTCGTTTTATGGCCTACCGTCTTCAACATGGCTGTTATGGCCAGCGTCAAGACGGCGTGCACATGCTGCGCATTAAACTGCCAGCTGGCAACATCAATGCCGATCAGATCGAAGCCGTGGCCGACGTTCTCGAAAACCATTCACAACACGACCTGGCCCATATCTCAACACGACAAGATTTTCAGATTCACTATATACCGTTAAAAGATACGCCGGCAGCAATGCGACGTTTGGCCGAGAGTGGGCTAACGACACGTGAGGCCTGCGGTAATACCGTGCGTAATATCACCGCCTGTCCTTTGGCCGGTGTCTGTGCGCATGAGCATACCGATATTAACCCCGTACTCAATACGGCTGTTGAGCGCTTTTTACGCCACCCCTTAACGCAGCATCTGCCACGTAAATTTAAAATCAGCTTTTCAGGTTGTGAGACCGATTGCGCGCAAGGCATGATACATGACTTAGGCGTGATCGCTGTTAATCGCGATGGGAAATTCGGTTTTAAAATATTAGCCGGTGGCGGGCTTGGTCACAAGCCACATGAGGCCATTGTTGTTGAAGAGTTTCTTGAAGAAAAACATCTGCTTGCTTCAATGGAAGCATTGATTTCAATGCACCATAAATACTCTGATCGTAAACGTCGTGCTAAAGCCCGTATAAAATTTCTGGTCGGCACCTTCGGTGCCGAAGGCTTTTTAGAAAAATATCAAGAAGAGTTTGAACGCACCAAAGTCGCTTATGCCGGTCGCACCACCGACCCTATTGAATGGAAGGCAGGGAGCAGCAATTCAAACATGACTACAGGTGCGCCACGCTCAGTAATCGAACAAAAACAAACCGGTTTTCACGTCTTCCCAATTAGCCTGACCTTGGGTGATATGACGGTAGAACAACTACGTGGCGTCACTAACATTATGCGCAATGAAGAAATCAATGATGCACGCGCAACACAAGATCAAAACCTGATATTACTCAATGTACCGAGTGATCGCATCGCATCGATTCGTGCTGCCATTGCAAATATTGGTTTGTCCGAGCCTAAAATTGGCGACGATATTGTCGCCTGCCCGGGCACCTCTACTTGTCGTTTGGGTATAACCTCTTCACGTGTTGCTGCCGACATTGTGACTGGTGGGAAAAATGACCTGCGCTTACGCGTTAGCGGTTGCCACAATGGCTGTGCACAACCAGAAACCGGTGACATCGGCATTTACGGTGAAGGTAAACGTAAGCACGGCAAGCTAATTCCCCATTACCAAATGTATATCGGTGGTGATGGTCGCAGCACTGGCGGTCTTGCACTTAAAGGCCCGACAATTCCTTCTGCTCGCATTAACACGGCAATACAACGATTGGACGACAGCTATGCCAATGAAGCCGCCGCCAACGAAAGCTTTTATGATTGGACTCGTCGTCGCGGCATGGATGACATCAAAAAAATGTTATTCGACCTAACAGAAATTAGCGAAGAAGATGTACCCAACATTCTTGCCGACCACGGTGAGTCAGCTGACTTTAAAGTCTTACAGCTAGGTGGCGGTGAATGCGCCGGCGCATCACAAGACTTTGTTGCCTCACGTTTCTCTGAAACCGCTTATGAACGTGATTGCCGCAATTCATTTGCCGCACAAAATCTGGCTGATGAAGCCGTCGAATGTATTGAACAAATCGGCCTTATGGTTGGTCAATCGCTGCAATTCGTTGCCGGCCAAAAACATGATGACGAACTCAACACTGTGTTAAAAAATCTTAACGAAGGCCCGCAAATTTGCGCCAACTTAGCCAAGGAATTTTCGATTATTGCAGCCCAGGCTCAAGCATTCCGCACTGACTTCGACACCATGAAATTCAACGACGAAATTGCAAGTAAAGTTGACACATGGGTACGCAATGCTGCCGAGGCTTGCCAAAACATTGATTCGCAACTTGATTTGACTGTGTCACTGGTAAAAAAAAAAATAGCCAGTGAGGTCATCGTTGATATCAGCGACTACACCTGCCCGTTGCATTACATCAAAGCACGTAATGCATTAAAGGAATTTGCTGGTGGAAGTCGCGTCAGCTTTATCGTCGACTCGCAAGAGTCGCAGCAAAAATTATGCAACAGCCTTATAGCCGATGGACATCAAGCCGTCGTCGATAACAACAACGATAGCTTGCGCGTCGCCGTCGTTAAAGCCACCCATGTTGGCGGCGAATGAATAAAGAACAAACCGGAAACAAACATGAGCCTTTCTGCTGAACTACAAAGCAAACTTGATAACACGGTTACCGTGTTAAAAAAGATTGCTGATGACTATAGTCCGGCAACCTTTGCCAATAGTTTTGGCGCTGAAGATATGGTGCTAACTGATTTAATAAATCAGCATAATATTGATATCGGGATTTTCAGTCTCGACACCGGACGCCTGCCAGCAGAAACCTATGAACTCATGCAGAAAGTGAGCGAATATTATAGCAAACCGGTTATTACCTATTTCCCCAAAACCGAAGCAGTCGAAGAATACGTGCGCACTAACGGACTTAACGCGTTTTATAAAAGTGTTGAACTACGTAAAAGTTGCTGTTTTATGCGTAAAATTGAACCTCTTCGTCGCGCCATTGCCGACAAAAAAGCCTGGGTAACCGGCCTACGACGCGAACAAGCCGTAACACGTACCGAGCTGCCTATCTCCGAATGGGATGCCGATAACAGCCTGCAAAAATTCAGCCCCCTCGCCGAATGGACAGAGCCCGAGGTCTGGCAATACCTGCGCGAAAACAAAGTGCCGTATAACAAGTTGCATGATAAAAATTACCCCAGCATTGGTTGCGCACCGTGTACTCGTGCTACTAGCGCTGGCGAAGACATTCGTGCTGGCCGTTGGTGGTGGGAAAACCCTGAGAGCAAAGAATGTGGCCTGCATGCAAAGGCAGCCAACAGTTAGTCACACATTCTCATCATCAAAAAAGCGGCCCAGGTTCCTTATATTTGACTACTTAACAGCCTAAACCTTGCAGTCTCTAAATTCGGCTAACGATTTATATCCTAATTACTTACGAAACGTGGATTGAGCGCTGGGTAACAACCCAAAACAGAAGACTATAGTGATCTATTCTTCATCGTCACGACAATATCGGTGTTATCCAAGAACATGTCCGTACATTGGAAAATGTTTGGTCGTAGTTGGCGGAATAGAGCAATCAGCGTTCACTTGGATCGTGTTAATTTTATAATCGCTTACGTAAGCGATTATAAAAAGCCTCTATGTGCATACCGGCGGATTTCAAGGTCCTTGGCGCCTAAAGTGAACCATTATGCTGCCTTGTTTTCCTCCGTCACTATATTTTGTTTTTCCGGATTAGGTCTCCTTCTTTCGATAGGCTCCCGATTCCTTGTTTCGCCATTCCATCGCGTTGAATTTTCAGACTTCGCCCAGTCGATAGACTGCCTGACGTTGAGATCATATTTCGATGTCTCTGCCCGGGTGTAACGAATTTAATCGCACGCTGTCAGTGCTGCAGATAGCTCAACTGATCCTTAGCTTGTATTTTAAATGATGGCCTGACGCTTGCTCCCTTTTCTTCACCAAAGGAGTAACAAAGTGCCCCCAACCCTGACATGAAAAGAAACCATCACTTTACAAAAACCTGTTTGCTGGAGTAGCCTTGGCACACAACAAGGAATAAACGGAGTTTGTGTCATCGGTTTTACGATGACCCGTTAGCAGGGCTGACGTCAGGCTTATTCAGCCTGCCTGATCCCCATATTCTTTGGTTGACCTTGAACCAAGCAAAAGGAAAAGTGACATGAATACCAAGAACCCTGTGAACAAAAAACCGTTTCGCCGCGCTTGCCTCCCCCTGGCACTGACCGCCTTGCTGCCGCTAAGCACCATGGCCATGCCCGCTGAACCCCTTTTTATCGAAGCCGAAAATTATAATCCGGGCGGCGAAGGCGTAGGCTACCACGACCTCGATAACCGTAACCGCGGTAACTACGACAACGGCCGCAGTGAGACCGTTGGTCTGAGCGCCATATCAGCAACCTCAGCAGAACGTAGAACAAGCGATGGCCCAGCGACCGTATCGTATGTGGCCGCGCGTGAATGGCTGGCATATGACATTAATGTCCCCGAGGCAGGGACGTATCAGTTTGAGATACGCAGCGCCCGTGCGCCAGCCGGTGAGAGCCGTATTCATCTTGAAGTCGACGGTGTCGATGTCAGCGGCCCCTTGATGATCGCCTCAACAGGTGAGCCTTGGCGTTATCAAACCTTTAGCTTCCCT
>NVRQ02000138.1 GCA_002400905.2 Gammaproteobacteria bacterium | reverse complement strand
CTACCGATAGCCTTTAGGCATGTTTGGTAATCTAAGGCACCTCTGATGTGTCTGGGCTGAATGGATAATTTTAGCCATTAGACCTCGGGCCATGAATGAATCAGAGGTTCTCTAAGCCAAGCAAAATTATTGATGGGCGAAGGAGTAATAGTATGGGAGTCAGTGCAAGCGTTAGTGTCGACGAACGTGATTCCGTGGTACGGAATCAGGCGGCATTGAACAACGATGAGTGGAAACGTCAGATTCGCTTACGCCTCTCTAGTTTTGAGTACGAGCATCGCCTCAAGTTATCGCTCGATGTTCGACCCTGTTTTATCGACGGCATGCCATCACTGACTGTTCCGCCGGATCTTGAAATTCGTGATCCTTTCGCGTTTGCCTATATCCAGCGATTTGTCCAAGAGAATGCGTTAAACATTGTTCTTGATCGACGAACGCAGCGAGAATGTGTCGCAATAGAGCGCCGAGCCGCTTAGTCTCTGTATCGCTAAGGCAACATTTTAGGCACAAATGTTGCCTTCTTGACAGCGGTTCATAGCAATGACAATCTGAGCTCTCCCCGCCCAACATACAGGGCAGATGTAAGTGTTTCTACTTAACCATCAAGGAGGTGTCTATGCCAATTTCTCGTCACCCTATCGAGGAAGAGTTCCCAGAGCATTTCTTTAAGCTACGTGATCTTAAAAAACATGATGCGTCATTTTCTTCGCTCATTAGTGAATATGATCTGACTGATAAGAAAATACATGGATTAGAAAGTACGCTGGTGCCGGTTTCAGATTCCCACATGGGTGAGCTGAAGCGTCGTCGCTTAAGTCTAAAAGAGGCCATACAGCAACAGTTAGTCAATTAACGCTTCGGTTTTAGTAACAATTGATCTAACTCTGTTAGTCGCTGTGGTGTGCCAATATCAAACCACTTGCCAGTGTAACGTTCGGCGCTAGCCTGTGCGTTATCAACCGCTTGTCGCAATAGTGGTGTGAGTGGAAATGCTGTGTGTGTCGCGCCCTTGAATAGGGCGCGCGCATAGACGGCTATGCCACTGAAGGTGAAACAGGGTGTGCACCCTGAGAGCATGTTGCTGACACGGCCTTTGCTAAAGGCGAAATCACCTTGCGGGTTATGTTCAGGGTTGTTGACGAGAACAAGATGGCAATGTGTAGCGGTTCTTTTACGCAAAAGTGAATAATCATAGTCTGTCCAGATATCACCATTGATGGCAATAAAAAATTCATCATTAAACAGAGGCAAAGCGTTGACAATGCCGCCTCCGGTTTCAAGGGGTTCATCACCTTCATGCGAATACGTTAAATTAACGCCATAGTATTTGCCGTTGCCGAGCTTGTTTTCAAATTGTTGGCCGAGTCGGCCTGTGTTGATAATGATATGGCTAACGCCGCCATCACGTAGTTGTTCTATGTGCGTTTCGATCAGTGTTTTGCCGCCAACACTTAGCAATGGCTTAGGTGTATGTTCGGTCAGTGGCCGCATGCGTTTGCCATGGCCAGCGGCAAGAATAATAGCCCGGGAAATCACTCTGCCTTAAGCTCGCGCTCAAGTAGACTATAAACCGCATCTGTTGGCGCCAAGCCTTCATAAAGCACACGATAGACGCTGTCACAAATTGGCATGTCAATATTATGTGTTTGCATTAATTGATGTAGCTCGCGTGCAGTATTGACACCTTCGACGACTTGGTCAATTGCCTCTAAGGCATCCGTTAGCGAATGGCCGCGACCTAAAGCTAGGCCGAGTTGACGGTTACGTGATTGATCATCGGTACAGGTTAAGATTAAATCACCCAATCCGGCTAGGCCGTAAAAGGTATTCGCCTGGCCGCCTAAGGCAGCGCCGAGTTTGACCATTTCGCTAAGACCGCGGGTAATTAAGGCGGAGCGCGTGTTGGCACCAAAGTTTAAGCCATCGGCAATGCCAGTTGCAATCGCTAGTGCATTTTTGATGGCGCCACCCAATTCAACGCCAACGATATCGGTAGAGGTGTAACAGCGGAGGCGGTCGCCATGCAAAAAATCAGCAATATCGCCGCTAGCTTGGTCGCTGTTAGCCGCGACGGTAATAGCGGTGGGATAGCCTTTTGCTAGCTCAAGCGCAAAGGTTGGGCCAGAGATGACGCCGTAGCGTTGGATACCCGGCCATTCTTCAAGCAGAATTTGGTGTAAACGTTTTGCGCTGTCTTGCTCTAGGCCTTTACATGCCCAGGCGAGCAGCGTGTTATCGCTGCAATAGGGTTTTATTTTAATAATGGTTTCACGAAAGGCGCTGCTAGGTACGACCAGCAAGATGAGTTGACTGTCTTTGAGCGTTTGGCTTAGAGATGGGTCGGCTAAGTCGAAAGCAGTGACGTTATCTGATAGCGTAATGTTAGGCAGATAACGCTGGTTGCAGCGAATGCGGTTGATCTCAGCGAGATGCTCGCGGTTACGACCCCAAAGCCTAACTTGATGCTGGCGTCTTGCAAGTTGCTGCGCCAGGGCGGTACCCCACGAGCCGGCGCCGATGACGCTAACGGTTCCTGGAGTACTCATTGCTATTGCTAGTGCGACGTTTCCGGTTGCCCCATGTCGCTGTTTTGCATGCTTTGCAAATGCTGACTGTAGAGGCTGTCAAAGTTTACTGGTGCTAACACCAGCTGTGGGAAACCACCTTTGGAGACGATGTCGGATACGCCTTCTCGTGCGTAGGGAAACAGAATATTAGGGCAATAGCTACCCACCATTGCTGCAAGGTTACTTTTTTTGAAGCCGCTAATGTTGAAGATGCCCGCTTGCTGTATTTCAATAAGATACGCGACTTTATCGTCTATTTTGACGGTTGCCGTAAGCGATAAAATGACTTCGTGAACATCGTCAGTGAGCACCTTAGCCGTATTGCGAATTTCAAGGTTTACTTCTGGCTTCCATTTCTCAGAAAAGATCTGAGGTGAATTCGGTGTTTCAAAAGACAGGTCTTTGACGTAAATTTTTTGAATGTGAAAACGCTGTTGGCTTTCGTCGTCAGTGCTTGGTTTAATGTCATCGTTCGTCATAGAAATTCCTGGTAGATATCCTAAATGTAGGTCTATTTAAGGTGACTATGATTTGCTGACTGGCAGATTTGCACCCTGCCACGCGATCATACCACCACTTAGTTTTTTAACGCCGCTAAAGCCTTGTTTCATCAGCGTTGATGCTGCTTGCGCTGATCGATTCCCGGTGCGGCAATAGACCAGTAGCGGCCTATCTTTATATTTTTGAAGGTCAGCGGTGCGATTTTCTAGCAGTGGCAACGGTATATGGATTGAGTTGATGATGTGGCCTTCAGCGTATTCGCTGTCTTCGCGCACGTCGAGTACCGCTGCATCGTCGTGATTCATCATGCGCACGGCTTCATCAGGTTTGATTTCGCCAAAGCCAAGCAATTTACCGCGTATGCCATCCATAGTCAGCATCATGAGAATGAAAACAAAGAGCGAACTCAATATCCAGTGGTTGACGATAAATTCGAGGAATTGTCCCATGCGTACTAGCTGATCCTAAGTAATTTGTGTGAAAATACTTAGCTAGCCGCTAAACCGTTGTTTGTTACGGTATAATCGGCAAGCCTGTGCGCTCGGCATCATACTGATATTGCGCTAGGGTTACCAGCAAGCCTTTATTTTAAACGTAGTGTCGCGATTGTCGCGTGCGCTAACCAACAAGTATGACCATAAATTAATGACAGCGCAAAAACGACCCATTCTCCTCACCATACTTGATGGCTGGGGCTATACGGAAGAAACCGAGGGCAATGCAATAGCAGCGGCTAATACTCCCGTTTGGGATAAGTTGTTTAATGATAACCCGCATACCTTGATCAACGCATCGGGTCCAAGTGTGGGCTTGCCCTCCGGTCAAATGGGTAATTCAGAGGTAGGTCACCTAAACATTGGCGCAGGCCGAGTCGTCTATCAAGAATTGACGCGTATCGAGCGCGCGATCGATAGTGGGCTATTTTTTACCAATCAGACCTTAACCGATGCGGTCGATGTGGCGATTAATAACGATAGCGCTGTCCATATATTTGGCCTTATGTCGTCTGGCGGCGTGCATAGTCATGAGTCGCATATTTTCGCGATGGTTAAGCTTGCGGTTGAGCGTGGCGCCAAAAATGTATTTGTCCACGCATTTCTCGATGGCCGCGATACGCCGCCAAAGAGTGCCGCTGCGACCATTGAAAAAATGGAAGCTGGCATGGCAGAGATTGGCGGTGGCAGTATCGCAACAATGGTCGGTCGCTTTTATGCAATGGATCGTGATTACCGTTGGGAGCGTGTGCAAGCTGCCTATGATTTGCTCACTCAAGGCAAGGGCGAGTTTTGTGCTGTTGACGCTATGACAGGTCTCGAGATGGCCTATGCGCGCGGCGAGACCGATGAATTTGTTCAATCGACCGTTATAGTTAAAGAGGGCGCCGAGCCAAACTTTATTCGTGATGATGATGTTGTTGTGTTTATGAATTTTCGTTCGGATCGCGCACGACAGCTAACGCGGACATTTATTGCTGAAGACTTTGATGATTTTTCGCGTGAGGTAACGCCTAAGTTGGGCACTTTTTGCAGTCTTGCTGAGTACAATAAAGATTTTTACTACGTACCTGTGGCGTTTCCTCCTGAGCGCCATCACAACGTTTTTGGTGAGTACATCTCTAAGCTTGGTTTAACGCAGTTACGTATTGCCGAGACTGAAAAATATGCGCATGTCACCTTCTTTTTTAATGGTGGTGCGGAAGCGGCCTATCCAGGTGAAGACCGTGTATTGGTTCAGTCACCTAAGGTGAAAACCTATGATATGCAGCCAGAGATGAGCGCCGAAGAGCTAACCGACCGTTTAGTCGAAGCCATTGAATCGGGTGCCTATGACACGATTATTTGTAATTACGCGAATCCTGATATGGTTGGTCATACGGGTAAGCTCGATGCGGCGATTGAAGCAATTGAAGCCTTAGATAAGTGTTTAGGTCGAGTTGAAGCGGCCATTAAAAAAGCCGATGGCGAGTGGCTGATTACGGCTGATCACGGTAATGCTGAGCAGATGTTTGATCTTGAGACTGGCCAGCCGCATACTGCGCATACGAGTAACCTTGTGCCATTGATCTATGTCGGGCGCGATGCTGAAATTGCGTTGGATGGTGCGCTGTGTGATGTGACGCCGACGATGTTGCATCTGCTCGGTCTTGAGCAACCGCCAGAGATGACAGGGTGCAGCTTGGTCACCGTGTTGCAATAGTGTGGTCTAGGAGCCTGTCGGATTTAGGGCATCGTAGCCAGTTGACGCCAGTTCCTCTAGTACTAATAGCGTGCCTACTTAGCGTACTGTATTTGCCGCCTGCCGTTGCGGATAAGACCAAGCAGTTGGCCGATCTGCGAGACAAGATTACGAGTTTACGCAAATCCTTGGAATCCGATCGTAGCAAGCACGGCACGCTAGTGAAGCGATTGGCCGACAGCGAACGCAGCGTAGG
>NVRQ02000137.1 GCA_002400905.2 Gammaproteobacteria bacterium | reverse complement strand
TGATTGAGGTTGGTATCAAGCTCTTTGAGTTCAATACAAAGTTCTTTAGTTTCTTGAGCGCCCTGAGATACTTCACTTGATGCGGTGTTAATAGCCGTGATTCGCTGAGTCAGGTCATGTGTCACGGTAGTTTGTTGCTCCGTAGCCGATGCAATCTGATTGGTTGTTTCTGAGATACTGGTTACTGAGCGAGCGATTTCAGCGATGGATTCACCAGCAAGTTTGGCTTGATCAACACTCTTCGCCATGCCGGTTTGGCTACGTTCCATTGATGCTACGGCTTCTTCTGAGCGTGCTTGCAGGCTGGTAATAGTTTTGTTGATTTCATCAATCGAGTTCTGTGTACGCTGAGCGAGTGTCCTCACTTCGTCTGCAACCACGGCGAAGCCGCGACCTTGCTCACCAGCTCGCGCAGCTTCAATAGCCGCATTCAGTGCGAGTAGATTGGTTTGCTCTGCGATAGATCGAATGACTTCTGTGACCGAGCTAATGCTTGCACTGTCTTCACGTAGCGCGTTGATAACGGTGCCCGCCTTTTCAAGCGCTTGGCTAACGTCTTCGATTTGATTGACGGCTTGACGAACGATCTGATCACCTTTATGTGCTTCTTGAGATGCGGTGATCGCCACTTCTGCGGTAGCGCTGGTATTTGATGCGACTTCTTGTAGGCCAGCAGCCATTTCATTCATGGTAGCTGAAATCTGGCTAATGTCAGACTGTTGGCTATCCATACGATTGGTGGCAATATTTGATTGATCACTTAAGCGAGAGGACGCTGAGTCAAGTGAAGTAACACTTTGACTGATTTCCCGTATTAATGCGGCGACGCTTTCTTGCATTTCTTTAAAGTACTCTGCTGAAGAACCCAGTTCGTCTTTAGCGAATCGGGACATATCAATGCTTTGACTTAAGTCGCCTCTACCCATACGTTGCATTTGCTCGTTGAGTGCAGCCAATGGTGCGTTGATTTTACGAGCAAGCATGATGCCAGCGAATAGGGTTAACGCAATCAAGACAATGCAAATGGTAACCATGGTGACATTGATGTTTGAGAATTGTTTTTTGCTGCTGCTGCGTAGTTCTACTGATTTTACTTGAAGGTCTGCTTGGAATTTTTCAACCGGAGCAATCATAGCGTTGAATGGCGCTAACATTGGGCCGAGGATGGTTTCACGTGCTTTATCAATTTTATCATTATCAATCAAAGAGATGTAATGTTCTTGAGTCTTTATATAGTCAGCAAAGTTTTTACGGAATGTTGCGATAAATGCTTTATCTGGTGCGCTTTCAACAACTTTGTCAAATTCACCAAGCACTTTTAGTGTCAATTCGCGGTTTTCTTCGATTACGGGTTTGATGACACGATGTTCATTCTTATTTTCAGTTAAACCGTAATCTAGCGCAAAACGTCGATACGAAAGAGTGTAGTGACGTAGCTCAGAAACTTTGGTCAACAGACCAACGTTGTCTACGAGTAAATCAAAATCTTTTTCAACAGTGCTAAGGCTGGTGTAAACATAGATGCTTAACGCTAATATCAATGTTCCTACCGTTGCGAACGAAAAGGTTATAAACTTTTTAATTGATAGATTTTTGAGCATTGCTCACTCCTAGTACATTATGCTGATGTCGACGAATTCATACATATAGTCAATATTGAAGCGAGCAGAGCCAGTAAAGTGGCTAGGTAACGCGCCAGTATTAATCAATTCTGAGTGACGATAGCCGTCAACTCTACTTCCTTTCACGGAATGTATCGGCGATCAGAATTTTTTCTTAAGTATTTAGGGATGATATCTGTTAACTACCTTAAGAGGCGTGAAATCGCTGATTTTTGGTGTTTGTGCCGATGGCTATCGGTAGGCGTGCTAGAGCATGACCTGGGTACGGTAAACTAAGAATAGGCCAAGAATATGATGTCTATTCATGTTGGCTACTTTGGGTTATTTGTAACGGTAAATATACAGTTTGGTTGCTCTAAGATCATTAATGTTAATGATCTGCATAGCTTCTTTTTTAGGTAGGAGAAAAGTGTTTGATATTAAGATGGCATCAGACTTCATGTTATTTTTTGCATAGGACTCTATCTTGGGCATGGGTGCGGGCGATAAAAAACAATATACAATGTCGTAGGTGTTCCATTGCGTTTTCCAAAATGACTGGCGTTTAATATCTAAATTGCTGATTCCTATGCTGCGAATTTTGGCAATGAGGTAGGGGAGTGGTGCAGTTTCATAGCCAGTAAAATGGGCTTGTGGGAAGTGTTTCGCTAGTTTGATTAGTACACTGGCTAGTCCGCAGCCGAAATCGGCAAAAGTAAATGCGTGTTTTTTTTCGAGGTGTTTAGCTAGGGCTTCAATCGTCTTATTACCGCTAAGATAGAGCGGTACTTGCTCGCTAAAGGCATTCCAGTTAAGCAACCATATAATAATAAAGAGCGATAAAGTCCAAAGTGGACTAATGGCGTAACTCGATGCCAAATACAGTAAGGGGAAAAACAATAGGTTGATGGGTATCCACCAAGCACGTAGTTTGCTGAGTAATCCTAGCGCTGTCGCAATAAGTCCTTCAGCACAGGCAAGAAAAAGTATCGGGATGGCTTGGTTTTGATCGGTCAGCCAAAAACGGTAGCCCAATACCAAGGTTAGAGCGATTAGGTGAATAAGTAATGCGCGCAGGCTCGGCCTAAGGGTCTTCAGCATAAGCCCAGTCTACATTGAGCACGTGCTTGCTAGGAAGCGGATAGTTATGACTCCTTGATTTTGTAGGGTAGGTCAGTGATTGATAAAGTCGTATCGTCACCATCATCTAGATAAAGATTGCTATCTTCTTTATGTTTAATTTGTAATACCGCGAGTGCGTCAAATTCGTCGTCGTTTATTTTTACGGCCGAAACGATTTTGCCAACACTTTCTATGTGCCCTTGGGGTGCGTTGATATCGCTATTTAGGCTATAGATGCCATCACCGGCCAAGGGCTGCTCTTCACAGCGAATATGTAAGCGATACATGCGTCGCTTGAGCTTACCCAAATGGTGCATGCGGGCAACGACTTCTTGGCCTGGATAGCAGCCTTTGCTAAAACTTAAGCCGTTGATGAGGTCAAGATTCATCATTTGAGGTACGAAAGCACCCTGGGTTTTTCCTGCTAAGCTAGGTTGTCCAAGTCTCACGTTGAGTAAATGCCAGACGGTATCGTCGCAGTTTAGGTTGTTTTTGGATAGCGAATTCCAAGCCTGACCTAGCTGGCTACTGTCTCCGATAAGGATATAGCGTGCGGGCTTATCTTGGAGTAATGCTAGGATAAGGCCATTGTTATTGGAACAGACCGTACTCGATGCTAGTGATGCTTCTTTTATTAACGTAGGGGTTTTCTGGGTATTATTTTGGACAAAACCAATACATTTTAGTGTGCTTGGCTCGAATTCAACCTCGGCCATTAAGACAAACATTTGCAATCGCTTGATGACGCTCTTAGAGATGGATTGGTCTATGAGCATAAGATATTTGTCGCCCAGTCGAATAAGATGGAAAAGAGCAAGAAGGCGACCTTTAGGGTCGCAATAGCCGTTGAGCTGTAGGCTGTTGTCTGCAAGTCCTTCTACATCATTGATTAATTGACCATGAAGAAATTTTTGCGCATCGTCGCCATGTATTGCGACGACATTGAGATAGCTAAGTTGGCAGATAAGGTTTTGTGTGTGAATATCACTGGTGCTATCTGATAAAGTGATTGGGTCTAGTATGTCAGGGTACTTCTCGTTGCTCATGTGTCGATTACTCTGTTTGTTGTACTGTAATAAGAGGATTAGCGGTAGTAATAGACGGAATTGTAGTTGAGACGCGCGACAAAACAAGATTTACTTTTAGAGGTATACTTAGCGCATGGATCTGCCACGTCCGATTTTTTTAAAGTTGACACAAATTCGCATGCCGATGATGGCATTGGTGTCAATTTTGCATCGTATTTCTGGCGTCGTATTGGCCATTGCCACACCGTTTTTACTCTATTATTTCTCTGTTTCGCTTGATAGTGTTGATAGCTATCAACAGCTGTTGCAGCAAATCAATCACATTTCTCTTATGTTGCCGCTTGTACTGGTTATGTGGGCATTTGGCCATCATGTGTTTGCGGGTTTTCGTCTATTGCTTATCGACTTTTATGGTCGACCTGTTCAGGGCAAAACGTCTGCGCAGATCGTGTTGGTGCTGAGTGCATTAAGCTTTGTGTTAGCGGTTTTTATCGTGTTGTAGCCCAGGTAGATATGATTACATCAATACAGGGTATGCATGCATGGTTGTTACAGCGACTGACAGCGGTGTTTATGTTGGTCTGTTTTGTTGTTGCTGCTCTGTATTTCTTATTATCGCCTCCACAAAGCTATGAAGAGTGGCGCACTGTTGTTACCGCGACACCTGTGGCGTTGGCGCTGGCCTTATTTTTTATTGCCGTATCATTGCATGCCTGGATCGGTTTGCGAGATATAATAATTGATTATGTCCATCGCTTTTCTTTACGGATACTGGTGCTGAGTTTAATTTTTATAGTGCTATTTGGCCAAACACTGTGGCTATTTTTGGTGTTAATAAAGGCGATGCACCCTATGACTACGTTGTTATGAGGCTGATTGTATGAATTTGAGCGCTGGTGTTGCAAAAATTCCGCGTCGTAGTTTTGATAATCTGGTCATAGGCGCAGGGGGGGGAGGTTTGCGTGCCGCCTTGCAACTTGCGCGAGCGGATTTGACGGTTGCTGTCGTTTCCAAGGTTTTCCCTACGCGCTCTCATACTGTTGCCGCACAAGGTGGCGTCAACGCTGCCTTAGCTAATGTCTCTGAAGATAATTGGCATTGGCATATGTACGACACAATCAAAGGCAGTGACTATCTAGGGGATCAAGATGCTATTGAATATATGTGCCGTGCCGCGTCACGTATGGTCATTGAGCTTGAACATATGGGCGTACCGTTTTCGCGTTTAGATAATGGCAAGATTTACCAGCGGGCGTTTGGTGGTCAAAGCCAAAATTTTGGTGGCGATCAGGCCTCTCGCACCTGTGCTGCTGCGGACCGTACTGGCCATGCAATTTTGCATGCTTTGTATCAGCAAAACTTGAAAGCAAAGACTCACTTTTTTGATGAGTTTTTTGCTATAGATCTAATCCGCGACAAAGACCAAAGTGTGTTAGGCGCCTTGGTATTAGAAATTGAAACAGGTGAGCTGTTAATTATTGAAGCTAAAACTACTTTGATTGCAACAGGAGGCGTGGGTCAGTTGTTTCGCACGAATACTAATGCGCGTATTAACACGGGTGATGGTATGGCGATGGCGTTGCGTTCGGGCATTCCGTTGCAGGATATGGAGTTTTTCCAGTTTCATCCTACCGGTATTGCTGGTAAAGGTATGCTTATTTCAGAAGGTGTGCGCGGAGAAGGTGGCTATCTTATTAATCGCGATGGTGAGCGTTTTATGGCGCGTTATGCACCACATACTAAAGATTTGGCGAGCCGTGATGTGGTGAGTCGCGCTATAGCCATTGAAGTGCGTGAAGGGCGTGGATGTGGTGAAAATAAAGACTATGTTTTGCTCAAACTTGACCACCTTGGTGCAGACATCATTAAAAAACGCTTGCCGAATATTCGTGAGATTGCGATGACTTTTTTAGGTATAGACCCTATTACAGAGTCTATACCGGTATTCCCAACGGCTCATTATACGATGGGTGGCATCCCTACTAATCGTTATGGTCAGGTGATGCAATCGGCAGCAGGGGGTGCTGAGGAGGCAGTACCTGGGCTTTACGCAGTCGGTGAATGTGCTTGCGTATCGGTGCATGGTGCGAATAGGCTGGGCGGTAACTCTCTGCTCGATATTATTGTTTTTGGTCGTGCTGCGGCCAATCATATTATTAGTTATTTAGAAGAAAACCGTTATCACAAGGCGTTTGATGAAACGAGCATGGCCGCGTCTTTAGAGAGGCTGGCACGCTGGGATAGGCAGGGCGAGGGTGAGACAGTCTCCCAGTTAAGATCGGAACTGCAGGCAGTGATGGAAGATTATTGTGGTGTATTTCGCACAGAAGATGTGTTGATGACGGGCGTTAGTAAGGTCAAAGCAATTAAATTACGTCTTTCGAATGTGTATTTACAGGATCACAGTAAGGTTTTTAATACGGCGAGAATTGAGCTTCTGGAATTGGAAAACCTTGTTGATATTGCTATAGCGACTGTTGAGGCAGCATTGGCACGTTGCGAAAGCCGGGGTGCACACTCACGTATTGATTATCCTAAACGTGATGATACGCATTGGCTTAAGCACTCGCTTTATCATCTTAAGGAGGGCGTTGTGGATTATAAACCGGTAAGAATGAAGCCTATTTCTGTGGCGTCGTTTCCGCCTAAAGATCGAGTGTACTAATGCAAGTCAATATCTACCGTTATAATCCTGAAACAGATAGCGCGCCGCGCACGCAGAGTTATCAGCTGGACAGTGTTGTTGAAGGGGCGATGTTACTTGATGTGCTCAAGCAGATTAAGGCGCTGGATGAAACATTAAGCTTTCGACACTCATGTGGTGAAGGCGTGTGTGGCTCTGATGCGGTGAATGTGAATGGTCATAATGTGCTGTGTTGTATCACTGCGGTGAGTGATTTGAAACAGCCTATCGAGATACGTCCACTGCCCGGTATGCCGGTGATTCGAGACTTGGTTGTCGATATGAGCCAGTTTTATCATCACTATCGTGCGGTTGATCCCTATCTTATCGTGCATGACCCAGTGCCTGAAGATGAATTTTTACAAACACCGGAACAACGTGAAAAGCTCGATGGTTTGTACGAATGCATTATGTGCGGTGCGTGCACGACTTCATGCCCTTCATTTTGGTGGAACCCTGAGCGTTTTCGTGGGCCGGCAGCATTATTACAGGCGTATCGTTTTGTCGCGGATAGTCGTGATCAAGGGACGGCAACACGCCTAAAAGCGTTAGAGGGTCCGTATCGATTATTTCGTTGTCACACTATCATGAACTGCGTTGATGCTTGCCCTAAAGGATTAAATCCGACTCATGCGATAGGTGAGCTAAAGAAAAAAATGCTAAAGGACTCTATATAAAGCATGGAGTTGTCGCGCTTACGCTGGCGCTGTCGCCGTGGTATGGCAGAGTTAGATGACTTGCTGGATAGCTTTCTTGATAGAGGTTATGCTGATTTGACTGGCGTTCAGCAGCAACGTTTTGAGAAACTATTAGAATACCCTGACAATGTGTTGCTTGATTACTTGATGTTGAAAATGACCTCTATGGATGGAGAGACTAATGATCTTATCAAACGGATACGCGCTGCCCTTACGCCTTGAGATAAAAGCTTTTCGAAAGCTGATATCGATAATAGTCGTTGCCCATGTTTGGGCTTTTTTTGTTGTATTGAGCTTGGTAACGAGCATTATTATTAAAGTGTTCTTTGTGCTGTTAGTTGCGGCAAGTCTCTATTTTTACTTGAATCGTTTTCGAATGAATAGTGGCTGTATGCCAACTAGCCTAGCCATAAAAGATTCTGCAAAAGCACGATTGCAGTTCTCGAATAATGAAGGCGAGCTGGCTGAGATTATGGGCGACAGCTATTTTCATCCTTGGTTAGTAATTTTGAATCTTAAAATGACTGAAGGAAAATTTTTTTCTTTGCCTTTGTTAAGAGATAGCCTCGCTAATGATCAGCATCGGCAATTGCGTGTTTATTTGCGTTTGCAGCAATACAGCATGATCGCAGAGAAGAAAAAACAAAAGACGCTATAGTTCCCTAATCACTGCTGTCCCGTTAACTTTTGGTGAGTTCAGCTAGAAGCCATACTGGTAAAAGACTAAGGGATAAACAGAAGCTTGGGAGACATGAACATCAAAAAAGAGTGTTGTCATCCCGGACGGCGTTGTGCTGATCCGGCATCCATGTCTTTCAATGGCTAACTGGATACCGGCCTGCGCCGGTATGACGAATTTTAGTTAACGGGGCAGTAATGATAAAAGGTCAATCGTAACTTAACGTTTACCGCGCGTTGGACCTGATGGTTTAGTCTGTGACTTGCCTTTATAAGGCGAATCTTTACTTTTCTTAGGTTTACTCAGGCTTACTGTATCAATTTGCTTTGCTGGTTCTGGTTGGCGCGAGTGGCTTTTTTTAGTCCGCGCTTTACCGCCACGCTTTTGATCACCCACCATATGTTCAGGCAGATCAAGCTTGATAGACGCATACAATTTTTTGACTTCTTGTGGAGCCAACTCCATGGTCTTGTTTGCGCGTAACTGACGTGGCAACGTTGCCATTCCGTACTGTATACGAATAAGTCGACTGACTTTAAAACCAAGATGTTCCCACAAACGACGTACTTCACGTTGACGCCCTTCTCTTAGGGTGACGTTATACCAATGGTTGGCACCTTCACCACCACCATCGGTGATGTGATCAAAATGGGCCATGCCATCATCAAGTTCAACACCTTCTTTTAATTGTGCAATATCTTCATCGCTAACCTCACCCAACACGCGAACAGAATAAACGCGATGTACTTCGCTTGAAGGGTGCATTAATCGATGAGCAAGCTCGCCATCGGTGGTAAACAGCATGAGACCTGAGCTATTTATATCGAGTCTGCCAACAGCAACCCACCGTGCGCCAGCGACTTTTGGCATGGCTTGATAAACATTCGGCCGACCTTCTGGATCTTTGCGGCTACAAATACGGCCTTCCGGTTTATTATAAATAAGCACGCGCGGTGCTTCTGGGCCATTGCGTTTAAATCTGATTAGACGTGAATCGACGGTCACTTTGTCGTCTGTGGTGATGGTGTCACCAAGTTGTGCGGTACGGCTATTGACGCGTATACGCCCTTCTTTGATCCACCCCTCGATTTCACGACGCGAGCCCATGCCAGTCTCTGCCAACACTTTTTGTATACGATCAGCCATTTAATGCTCTATCTCGGTGATAATTAACAAGCTAACCAAACGGCGCTCAGGGAATGCTTCGCGGTTACGTTTCCGTATGCGACAACAGAATAACTCTATTTTGTGCCTTATTGCGATACATCACAAGGTGAGACCTTTGTACGATGTGAATTTTTCGTGTAAAGGTTTCAAAGAACGTTAAATCCATGCGATAGCCCACTGACTTAGGAACTAATGGCCTGATTTAATACAGGTTCGCTCTCGTCTTCTGCGAGAACAACATCTTGATCACTTTCAGCTGAGGCATCCTGACTTTCACCCTCCTCGACACCCTCACCAATATTTTCTAAGTCTACAGTGTCTGCATCAACAAGATTATCTTCATTGTCATCACCAAGGTGTTCAACTTCATTATTCGTGTCAATTTCATCACCTTCAACCATTGAGAGTGACGCTACCGCTATTGATCCGTCCGCGTTACTGCCATCAGAACTATCATTTGAGGAATCAGCACTCTCCTCTTTTAAAAAAAGATTAAGCTCACCAGGAATTTGGTCAATGTCGCGAATATCCGCTAATGGTGGCAACTCATCCAACCTCTTGATACTAAGATCATCAAGCAATTTGCCTGTTGTGCCGTATATCGCTGGTTTACCCGGTACATCACGATGCCCAACGAGTTTTATCCAGTCACGATCTAACAAAGTGCGCATAATATTGGTGCTGACTGCCACACCGCGTACGTCTTCCACTTCGGCACGGGTAATGGGTTGCTTATAGCAAATTAACGCCAAAGTTTCGAGCAAAGCACGTGAATAACGTGGGGCACGTTCTTCAAACATACGATTGATCCACTCACCGTAGGTTTGACGTACTTGATAGCGGTAGCCGGAACTGACTTCTATCAATTCAAGGCCACGTTCTTCGCATTCTGCTTGCAGTGTTTCTAATGCGTCTTGGACAGCTTGCTTTGTCGGCACTTCGTCAACATGGAACAAACCCAAGATACGGTCTGCGGATAAGGCACGCTCAGAAGCGAACAACGCCGCCTCAATAATTGATTTTAGTTTTTCAGGCGTCAACGTCTATTTCCTTTATCTCTTTCACTTTGACATGAATCGGGGCATACGGCTCGGTTTGCACAATGTCGATCATACCGGCTTTCAATAATTCCAATATGGCCAGGAAGCTCACAATCACTCCTTGCTTGCCCTCTTCCACAGTAAATAAACTAGTAAAATCAATAAATGAACGCGACTTAACCTCGCTTAATATCCAGGTCATCCGCTCGCGTACCGACAGTGGCTCCATAACAATATGGTGATGCGCGTATTGATCAGCACGTTTCATGACGTCATTAGCGGCATGAATAAGGTCTTGCAATGTAATTTTTGGTAATAGCTTTTCAGTTACCGCCGGTGGTCGCGCGGCAACGTCGTAAACGTCTCGACCCATACGCGGTAGCTCATCGAGATTTTCCGCGGCATCTTTAAAACGCTCGTATTCTTGCAAACGCCGAACGAGCTCCGCGCGCGGATCATCTTCATGATCGATTTCGACGGGACGCGGCAACAGTAAGCGCGATTTAATTTCAGCCAACATTGCCGCCATAACTAAATATTCCGCAGCCAACTCTAGCTTCATTTCCTTCATTATCCCAATATAGTCCATGTATTGGCGTGTAATTTCTGCCAAAGGAATATTGAGGATATCGAGGTTCTGACGTTTAATCAGATAAAGCAATAGATCCAGTGGGCCTTCAAAGGCGTCAAGAAATACTTCTAACGCATCAGGTGGAATATACAAACCTTGTGGGATCTGTGTCATCGGCTCACCAGCCACCATCGCCAGTGGTAACTGCGCTTGGGCGGGTGAGAGCGTTGGAGCTGGGGTACTATCAGTTTCAGGCATGATGCATTATAGCTAAATCACTCCAGCTCGCCCAGGCTTAACGGCCAAACTTAACGATAAGACAGCCCCATCACTTTGCGTACATCTACCAGCGTCTCGCGCGCCACTTCGCGCGCCTGATCACACCCTTCATTAATGATATTACGCACCAAACGAGGATCGTCTTCGAACTCTTTTGCTCGCGCAATAATCACTTCCTGCTCGGCAATGACGGCGTCTATCAGCGGTTTTTTACAATCAAGGCAGCCAAATGCCGCGCTAAGGCAACCTTCCATGACCCATGATTTAGTCTTTTCGTCAGAATAGACCTGGTGCAGATCCCATACTGGACACTTTTCAGGGTTACCCGGATCGGTTAATCGCATGCGAGCCGGATCGGTAGGCATCGTCTTAAGCTTCTTAGCGACGGAATCGGGAGCTTCGCGCAAACCAATGGTATTACCGTAAGACTTGGACATTTTTTGACCATCCAAACCTGGCATCTTTGACGTCACAGTCAGTAATGCCTGCGGTTCAGGCAGAATGATTTTGCCGCCACCTTCAAGAAAACCGAGCAAACGTTCGCGATCGCTGAGCGTAATATTCTGCTGCTCTTCAATTAACGCTTGGCCTTTTGCTAATGCCTCATCATCACCTTCTTCTTGATATTTACGCTTTAACTCTTTGTAAAGTTTATTATTTTTCTTTCCCATTTTGGCTGCGGCAGCGGCTGCCTTTTCAGTGAAGTCTGCATCGCGACCATAAAGAAAATTAAAACGACGTGCGACTTCCCGAGTCAATTCGATATGCGACACCTGGTCTTCTCCGACGGGGACTTGGCCCGCTTTATAAGCCAAAATGTCCGCACTTTGCAGTAAGGGATAACCAAGAAAGCCATAGGTGTCCAAATCTTTCTCACGCAGCCTAGCCTGCTGGTCTTTATAGCTTGGTACACGCTCCAACCAACCTAATGGCGTCATCATCGACAGCAATAAGTGTAGCTCGGCATGCTCTTGCACTTGCGACTGAATAAATAACACCGCCGAGCTTGGGTTAATACCAACAGCCAACCAATCAACGATCATATCCCACACCGCCGCATCAACCTTAGACGGATCATCATAGTCGGTCGTGAGCGCATGCCAATCAGCAACAAAGAAAAAACACTCGTACTCGTTTTGCAGCTCAAGCCAGTTTTTTAACACTCCGTGGTAATGACCAAGATGTAAGCGTCCGGTAGGTCGCATGCCTGATACGACTCTCGTGTTTTGTGGCGCAATCGAGTTCAAACTGTCTTTCTCCTAAGTAATAATTATCTGATGGTATCAATCGAAGCGAGATGTGCCAACGTTGCTGATGCTCAAAACGCTAATCAAGATTCAGCACCGCAATATCACCCCGACCTTCGCGCACTAGCACAGGCTCATCGTCGAGCCATTCAACCACGGTAGTAGGCTCATAACCGCAAGCCCCACCGTCAACGATTAAGTCAATTTGATTGCCAATCTTATCGCGAATTTCTTCGGCATCGGCTAATGGCAGTTCTTCACCCGGCAACATCAGACTGACGCTCATCAGCGGTTCACCCATTGCATCGAGCAAGGCCTCGCAAATTGAATTGTCTGGCACGCGGATGCCAATAGTGCGACGACGGGCGTGCTGCAAGCGGCGCGGCACCTCTTTTGTCGCTTGCAAAATAAAGGTGTACGCACCCGGCGTGACGGATTTAATCATGCGATAAGCGGTATTACTGACACGCGCATAGGTCGCAATCTCAGACAAGTCGCGGCAGACTAAGGTGAAATTATGCTTATCTTCCAAGCCACGCAAACGACGAATAGCATCCATCGCTGCTTTATCACCAATATGACAGCCCAGCGCATAGCTCGAATCTGTTGGATACGCCACTATGCCACCTTTGCGCAACACCTCAGCAACCTGTGCAATCAATCGCGGCTGGGGGTTATCAGGATGAATAGAGATAAATTGGGCAGGCATGGCGGAATTATAGAGCTAAATAACGTTTAGGGAGCGAAACTGCTAATGCGCGCCTTGTAGTGCTAAAGCATTGTGTTGCCAAATCGGTTTACATTGCTCTGGCAAGGCGGCTACGTGGCCAAGCTCTCGCCTGCCGTTTTCTGGATCGTGGAAATCAGAGCCCACAGATGCCAGCAATCCGTAGTCTGTCGCTAGCGCGGCAGTCAGTCTAATATCATCGTCATTATGACCACTGCCAATGACCTCGATACCTTCACCACCGCAATCAACAAAGTCTGCCAGCATTTCTTTCATTTTAGTCAGCGTCAGTTTGTACCGTGCAGGGTGGGCAATCACCGCCACACCGCCTGCGCCTTTAATCCACGACACAGCATCTTCAAGCGCTGCCCATTCGGTACTCACATAGCCGGGTTTGCCATTGACGAGATAACGCTTAAATACTTGTTTCATGTCTTTAGCATAGCCTCTATCAATAAGAAAACGCGCAAAGTGAGTGCGGCTCAACAAGCCTTCTTGACAATATTCTTGCGCACCTTCGTAGGCACCCTCAACACCATGACGCTCTAAATCTTTACCCATACGCTGCGCACGCTCTAAACGAGCGCATTGAACCTGCGCCAAGCCTGAGGCTAAATCAGCATTTTCTGGGTCGATACCAAGACCCACTATATGCAGCAAACGCTTGCGCCAACTCGCGGAAACTTCAACACCATTCACTAATTGAACGCCATTTTCCTTCGCTACCATGCGTGCCTCAGCCAAACCATCGGTATTGTCATGGTCGGTTAGCGCGAGGACATCCACGCGTTTATCTGCTGCACGTTGTAATAGCTGAGTCGGCGTCAAGGTGCCGTCAGAGAAGGTCGAATGAGAGTGAAAATCGTATTTCATAGCTTCCTGATTCTGCAGTTGGCAATCATCTGAGCGTGATTGCCTATATAATGGTGGGCTTTCCGCGCGTGCGAGCTGTATCACCATGAAACTGCTGTTTGATTTTGTACCCATTATACTGTTTTTTATTACTATTAAAGTAACTGACGACTTCTTTCTGGCAACAGGAGTGATCATGGCTGCCACCTTGATACAAGTTGTCTACATAAAAATCCGCTATGGCCGTGTCGAAAAAATGCTCCTCATCACCCTCGTTGCCGTAATATTCTTTGGTGGCATCACCTTAGCACTGCACGATGAAATATTTCTCAAATGGAAAGTTTCCGTCGTCAACTGGGTCTTTGCGCTAATCTTTATAGGCAGTCAGTTCATTGGTAAAAAGCCTGTTATTCAACGCATGATGGGCAACAATTTTATTCTGCCACAGCCCATGTGGACCAAGCTGAATATGGCTTGGGCCGGCTTTTTCATCTTTCTTGGTATTGTTAATCTCTACGTCGCGTACAACTATGACAGCCAAACCTGGGTCAATTTTAAACTGTTCGGCATGCTCGGGCTAACGCTTGTGTTTATTGTCTTGCAAACCCTCTATATTTCGCGCCACGCTATTCCCATTGAGGACACAAGTGACGATACCGAAACAGATAATGATAAAAAACCCGACGAAGACCAGAAATGAATTACGTGATTGTGGCGCAAGATGTCGACAATAGCCTCGATAAGCGACTGGCCGCACGCCCTGCCCATATTGAGCGTTTACAAGCATTAAAAGACGCTGGCCGCTTAATCGTCGCCGGCCCCTGCCCCAGCATCGACAGTGAAAACCCTGGCCCCGCTGGCTTTAGCGGCAGTGTCATTATTGCTCAATTTGCCTCCCTTGAAGCAGCCAAAACCTGGGCCGACGAGGACCCTTATGTCACCACTGGCGTTTACGCCACTGTCAGCGTTAAACCGTTTAAGTACGTGCTGCCATGAGTGATCGCATAACAATGATTCGCCAACGATTAACCGAGAGTCTATCGCCTAGCTCGCTTGAGATCACCGATGACAGTCATAAGCATATCGGCCACGCGGGCGCTGCCAGCGGCGGCGGACATTTCACCGTACACATTGTTAGTGAGGTCTTTGCTGG
>NVRQ02000136.1 GCA_002400905.2 Gammaproteobacteria bacterium | reverse complement strand
TCCCGTTAACTTGAAATATATCGCTGTTCAACGGGCGAAATGCTTAGCGATTAGATTGTTTTGAGGTACTAGAGACATGAAAACCAATAATACTCCTTTGTCATTCCGGCGCAGGTCGGAATCCAGTGGTTTCAACGACATTCTGGATTCCGACCTGCGCCGGAATGACGGGGAAAAGTTAACGGGACAGCAATGATATACGGTACATCTATCGATAAAGGCCTATTGATGACATCAGTAACCGTCTCTCACAAACACCAGGTCGTTATCCCAAAGGATATCAGAGAGTCTATGGAAGTATTCTCTGGTCAGAAAATGCAGGTGTTAAGGTATCAAAATCGTATAGAGCTTATCCCAATAAAATCGTTGAAGAAGATGAAGGGTTTGTTGAAGGGCATAGATACTGATGTTGGTCGAGATAAAGACCGGGTATGAATGTTGTCGATTCTTCAGCTTGGTTGTCTTATTTTGCTGGGGATAAGAATGTCAATGTATTCGCTAAGCCTATAGAAGCCTTAGATAAATGACTGGTTCTCAGTATGACTATCACGGAAGTATTCAAAAGCGTGCTTCGCCAATGGAATGAAGAGTTTGCACTAGCAGGCGGTTGAAAAAGTCTCATGTGGCACGATACGGCGTTAAAATTCGCCTCAAAGTGCTCATTTACAATGCGTAAACTGCGCTTTTTCGCCAAATTTTGCTTTGTCTCGCACTCACCTGAGACTTTTTCAACAGCCTGCTAGAAGTTATTGCTCACATGGAACAGGGCACAGTGATAGTATTGGATGAAGAGCTAGCGGTGAGTACTGTCTGCCTGGGCATCGAATTCAAACTGCCGTTAGCAGACAGCATCATTTATGTGACGGCTAAAAAACACCAGGCGGTGGTATGGATTCAGGATGCAGATTTTAAGGATGTAGATAGCGTTAAGTTTTATCCGAAAGCAAAGGCAATCTAAAATTAATAGTGTAGTTTCACGATTATCCGATTTCATAGGATGGACTGTTATCCTGCCAGACGAGTTTTTTACAGCTTCATCTATATTTTTGAAGAATTCGGGTTCACCGTCGATGATATTCCCGAATCAGACGAAAAACGTGCTGACATTCAACAATATTTAGCTGGCTTGTTGGTTAGCTAACTCTACACCTTGACTGCGTAGGTATTCATCGTAGTTACCACTAAAGTCGATAACACCTTTTTCTGTGATTTCTATAATACGTGTGGCAAGTGATGAAACGAATTCACGATCGTGACTAACAAACAATAGTGTGCCATCGTAATTTTCTAAGGCTAGGTTAAGCGCTTCAATCGATTCCATGTCTAAATGGTTGGTCGGTTCGTCCATTAGCATAACATTGGCTTTTTGTAGCATTAATTTTCCGAATAACATGCGACCTTGCTCGCCACCAGAAATGACTTTGACTGATTTTTCAATCTCATCACGTGAAAATAGCATGCGACCGAGTGTGCCACGAATGGCTTGATCATCATCGTTTGCTTGGCCCCACTGGCTCATCCAGTCGACTAAGCTCATGTCAGTTTCAAAATCAGCAGAGTGGTCTTGGGCGTAATAACTTACATTGACGTTCTCTGACCATTTTATTGCGCCACCGTCTAAATCCAAATCTTTGATTAAACAACGTAGTAGGGTGGTTTTACCAATACCGTTAGCGCCGATGATGGCAATACGTTCGCCGACTTCGACGGTGAGATCAAGTTGATTAAATATTTCGGTGTCATCGAATGACTTGCTAACGCACTGCACTTCTAAAGCTAAACGATAGAGTTTTTTCTCTTGCTGAAAGCGTATAAAAGGGCTGACTCGGCTAGATGGTTTAATATCATCTAGTTTAATTTTCTCAATTTGCTTGGCACGCGATGTCGCCTGCTTTGCTTTTGATGCATTAGCAGAGAAGCGGCTAACAAAGGTTTGTAGCTCAGAAATTTGCGCTTGCTTCTTAGCATTGTTATTGATCATTTGGTCTCTAACTTGGGTTGATGCGGTCATATACTCGTCGTAATTTCCTGGGTAGAGTCTGAGCTCACCGTAATCAAGGTCCGCCATATGGGTACATACGCTGTTTAAGAAGTGACGATCATGCGAAATGATGATCATGGTGCTTTTGCGACTATTGAGAACGTCTTCTAGCCAGCGAATGGTATTGATGTCTAGGTTGTTGGTGGGCTCGTCAAGCAACAAAATATCGGGATTTGAAAATAGGGCTTGTGCGAGTAATACGCGTAGTTTCCAACCGGGTGCGACGGCGCTCATTGGGCCGTTATGTTGCTCTACCGGAATATCCAAGCCAAGTAAGAGTTCACCAGCACGTGATTCAGTGGTATAGCCATCCATTTCGGCGAAGTGGACTTCAAGCTCAGCAACTTGCATCCCTTCGTCTTCACTCATTTCTGGTAATGAGTAAATGCGGTCACGCTCTTGTTTTATTGTCCACAGTTCTTCATGACCCATGATGACGGTATCAATCACCGTAAAACCTTCATAAGCAAACTGATCTTGGCGTAATTTGCCGAGGCGCTCATTAACATCGATAGAGAAGTTACCGGAGGTTGGCTCTAGCTCGCCGCCGAGTATTTTCATGAACGTGGATTTACCACAGCCATTGGCACCAATCAGGCCATAGCGGTTACCGCCGCCAAATTTGACTGATATGTCTTCAAACAGGGGTTTCGCGCCAAATTGCATGGTGATATTTGCTGTGGTAATCAAGATGAGTGTCCAGTTGTGTTTTTAGGTGAATAAGGGCGGTTATTGATGCCTTATGTCACAAGTAGGGCGTGTTGCTGGGTTGGCCCCGGCAACGACGAAGGGCGTGATTATAAAGGGAAACGGAGGCGATGGTAATAATTTATGACTAAAGTCGGCAATATTTATTGATTTAGAGTGATATGAAATGTTTTGAGGTCTGTATTTAGCCTAAAAATAAGGCGAGTATCCAGTTGTCAGTTTGTCTGATTTGGGGTGTTGAGCTGCATTATTTAGAGAATGATTCATATTTCTCTGAATATAGTCTCGATTTTTCTGGGTCACCTTTCCGTTGATAGATTTGCGAAAGCATAAAATATGACCATGAATGGTTAGGGTTAATGCTAATTGCTTTTTCGCAATATTGAATGCCTTCATCGTAACGATGAATATTGAAAAGTGCATTACAGTAGTTAGCAACAGTTTTTTCCGTTTCCGGGTCAAGATCGTAAGTTAATTTGTAATAGGGGAATGAAGCATACCAGTCCCCCTCGCGAGCATATTGCCAGCCCACGTAATCGGCGGCATAAAATGCATTTTTATCTTCTGTGTAGTCAGGCAATATATTTAAATATAAACGATAATACTGATTTGCCTTGCTATCATATCGTTCTTTTCTAAGATATTTAGCAAATTGATAAACTTTGTCTGATCCGAGAAATGAAGCATCGGCTTGTATGGCACGCTCGTAATATTTAATAGCCAGTTCTTTGCGGTTACTACCCTTTGCTACGCGGGCGTATTCGTGGAGGCCTTCGGCATAATTAGGGTACGCATCAAATGCAGTTTGATAACCTTGGCTATATTCGGTCCATATGGTTTCATTTTCAAAATACTGGTAGAAATGTTTCCAGTAAGTGCTTTCGTCCTTGCCAATTTTTCCTGATCTTTTATCCAGTTTAGATTTTTCTCTTGCAATTCGTTGTGCTTTAAGTTCATGTGCTTGACTTATTAGTTGGGCGAGCTGCGGATATTCATGTTTTTTTTCTAAATAAAAGCGAGCAAAACTAGACATTAATTTTTCAGAACCGCCCCATTGAGGTTGTAGTGATATTAGAAATGAACTTGTTATGCGGTACGAACCAGGTGATAGTTCTAGAGCTTCTTTTAGGGTGTTAAATTCTTCTTGATGATTACCGCTACGTTGACGGTTAATCAAGATCAGGAGCATCCAGGCGTAATCATTACCAGGATCGATTTTTAGTGCATTTTTGATATCTATTTCAGCAAGATCAATGTATTGATTGAAAACTTCAAGACTATGCTTTGGAGTCTTATTTGCGAATTTTCCACCACGTGCTTGCCATGCGAGGTCATAGTATATATGCGCCCGAAAAGTATGTGAGTAAGTGCTATCTGGAGAGAATTCCACCCATTTATTTGCGCGCGGTATTTCTGTCTCAAAAACGGCACTTTCTGGATCGTCTTTAAGTTGTTTAAGATAAAAATCTATCCAAGAACGAAGATCCCAGGGGGTTGGTCCTTGGCCGCGCTGAGACTCAATAAATTGTTCAACTTCTGTGTGTTCACCGTTGACAAATAATTTGCGTGTATTTGACGCTTTAACTAGTGCATTGCTATAAGCTGTATCAGCTGGGGTTTTTCTTAATTCAGGGAGGGGAGGTGGTCCTGTTATATCAAATAATGGTTTGTTATCACTATTAGTTAGGCTAAATCTATATTTTAGTGGGTTTTTATCCCAGACGAAGAACAATATTACGATGAGTGAAGCTAGAAAGAATAGTTGCCAAATAGTTTTTGATGGTTCTAGAGTATTCTTCCCCATGACCGATCTCTCCCTGAGAGTATACTTTTTTAGTGTGAAGGCTGATTTTTATAAGTTTTCGGCGACAATATCAGAATCTTTATTTTCTTTCAGCTAACTATCTTCAATATGTGTTTTTGGCGATGTCAGAGACCAAATCATATTTTAGAATGTATAACTAACTCCTAGAGAGTTAATGGGGTAGAGGTCAAAATCATCGAGCTTTATATTGAAGTTCACGCTCTTCTGTCTCGATCTCGTTGAGAAGCAGAGGATTATTAGAAAGTGTACCCCCAATTAAACGTAAATCGGAAGCTCTTGTTTAACGCAGGCCAATCGAACAGAAGGCCAGCGCTACTTAGTTCTAAATCAAGATCGTGATCGACGCCATTGGTTTCGCCATTGGTGTCATAGTTTGCGTCGTTATATTCG
>NVRQ02000135.1 GCA_002400905.2 Gammaproteobacteria bacterium | reverse complement strand
TTTGCTTCATGGAATTTACGCATGAGTGCAGGCATGACGTGAGAATTATTTAAATCGAAATTATCACCGGGACCATAAAGATTTGTTGGCATCGCAGAAATAAACCGTGCGCCGTACTGCTTGGCATAAGCTTGACAGAGCTTGACGCCAGCGATTTTCGCGATAGCATACCATTCGTTAGTGGGCTCCAAAGAACCTGTCAATAAATACTCTTCTTTTAACGGCTGTTGCGCCAGTTTTGGATAAATACACGTGCTGCCAAGAAATAATAATTTTTCGACACCTGATTCATGCGCCCCATGAATCAGGTTCGCTTCAATCATAAGGTTGTCATAAAGAAACTCAGCCGGATAAATATCATTAGCGTGTATACCGCCTACCTTTGCTGCCGCCACGATCACATAACCCGGTTTATGCTCCGCATAAAATGCTTTTACAGCACGAGGGTCACGCAGATCCACCTCAGCACTCGTCGCACTAACAATATTGCTAAAACCCTCGGCTTGGAGCTTTCGAACAATTGCCGAGCCAACTAAACCACGGTGACCTGCCACATAAATAACGGCGTCACGAGATAATGATGTCATAACAACAACTTCTTATTCGTAGTGACTGAAAGTTTGATAGCCTTCGCGCTTACAAAGCTCATCTTTTTCGGCAATACGTAAATCTCCACGCACCATTTCACTCACCATATCTTCTAACGTGCACTCAGCCTCCCAACCCAACTTTTCTTTAGCTTTAGTCGGGTCACCCAATAACGTTTCAACTTCAGCTGGACGGAAATAACGTGAATCCACCTCAACCAAAATCTCGCCATTGGCTTTGTTGCGACCTTTTTCATCGATACCTTCACCTTCCCAATCCAATTGAATATCAACCTCGGCAAACGCCGCATCAACAAATTGTCGCACCGACCATTGTTTGCCTGTCGCAATAACAAAATCTTCGGCCACATCTTGCTGCAACATCAACCATTGCGCCTTAACGTAGTCACGCGCATGCCCCCAATCACGTAAAGAATCAAGGTTACCTAAATACAGCTTGTCTTGTAGGTCGAGCTTAATTCGCGCAACAGCACGCGTAATTTTTCGCGTAACAAAGGTTTCACCACGTAATGGCGATTCGTGATTAAACAGAATGCCATTGCACGCATACATACCATAGGATTCACGGTAATTAACCACAATCCAATAACCGTATACCTTTGCCGCACCATAAGGGCTACGGGGATAAAACGGCGTGGTTTCTTTCTGAGGAATTTCCTGTACCTTACCAAACATCTCACTGGTCGACGCCTGGTAAAAACGCGTTTTCTTTTCTAAGCCAAGAATACGGATGGCCTCAAGTATACGTAGCGTACCCAAAGCATCAGAGTTAGCCGTGTATTCAGGGGTTTCAAACGAAACGGCAACATGACTTTGCGCGGCAAGATTATAAAGCTCATCAGGCTGCACTTCTTGCACAATACGAATCAAGCTTGTCGAGTCCGTCAAATCACCATAATGCAAAACAAACTTACGCCCAGTTTCATGCGGATCTTTATAGAGGTGATCAATACGATCGGTATTAAATGATGAGGCACGGCGCTTGATACCGTGAACTTCATAGCCCTTGCTCAGTAAAAATTCAGCTAAATAGGCACCATCCTGCCCAGTGACACCAGTAATTAACGCAACTTTTCCTTCACCCGGTAATTGACTCACTATTGTTTCCTCTTCATATTCTTATAGAGCTGCCATCTCCAGGCAGCCAAAAATCCAGCGACAGCACCTACGCCATCTGCAACCACATCACTAATACTTGAAGTTCGATTGGCAATAGTCGCTTGATATAACTCATCACAAACACCTAGCAACACTACAGCCATAACAATCACAAGCATACTCTTCCAGCTAAAATGACTAGTCATTGCTTTAGCCAATAGAAACGCCAACATACCATAAGCGATAAAGTGCTGGATCTTATCCAACCCTGTAAATGCCTGTGGTTGACCACTACCTGGCTGCGACGCCGACCAAAATATGATCGCGGCCCAAACCAAAAAACCTACAGCAAAAAACCTGCGGTCTACTCTTAACGCTTGCATTCTATATCGTCACCAAAAGTAAAGTCTTTGTATTGTCCGGTAAATATCCGGCTTTACGTGAAATCATGCTGATGCCATGACCACGCGGTTTCAATCATCGTCGATAACGACTCATATTGCGGTTGCCAGCCCAACTCCCGGCGCGCCTTAGCAGAATCCGCGACCAACACCGCTGGATCGCCAATACGACGCGGAGCATCCACCACATTGATTTCTTTGCCAGTTACCCATCGCACTTGATCTATCACCTCACGCACCGAAAAACCTGCGCTATTACCAAGATTATAGATATTGCTCTCGGCGCCACCCAGCAGTTTCATCATCGCCTGATAATGTGCCTGCGCCAGATCATTAACATGCACATAATCTCTGAGACAGGTTCCATCATCAGTCTCGTAATCATTACCAAAAACATGAATATATTCACGTAGTCCAGCAGCGACTTGCAATACCAAGGGGATTAAATGTGTCTCGGGCTGGTGTCTCTCACCAATCGTCGCCGAGTCATCAGCGCCACACGCATTAAAATAACGCAAACAAATTGATTTAAGGCCAAAGCCAGCATCACAGTCACGTAACATACGCTCCACGGCCAATTTTGTCGCACCATAAGGGTTCGTAGGGTTGGTCGTTGTATTCTCGGTAATTGGCAACTCAGCAGGCTCACCATAAACCGCAGCGGTTGATGAAAAAATAAAATTCCTTATCTCATAACGCTGCATGGCAGAGAGCAAACACGCCGTGCGTGACACGTTATTAGTGTAGTACTTCAGAGGATCTGTCACTGACTCACCCACCAACGACGATGCAGCAAAATGCATGACTACATCAATATCATAGCGCTCAAAAATACCCTCGAGCAGAGCTTGATCACCCAAATCACCTTCAATAAACTCACCCGCGGTGACTAAATCTCGATAACCGGTACTAAGGTTATCCAGCACAGTAATGCCTGCACCTTTTTTATCAAGGTACTTGACCATATGCGAACCAATATAGCCAGCGCCACCCACCACGAGAACCTTAGGCAAACCACTCAATTAGCTGAACTCCCATTATCATTATAGTGAGTCAAAATATGCTCCGAACAAACTGATTCATTTTAAACTCGGCTCCGCTGAGCTATTCTTTAGCTTATCCCCTTCAAAGACCACAAGAAATGTCTGATTATTCGAAAATTGTGCAAGCCTACGCTTTTTGCCAAAAGATGGCACGCGACCATTACGAAAACTTCCCGGTTGCATCATGGCTATTACCTAAAGCCCTACGCAAGCCCGTAAGTGTCATTTATGCCTTTGCCCGCACAGCAGATGATTTTGCAGACGAAGGCGATGCCACACCGGAGGCTCGATTGGCGCAGCTAGCGGATTACGAGCGAGCGCTATTAAATGCTGCCAACAATAATCCAAACGAAGATCCTGTGTTTATTGCTCTCGCCGATGTCATGAATAATGATCCACTACTACTACAGCCGCTACAAGATTTACTTATCGCGTTCCGCGCCGATGTAACAACAAAAAATTATCAGACAACAGAGCAGTTACTGCAATATTGTCGCTATTCAGCCAATCCAGTTGGCCGCCTAATACTGCAATTGAGTGGCCATGACAGTACGCAAAACCTGCTTTATTCCGATGCCATTTGCAGTGCTTTGCAATTGATTAATTTTTTACAAGACATCGATATTGACTACCAAGACAAACAACGTCTGTATCTTCCACTTGATGACATGAAAAAATTTTCAGTCAGCGAATCAGACATCGCTCAAGGCCAAAATTCTCCACAATTGGCACAATGTGTTAACCATCAAATCGATAGAGCCCATAACATGCTAATGGCTGGCAAACCGCTAGGCAGAGCACTTCCCGGTCGTTTGGGGCTTGAGATAAGGTTAACCTTATCCGGCGGCTTGCAAGTAATCAAGGCGCTACGTAGACGCCGCAATATTTTCACGCAACCGCTCTTACGCTCACATGACTGGCTAATCATAGCAAGCCGTGCTGTCTTCACGTAAGCTAGTCACTCTTTTCGCCATGGTATAGACCCAACCACTTTATGGATCCTGATAAATATTGCCAGGAAAAAGCAGCCGCTAGCGGCTCGAGTTTCTATTACAGCTTTTTGTTTCTTAACCCCATACAAAAACAGGCAATGGTGGCACTTTATGCATTTTGTCGAGAAGTCGATGATATTGTTGACGAATGCACTGAAGAAAGTATCGCTCGCACCAAATTACAATGGTGGCGCGAAGAGATATCACGGCTATTCACCAAAGAGCCGCGCCATCCCGTCAGCAAGGCCCTATTAAGTTCCTTGGGAAATTTTGATCTCGCCGAAGAGTATTTCCAGGAAATCATCGATGGTATGGAAATGGATCTCGACTACGAGGCCTACCCTAGCTTCAAAGAATTGGGGCTTTATTGCCATCGCGTCGCCGGAGTCGTTGGCCTACTCTCTGCTGAGATATTTGGCTATCAAGACCGCAAGACTCTCGATTACGCGCGTGACTTAGGTTTTGCCTTTCAGCTAACAAACATTTTGCGTGATGTGCGCGAAGACGCCGACCGCGGCAGACTTTATATTCCCCTCGATGAACTCAAACAACATAATGTCTCTGCTGAAGATATCTTTGCCCACAAAAACTCTGATGCTATGCAGGCACTGTTTAAGACGCAAGCCAAACGCGCAGCAGATTACTACGAAAAAGCACACAGCTTACTCCCAGAAGTAGATCGTTACCCACAACGCTGCGGGCTAATCATGTCTGCCATCTATGAAACCACGTTACGCGAAGTCGAAGCCGATGGCTTTCGTGTCCTCAATCATCGCACGTCACTCACACCACTACGGAAACTATGGGTAGCCTGGAAAACAGCTCGTAAAGAGCACAAAATCGAGAAAAAAAGGCAACGCCTTTTAAAAAACAGAGAATGAACTCTCCTGCGCCAGTTGTCATTATAGGGGGTGGCTGGGCCGGACTCAGCACGGCAATTGAATTAAGCCATAATAAAATACCGGTCACGCTAATCGAGAGCAATCAACAATTAGGCGGGCGTGGCCGCACTATCACTATCGATAATATGGAAATCGACAATGGCCAACACCTATTGATTGGTGCTTACACTGAAACACTGCGGCTACTAAAATTAATGGGGCATCAAGAATCAGACTTATTTGATCGCCAGCCAACTCTTTTATATCGTCGCACTTACACACTTCCCGGATTTCGCCTATCACTGCCACGTATTGCTGCACCGCTGCACTTTCTTTTAGGCCTATTAACCGCAAAAGGTTTCAGTCTTAAAGAAAGAATAACCATTATCCAGCTCTGCTTAACGTTAAATCGTTGTGACTTTTCTATTGCGCAAGACCTACCTCTACTGCAATGGCTAGAACAGAATAATCAAACAGCAAAGATAATCACCCAATTCTGGCAACCGCTCTGTCTTGCCATATTAAATACGCCCATCAGTATTGCCTCAAGCGAAGTCTTTTTACTGGTATTAAAAGACAGCTTTACGCTGAAACGTAACTATTCAGATTTTCTTTTTTCACGGCATAACATTGGCCGGCTATTCCCTGAGCCAGCGCAACATTACCTAGAAAAAACAGGTGCCACACTCATTACCACTGAGCGCGTTAAATCAATCGAACAAACCAACCAAGATCAATTTACCTTACACTTACACGACTATTCCATTGCTGCGCAACACGTCGTGTTAGCCGTGCCGCCTAAACAATGCCATCGTCTAACAGAAAACCTTTCTCTACTCACACCATTACATCAACAACTCAAACGTTTTAAAACCTCACCCATCACCACTGTTTACCTGCGTTACGCAAAAAACGTTAGCCTAGATCAAGACATGGTGGGCGTTAGTGGTGGCATACTGGAATGGTTGATAGATCGTAGCGGTAGCGAACAGGCCGGAATTATAGCTGGCATCATTAGCGGGCCGGGGCCACATATGGCGCTAAGCAAAGAAGCCTTAGCTCAAAAAGTCGTCGAGGAAATAAGAACTCTATTCCCTCATTGGCCTGAGCCGCTGCACATATCGGTCGTGCGAGAAAAACAAGCAACATTTCTCTGTGAGTCAGGAGTCAATAGTTACCGCCCGGAAAATAACACTGCAGTGCCTCATCTATGGCTGGCTGGTGACTACACCAACACTGGGTATCCTTCAACGTTAGAGGGAGCCGTACGAAGTGGCGTAGCCTGCGCCAAAAAAATATTACACAATATGCGCTAAGATTCGACTCGTATCGTCATTGCCTCTTCAATCGAAGTACGCTTCATCCGTGCGAGCTTAATCACGTTATCACCTAACCGACGCATGCCTTGCTTAACCGCCATATCACACACTTCTCTGTACGGCCTACTTTCGCTAATCAATGCCGCTATCTCAGGCGTAACAATCATCAACTCACATACTGTGGTACGCCCTTTAAAACCGGTATAACCACAAGAAGGGCAACCTTGGCCGCGATAAAATTTCTCGTCAGCCGGCAAGTTCATTAATTGCCTGATAGCAGGGGCAACATCTTCTTCTGCCAGACATTTAGGGCAATTAACACGTATTAAACGTTGCGCCATTACGCCAAGCAAGGTTGATCCTAAGAGATAAGGCTCTACTCCCATATCGAGAAGACGCGTTACCGCACTGGGCGCGTCGTTAGTATGCAAGGTACTAAACACCAAATGTCCGGTTAACGATGCCTTAGTCGATACATCAGCAGTCTCGGCATCACGTATTTCACCTACCATAATAACATCTGGATCGTGTC
>NVRQ02000134.1 GCA_002400905.2 Gammaproteobacteria bacterium | reverse complement strand
AATACGGTGATAAGAGAGGTATCTACTGATGCCATGCCATTGTTGAGAGCACGCGAATTAATGCCATGCTGACCTAAGACAAACGTCGCAGCAGAGCTGGTGCGGCCGTCGTTGCAATAGGTAATATAGGTGGTGTTTTTATCGAGAAATTCGAGCTTGTCGCGTAGTTCGCGCATAGGGATGTTAATGCTGTCAATAATACATTGGGCGCTATGTTCGACGCTGTTGCGAGTATCTAGCCATTTGGCACCTTGCTTGATTAACGTGGCCGCCTCAGTGTAGGCGACGTGATTGACTAATGGGTCATTTAATAGTTCGAGAAAATCTTTTTTTGACAAGCGCATTAGCTCGCCGTCGGTCATCATTGTGACCGTGGCGCTGCGTTTGCTGTCAGATAATAATGCTTCTTCGCCAAAGCAGGCACCATCGGAAATTTCGGCTAGCTTAGTCTCAGTGTTATCGTCAGCGTAACGGCTAACACGGCAACGGCCACGTTTGATGGCGTAGTAGGCATCACCCTCATCGCCTTCTTTGATGACTGTTTCAAAGGCTTTGAGAGGGACAGATTGCATGCGCGTTAGCATGCGCTGAATATTCATCGGAGGTAGCCGCAAAAAAGCATCTGATTGAAGTAAGCGAGTCATCCAATCGTCATCATCTGAACTGGTATTGATATCACGGACTTCGTATGCGTTTTCTTGATGTGTTCCGCCAGTGTAGACGTCGAGCAACGTCTTATCGATAACGGCAATCGTCACGCGTGTTTTTGCCTTAGCGCTAATTGGGCGTGGCTGCTTTGGCGCTAGCGGATGTGCAGCATCATGACTGCCGGCATGAATGGTTGAAACTTTTTTACCGCTTTGTTGGAGTTCGACTTTGCCTTGGATTAAATAGATAGTATTTAGGTCGCGATCACCTTCTTTAAAGATGGATCCGCCTTTTTCAATTTGCTTTATCTGTAGACGAGACACCACTTCATTGAAGTTATGAGGTGATAAACCATCAAGAGGAACTAATCCCCTTAATATTTTATTGTCTACAAGCTGCTGTGCTGCGCCCATTTACATTATTACTCCATACTCGTCATTCCACAGGAGATTTATACGTAAGATCGGCCTTTAATAGCGTGACCTGAGTCGCAGTTAATGCGAAATAGTCAAACTTTCTGTTCAAAATGAACAGATTTGACGTCAGTCTTCGTTGCGGATGAACACCCCAAATGTTGAGGGGAATACAGACTTGGATTGGGCGCAAATAAATAGGTGTGCTTAGGGAGCTTCTGGTTTATTCATGAAGTCGTATCTTGCGCCTAACGATAACTTCTGCGTTGCAAATTTTCGCACCCCAAGAGCACTTCCTCAGCAATGCTACCGCATTGCCTCAGGGCGCACCCCAAGAGTACTTCCTCAGCAATGCTACCGCATTGCCTCAGGGCGCACCCCAAGAGTACTTCTTCAGCAATGCTACCGCATTGCCTCAGGGCGCAATAGCCTACTATTACGAAGACTCACGCCTTAAATCTGAATATTTTAGGTCGCACTCTACTTCGTCCAGAATAAATCAGAGGTTCCTTAGGAGATAGCGAGTACTGTTAACTTGTGTGCTAGGGATCAGGCATAACAGCAATAAACGCGTTATCATATGCAATAAATTTTTTATACCTTGCTATTGAACAGCAAAAGGCAATAGTTATTTCTAATATTGAAATCATAGCGCGCGATCAGCATCAGGTTTCACGTAAGCATATCAGTGACAATGCATTGAAGGTGTTGTCACGCCTGCGTAGCGCTGGATATGACGCGTATCTTGTCGGTGGCTGTGTGCGAGACCTGTTGATTGGCAAGATTCCTAAAGATTTCGATGTCTCGACCAGAGCCCACCCTGAGCAGGTTCAAGCAGTATTTAAGAACTGCCGGCTCATCGGCCGTCGTTTTCGGCTGGCCCATATTCATTTCGGTCGCGAGGTGATCGAAGTGGCGACATTTCGTGCGCCACATCATCAAGAAGGTGAAAGTCTTCAGCATGAAGATGGCCGCATTTTGCGAGACAATGTATACGGTACTGAAGAAGAAGACGCGTGGCGTCGTGATTTTACGGTTAATGCCTTGTATTATGATAGTGTTGATTTTTCAGTGCGAGACCATGTTGGTGCTATGGCGGATATCGAATCGCGAACGTTACGCATGATCGGTGAACCGAGCGAGCGCTATAAAGAAGATCCTGTGCGGATGCTCCGAGCCGTTCGTTTTGCAGCAAAGCTTGATTTTAGTATTGAGCCAGCAACCCAAGCACCCATTAAAGAGCTGGGTGGAATGTTAAAAGACATTCCTTCGTCGCGACTGTTTGATGAATTACTTAAACTTTTTCATGGCGCGGCAGCCGTAAAAACATTTCATTTGTTGCGGGAATATGATTTGTTACGTCAATTATTTCCGTTAAGCGATGATTATTTTAAAAACAATATAGACAGCAGTGCAGAGCGTTTAGTTCTTGCCTCATTGGCTAATACCGATGCGCGTATCAGCGAAGGTAAGTCAGTGACTCCGGCATTTTTGTTTGCTGCCATGTTATGGGGGCCAATGTTAAAGGAGCTTGAGGGCAAATCGAATAAAGTGCCGCAATATCAAGCCATACAGGTCGCAGCAGATCAGTTGCTTGCTAAGCAACTACAGTATACTTCTATCCCACGGCGTTTCTCGGTGATGATGAGGGAAATATGGCAATTGCAATCACGATTTGAAATGCGTTCGGGTAAGCGGCCTTGGCGTTTATTAGAGCATCCACGTTTTCGTGCAGCGTATGATTTCTTGGTCTTACGTGCGAATGTAGGCGAAGTGCCGGCAGAGCTGGCTACATGGTGGACAGACTTTCAAGAGTGTGAAGAGCCAGCGCAGAAAAAAATGTTGAAGAAAAGTGATGCTCCAAAGAGGCGTCGTCGTAAGCCAACAGCGGCGAAAAAAATAATAGAAGTGTAACCAAGGTGACTGACGGCAAAATACATACTGCTTATATCGGCTTCGGTGGCAATATTGGTGATGTGCTCGCTAGTATTGCTGCGGCACGTCAAGCGCTTGATGGTTTGTTTCGTATTAATGCGGTTAGTCATTCATCGTTGTATCGTAGCAAGCCGCATGGCGATGTTGAGCAAGATGACTTTATCAATGCGGTCTCATCTTATGAGACCAGTCTCTGCCCAATGCAGTTATTAAAAGAAATGATAACTATCGAAACCACCTTGGGCCGCACAAGAGAAACACATTGGGGCCCACGTACTATTGATATAGATTTACTCTTGTACGCCGATGTCGCATTAGAGAATGAGACCTTAACGCTGCCCCATCCACGCTTGCATGAGCGTGAGTTTGTGTTGTATCCACTAAATGAGATAGCTCCGCATGTAAGTATTCCAGATCACGGACTGGTGTCGATTCTGACCGTGTTTTGTCCAGCCAATGGTATAGAGAAACTGACGCAACTTGGTAGGTCAGAAGCCATTCAAGTATGACGAAGATTGGTACTGACAATCCTCGCTTTATCGTGATTGAGGGACCTATCGGCGTTGGTAAAACAACGCTAGCACGACGGTTGGCTGCTAGCTTTGGGACACAGCTTTTATTGGAAGGAGCTGATGAAAACCCATTTCTTGCCCGCTTTTATAGCAATCCGGCTGATGCAGCGTTGCCAACGCAATTGTTCTTTTTGTTTCAGCGTTCACGTCAGCTACAAAATTTGCGTCAAGGCGATATGTTGCAACCGACACGTGTCTCCGATTTTTTGATGGAGAAAGATAGATTGTTCGCTGAAATAACGCTCGATGATGATGAGCTTAGCCTCTATGAGCAAGTCTATCAGCAGTTAACACTCGATATGCCACGACCAGATTTGGTAATATACCTGCAGGCGCCCGTAAATGTATTGCTAGCACGTGTTGAAAAACGCGGCAGCAGTTATGAGAAAGGGATGACTGCGGAATATTTACAGCGCGTGAGCGATGCTTATTCTGAATTTTTTTATCATTATCAGGAATCGCCGTTGTTAATAGTTAACGCTTCAGAGATTAATTTGGCAGAAGGGAATGCTGATTTTGATATATTGCTAAAAAGAATTTCTTCGATTAAGCGTGGCCGTCACTATTTCAACCCTTTGCCTGATAAACTTTAGCCCCTATATTTACCGTAAAATACTCGAATGGCTCAACTGAAGAAAGCATAATGGATAAAAAACTCACTTTATCAGGCATTCGTAACATGAAAGCTAACGGTGAACGTATTGCTTGCCTTACCGCCTACGATGCGGGTTTTGCCCAAATTCTTGATCAGGCCGGCGTTGATATCATGTTGGTTGGTGACTCACTAGGTATGGTTGTGCAAGGTAAAGAATCGACATTGCCGGTAACAATAGATGAAATGGTTTATCACACTCGCTGTGTTAGCCAAGGCAATAGTCATGCATTTATCTTGGCAGACATGCCGTTTATGAGCTATGCAACGCCTGAACAGGCAGTCAGTAATGCTGGGCGCCTAATGAAAGAGGGTGCCGCACACGGTGTTAAGCTTGAAGGCGGTCGTGAAATTATTCCTACTGTTAGCCGTTTGTCGCATGCAGGTATCCCGGTTTGCGCGCATCTTGGTTTGTTGCCGCAATCAGTTAATAAATATGGGGGTTATCGCGTGCAAGGACGTGATCCAGAACAAGCACTCAGTATTATCGAGGACGCTAATGCCTTGGAAACGGCAGGTGCCGATATGTTGGTGCTGGAATGCGTGCCACGTTCGCTGACTGAACAGATTATGGATGTTGTGACCATTCCAGTTATTGGCATTGGCGCTGGCGGTAATTGTAACGGGCAAGTATTGGTGCTCTATGATATGTTAGGCATTACGCAACACAAACTTCCTCGCTTTGTTCATAACTTTCTCAGTGATGCAGATTCTATTTCTGCGGCGATTGTTGCCTATGTGCAAGCAGTTAAGCAAGGCACTTTTCCACAGCAAGAACACGGCTACGACTAATGCGAAGTCTGGAGCACGTTGCGGCGCTCAGAGCCTTGGTTGCTGAGTGGCGCAATCAAAACCTTACTATTGGATTAGTGCCGACAATGGGTAGTTTGCATGAGGGTCATCGTAGTCTTGTTAAAACGGCTAAGAAACGTTTTGATCGTGTAATTGCAACCATCTTTGTTAATCCCACACAGTTCTCTCCGGGTGAAGATTTTGATGATTACCCACGCCAAATTGCTACCGATAAAGCCATGCTGGGTGAAGATGGGGCTGATGCGGTGTTTTTACCAACCATAGAAGACCTGTATCCGCGTGGAGTAGAACGAACGACCTTAATCACAATAAGTGATCTAACAAATGAGTTATGCGGAGCACATCGAAATGGTCATTTTGATGGAGCAATGACAGCAGTTAATAAGTTACTCAATATAACGTGGCCCGATGCGGTTTTCTTGGGTGAAAAAGATTTCCAGCAACTCTTTATGATCAAGCAAATGGTCAACGAGTTGATGATGTCAGTGGAAGTCATCGGCGTCCCGACTTATCGTGAAGATGACGGCTTGGCTATGAGCTCACGTAATAAGTACTTAACGGATGCCGAGCGAAGTAAGGCAAATACTTTGTATCAAATCCTCAATGAAATCCAACAAGCCTTGCAAAGCGGCAGTAACGATTTCCTAGCACTTGAACAGCAAGGTCTAAGCAAGCTGCAAGCTGTGGGCTTTAACCCCGACTACATTGAAATAAGGCGTCAGCGAGATATGCTTAAAGCAGAGCCTGCGGATACAGAGCTAGTAGTGCTCGGTGCCGCTAAGTTGGGTAGAACACGTCTTATCGACAATATTCAGCTTTCACGCTGAAAACCCATGTTAACCCAGGGTTAGATCTGCCCTTTTTTAGTGCGCCGAAATATGCTATAATTGTTTAAATTCAATGACTTAGATATAAATATGCGTCTCATCATGCTTCAAGCTAAATTGCACCGTGCCCACGTCACTCACTCTGAGGTTGAGTATGAGGGTTCTTGTGCGATTGATTCTGAGCTATTAGAGGTTGCTGGTATCCGTGAATATCAGCAGATCTCGATCTATAACGTCACTAATGGCGAGCGTTTTCAAACCTACGCCATACTCGGTGAAAAGGGTTCTAAGATCATTTCAGTTAATGGTGCGGCTGCACATAGAGCTGCTCCAGGTGAGTGCCTGATTATTTGTGCTTATGCTGAGTTTGAAGAGGCTGAGTTAGTGGGTTTTAAACCGAAGCTTGTTTATCTTGACGAGAATAATGATATCAAGCAGGTGGGGAGTTTTATTCCCACGCAGGTAGCCTAATACATTCCTCCCTCGCCCTCTCCCGCAATGGGGAGAAGGCAAAGAAGCGTTTACCCCGTATTCCTCATTCCCGCCGCTATCGCATTAATCGTCCGTAACAATGGATGCAACATTTCCTTAGCTTCATCACTGCTCTCATCTGATTCGCGAAAACGCTGAATCAACGTAATCTGAATATGATTTAACGGATCAAGATAAGGGTTTCTGCGTTCTAACGATAAAGCGAGAGATGGGTTGTCACCAATTAAGTGATTGTGCTGGGCAATTTTAAGAATGCTACGCACCGTTCTATCGTGTTCGGTTTTAATGGACTCAAAAATAGTGCGCGCTGTATTTTGATCATGTGCCAGCTTCGTGTATTCCTTCGCGATAATCATATTGGATTTAAATAAAGCCATTTGAATATTGCTGAGTAGGGAGCTGAAGAATGGCCATTCTTTATACATACGTTGTAGTTCGGTAATACGCGCTGGGTCGTTTTGATGCCAATCTTCCAAGGCTTTACCTACTCCAAACCAAGCAGGCAGGGTGGCGCGTGATTGTGCCCAGCCAAATACCCAGGGAATAGCACGAATTGAGTCTTTAGATCGCACTGTTTTTTTGCGATGGCTTGGGCGTGACCCCATATTCATCATGCCGATTTCATTGACCGGTGTCGCTTCATAGAAATAATCCATAAAGCCGTCAGTTTTTTCGGTCAGGTCACGGTAATAGTCTTCACCGATTTTGGTGAGTTCGCTCATGACTTTGAGATTGTCTTGATTGTCGGGTTCGGGTTTACGTATTAAACAGGTGCTGGCTTTTAATAGGCCGGTGACACCCATAGTGACTTCGTAAACAGCGGTTTCAGCGTTACTGTATTTATAGGATAAGACTTCACCCTGTTCGGTGAATTTAATTTCACCGTGTACTGTGCCAGCAGGCTGTGACAAGATGGATTCGTGAGTAGGGCCGCCGCCACGGCCGATGGTGCCACCACGGCCATGGAATAAGCGACATTGAATATCGTGTTCATCGGCCAATGCGGTCATTTCACGTTGTGCGTGATAGAGCAGCCAGTTGGAAGCGAGTATGCCGCCATCTTTGCAGGAATCAGAATAACCCAGCATTACTTCTTGTAGGTTACCTGAGGCAGTTAACAAGCTGCGATAGGTGGGGTTATCAAATAGCTCGCTCATGACTGGGCGGATGTGCTCCAGATCTTCAATGGTTTCAAATAATGGGCTGACGCAAATATGGCAGAACCAGCCGTTGTTTGTTTTTCCAAGTAAGCCTGCTTGTTGTGCGAGTAGCATTACTTCGAGTACGTGGCTGGCATTATGTGTCATGGAGATGACGTAATGACCGAAGGCGTGAATGCTGACTTCTTTGCGCATGTTAGCCATGACTTGGAAAACGTCTAAGGTCTCTTGTGTTGGCTCGCTGAGGGCCGCGTTGCCGGAAACAATGTCGGTGCCGTCATTGATAAGTTGGGTTAGTGTAGCGCTGCGTTCATCATTTGATAGTGCATCGTAGTCAATATGTTTTATTTTTAATAATTCTGCTATGGCTTCACTGTGACGTGTTGATTCTTGGCGCAGATCTAAGTGCATTAAGAAGAAGCCAAAGGTTTCGACTAGGCGAATGAGGTCTTTGAGTTCGGCATCAGCAATATTGCTGGCATTGTGCCTATGTAATGAGGCGTGGATGGTGTTGAGTTCTTCAAGAAACTCGGCTTCATCTTTATAGGCGGCATTGGAGGAGAGGGTTTTGTTTTCGAGTTTACTCTTGATTTCAATTAAATTGCCTTCAAGCTTATAACGTATGAAGTACAGTTTGCGACGATAGGGCTCGTTACGAAAACGGTCAGCACGTTCCTTTAGTACTGTCTCGGCGAGCATTTCATCTTTGGCTAGGCTGGCACAAAACTCTGGGCTCGGTTTTGCTAGGTCATTGGAATGTGTTAAGACTCGACTGAGTGCTGAAATGCGTTTGATATATTGCAGTAATATGGAGCGCGAATGTAACCGTGTTGCTGTTGCGGTGGTTTCGGGTTTAACAAATGGGTTGCCATCGCGGTCACCACCAATCCAGGAGCCAAAGCGTAAGAAGCTCGGTACCGTAATGTTGCCTTCGCTATAACTACGACGCACGCTTTTTTCTAGATATCTATAGATTAACGGTACCGCATCAAACAGGCCTTCTTCAAAATAGTATAAGCCGTTTTTAATTTCATCGATGACGGTAGGTTTAAAGCTCCGTATCTCGTCGGTTGCCCAAAGAATTTCAATTAAGGTGTGCAGCTCATCAGTGATTTCTGCACGTTGCTCACGGCTAAGTCGGGTGTCGGATAGGTCCTCGGCACGAAGAAAAATGCGGCGCAGTGCCTCCATAATTGTATGGCGTTTGGCCTGTGTTGGATGCGCGGTAATGACAGGCATGAAGCGCAAGCGATTGAGTAGGTGCTGAACTTCGTCTGCGCTAATGCCGTCGGTGCGGAATTCGCGCAGGGTTGCTTCAAATGAGCCACTCCATAATGGTCCACCTTTTTTAACTTGGGTACGACGTTCGCGATGTTGGTGTGCTTCTTCAGCAATATTGACTAGCTTGAAGTAAGTGCTAAAGGCGCGAATGACGTTGGTGAGTGTTTTGTCATCAAAGCGGTTTATGACGCGATTGAGCTGCTCACGTTTCTCTGGGTTTTCTTCGTCACGTAGACGAATAAACCCTTTGCGCAGGGTTTCTACGGCTTTGAGTACGCGCGGACCTTCTTGCTCGCGGATGATATCACCTAGCAGGTTACCGAATAGCTTGACGCGTGAACGTAGCTGTTTATCACTCATAGTTAAGTTCTTTAATTATTTGTTAGGCGGGGTTAGCCGCGGTATTTTAATGCTTTGTGATACAGCTCGATATAGGCGTTGGCGCTAATATCCCAGCCGTAGTCTTGTGCCATGCCTGCCTTGACGAGCTTTTTCCACATTCGTGGTTGTTCAAATAAATTCAGCGCGCGTGTCACCGTGCGCTCGAAATCCGCTAATCTTGCTTGTTCGAAGACAAACCCTGTGGCTTTGCCAGCTTGCAAATTTGCCTTGGTTGCGTCAGTGACGGTATCTGCTAAGCCACCGGTGTTGTGAACGATGGGTGCAGTGCCGTAACGGAGGCTGTATATCTGGTTTAATCCGCAAGGTTCAAAGCGCGATGGCATCAAAAAGATGTCTGCCGACGCTTCAATTTGATGCGCTAGCTGCTCATTGTAGCCAATATGACAGGCAAACTTTGCTGAATTACGTGCCACGATACGAGAAATTTCTTCCTCGTAGGCTTTAACGCCACTTCCTAGGCAGACGAATTGTACCCTTTGTCGGCTCAATTTCGGTAATAGATCGATAATTAAATCGATACCTTTTTGGTCAACCATGCGCCCGACCAGGCCTAACATGGGGATGGTTGGGTCGACTTCTAGGCCCATTTCCTTTTGTAGTGCGACTTTGTTTTGACGTTTGAAGCGGAACATTCCGTAGTCGTATTGGCGTGCTATCAATGGGTCGTTACGTGGATCCCAGACGTCGTAGTCGACGCCATTGAGTATGCCGCTGAGGCGTTCTTGTCGTTGTTGTAGAACGCCTTCTAGTCCGCAGCCAAATTCGGCGGTACAAATTTCTTTGGCGTAGCGCGGGCTAACGGTATTGACCACATCACTATGCATGATGCCGCCTTTTAAAAATGATACCTGGTTATAAAATTCCATGCTCTCGACTGACCAGAGTGAACTGGGTAAGTCGAGTTGATTAAACTGCTGCCAATCAAAAGTGCCTTGGTAGGCCATGTTATGAATGGTGAAAATGGTGGCTGGTCGCTGTTTTTCCAGCGAAAGCAAAGCGGGAACAAGGCCAGTTTGCCAATCATTGCAATGCACTACATCGGGGCGCCAATTGAGTTTTGCTTTGTCGTTGGCGATAGCGCTTACTACTTTGCTAAAAGTGCTGTAGCGTAATGCGTTGTCAGGCCAGTCTTCACCGCTGGTATCGCTATAAGGTTCGCCGCTACGGTCAAATAGTGTAGGTGCATCGACCAACCATAAGAGTATATTGGTGTTGGGTAATCTGCCTTCTAGGATTCGTACAGTGGGTGGTATAGAATCGAGCTGACTGCTGACCAGTTCCAGCCGACCGGCTTTTTCTAGCACTTTGCGGTAGGCGGGTAGTACCACCCTGATATCGGTGCCGCTTTTTTGTAGGGCGATTGGCAGCGCGCCAGCAACGTCGCCGAGGCCGCCGGTCTTTATTAATGGATGCGCTTCACTCGCGGCAAATAAGGTTTTAAGCATGCAAGGTTAGTGTGATTTTGAAGTCTTGTGACACCGTCGCGTTCATAAGGAGGTGGTGAAATTGAAAAAATGTCATTTATTTCTGGTACTTAAGTCTTTGGTGCTTAAATTTAAAGTTGCGCTATTTTTATCCGATTAAACACTATACGTGACTATTGTGTTCACGTGATATCGAATTCCAGGGGGGGAACGATTATGAAGCTTGCAATGATAGGATTAGGGAAGATGGGCGGTAATATGGTACGCCGTTTATGTCAAGGAGGTCATGAAGTTGTTGGTTATGATCGTGATGAATCAGTTGTAACTGAGATTGCAGGAAGTCACGACATGATCGCCGCTAGCTCGGTAGAAGATGCTGTTGCTAAGCTAGAAGGCCCTAAAGTTGTTTGGTTGATGTTGCCAGCAGGCGAGATTACTGAGCAGCAACTCCAAGCGCTTATTCCTATGCTTAGCGAAGGCGATGTGATCGTCGACGGTGGCAACTCCAATTTCCATGACAGTGAACGTCACGGCATTATGCTTGCCGAGCACGGTATCGGTTTTATGGACGCTGGTACTTCTGGTGGTGTCTGGGGTTTGAAAAACGGTTATTGTTTAATGGTTGGAGCCGAGGACTGGGTTGCCGATATCATGAAGCCGGCGTTGCAAGCTTTAGCGCCTGCGGCTGACCGCGGTTGGTCGCATGTTGGTCCTGTTGGCTCGGGTCACTATACCAAGATGATTCATAACGGTATTGAATACGGCATGATGCAGGCTTATGCAGAAGGCTTGGCTATCTTAAAATCGCGTGAATCTTATAATTTAGACTTGGCGGCGATTACTGAACTTTGGCGACACTCGTCTGTAGTACAGAGTTGGTTGCTAGATTTAACTGCTGAAGCCTTAGCGAGCGGCCCAGATTTGAGTAAGGTCTCTGACGTTGTGACAGACTCCGGCGAAGGCCGTTGGACCGCAATCGAAGCGATTGAGCAGGGTGTTGCAGCACCAGTCATTATGGCAGCGTTGCAAATGCGTTTTGTTAGTCAAGATTCTGAGGGTTATGCCAATCGTTTGTTGTCACTAATGCGTAATGCATTTGGTGGCCACGAAATGAAAAGCTAAAGGAGAGTAGTAATGGAAGGAACGTGCTCTGTAGTGATCTTTGGCGCAGCGGGTAATCTTGCGCGCTTAAAGTTGTTGCCGTCTTTATATCAGCTTGATCTCAATAACCGTATGCCAGATGGCATGGTGGTGATTTGTTTTGTTCGTGAACAAGACAATACCTCATCATGGACAAAAAATGTTGAAGGAATGATTCGTGACAAATACGGCAAGGGCGTTGACGAAGCGGTCTTGAAAAGATTTCTTAAGCGAGTGGGCTGTTTTATTGGTGACCATGGTGAGGCGGAGTCATTCACCAACTTAGCTAAATTATTTAAAGACAAAGCAGACTATTCGAATAATATTGTTTTTTATATGTCTATTCGTCCCGCTGATTTTAGTACGGTTGCCGGGCATTTGGGTAAAGCCAAGTTGTTGGATGAGCGAAATGGTTGGCGTCGAGTAGTGATTGAAAAACCGTTTGGCTATGACTTGTTGAGTGCGCAAGCGCTACAACGTTCATTAGGTAAGCATTTGAAAGAAAGCCAAATTTACCGTATTGACCATTACTTGGGTAAAGGAACGGTGCAAAATGTCTTGGTGGCGCGCTTTGCTAATTTGATGTTAGAGCCATTATGGAACCGTGAAAATATTGATCATGTGCAGATTACCCATTCAGAGACGCTAGGTGTCGGTGGTCGTGCTTCTTACTATGAAAATGCAGGCGCACTGCGTGATATGGTTCAAAGTCATTTGATGCAACTATTGGCTTTGGTGGCTATGGAGCCGCCGCCCAATATGAGCCCTGAATCATTGCGTGATGAGAAAGTTAAAGTGCTGAAATCAGTTAGAGAAATTCCGCATAATGCTGTGCATGCGCATGCATTTCGTGGCCAATACGCGTCAGGGACAATTGATGGTCAGGCGGTAGAAGGGTATCTTGATGAGCCTGACGTGCCATCAGAAAGCACTACGGAGACTTATGCTGCGGTTAAATTGTATATCGATAATTGGCGCTGGAAAGGCGTACCATTTTATCTGCGCACAGGTAAACGTTTGGCAGAAGGAAGTTCTGCGATTTGTGTGCGATTTAAAGCGCCTCCTCATCATCTGTTTAGAAATACGCAGGTTGAACGAGCAAAGCCGAATTGGTTTATGTTTGGTATTCAGCCACACGAATGCATGAAGGTGGAGATGCAGGCTAAAGTGCCAGGCCTTGAAATGAAAACGCGCAGCATTAGTCTTGATGCTAGTTTTACTAATGAAGGTGAGAGTTCTTCCGATGCTTACGAAGAATTAATACTCGACGTTATGAAAGGCGATCATTCATTGTTTTTACGTTATGACGAAGTTGAATGGGCATGGCGTATTGTTGATCCAATCATTAAAGTTTGGTCAATGGAGCGCGATTTTATTAATGTCTATCCAGCAGGAAGTTGGGGGCCGCGTGGTACTTATCGTTTGTTTGAGCGTGATGACCAGTTTTGGCGTCATGGCTTGGATATCGAGTCCGCAGACTTGGGTGAAAGCCTGGGCCGTAGTCGCGGAGTCAATCAGATTCGCTAGCTAAGGGAATAGCCATGCCACAATTTACCGACCTACCCTCTTATTCATTGTTAAGTGAGCACCATGACAAAATGTCAGGTGTTCACATGCGTGATCTGTTTGCGCAAGACGCGCAGCGTTTCAATACGTTTTCTTTGAACTTCAAGGATATTTTACTCGATTACTCGAAAAACCGTATTACGCAAGAGACCATGGGTCTGTTACTTAAAGCGGTGGATGAGAGTGGCTTAAAAGAACGTATTAACGCGATGTTCTCAGGTGAGAAAATTAATATCACCGAAGACAGAGCTGTGCTGCATGTCGCCTTACGCAATCGTTCTAATCGTCCCATTATGGTTGATGGTGAAGACGTTATGCCTGATGTTAATGCGGTGTTGGCAAAGATGCGTGGGTTTACCGATTCAGTCCGTAGTGGAGATTGGAAAGGGCATACTGGTAAAGCTATTACCGATGTTGTCAATATTGGTATTGGTGGTTCCGACCTTGGGCCAGTGATGGTGACAGAGGCCTTGAAGCCTTATAGACATCAGCGTTTAAACGTGCATTTCGTTTCTAATGTCGACGGCACGCATGTTGTCGAAGCAATTAAGCCGCTTGACCCCGAAACGACTTTATTTATTGTTGCCTCGAAAACATTTACGACACAAGAAACTTTAACTAATGCGCAGTCAGCACGTGACTGGTTGCTCGCCTCGCTCAAAGATGATGCAGCGGTAGCCAAGCACTTTGTTGCGTTGTCTACGAACGCCAAAGCAGTTGCTGCCTTTGGTATTGATACCGACAATATGTTCGAGTTTTGGGATTGGGTTGGTGGCCGTTATTCTTTGTGGAGCGCCATTGGTTTATCGATAGCTCTGTACATTGGCATGGATGATTATGAGGCCTTGCTGCAAGGCGCTCATGATATGGACGAGCATTTTCGCACGACTGAATTTGATAAAAACCTGCCAGTGATATTGGCTGTGCTAGGAGTCTGGTATGCCAACTTTTTTGGTGCTCAGACTTGTGCGATTCTGCCTTACGATCAATATATGCATCGTTTTTCTGCGTATTTTCAGCAGGGTGATATGGAGAGTAACGGCAAGGGTGTCTGTCGTGATGGCAGTCCTGTAGGGTATAGCACTGGCCCTGTGATCTGGGGTGAGCCTGGGACTAATGGTCAGCATGCCTTTTATCAATTAATTCACCAAGGCACACGGGTGATTCCTGCGGACTTTATTGCCGCCGCACAAAGCCATAATCCGATTGGTGAGCATCACGATATACTGTTGTCGAACTACTTTGCGCAAACGGAAGCGTTGATGTTGGGTAAGACAGCAGACCAGGTGCGTACTGAGTTGACAGATTCTGGAATGAGCTCAGATGAAATCGAGGCTTTAGTGCCACATAAAGCCTTTACCGGCAATAGACCCACCAACTCCATCTTATATAAGAAGCTGACACCGCAAACCCTGGGCGCGCTGCTTGCGATGTATGAGCACAAAATTTTCGTGCAAGGTGTTATGTGGGATATCAATTCCTATGACCAATGGGGTGTTGAGCTCGGTAAGCAGCTTGCTAAAGCTATTTTGCCGGAATTGCAGGCATCGAGTGATGTAGAGAGCCATGATGTATCGACTAATGGTTTAATTAATTATTGCAAATCGCTGCGTTAATTATTGTTTAAGACTGATATGGGTTCTTGAACACAAGGTCAGTTTACTTCTTTACGTTCGATAATGGGTGTTTTCTCTCTTTGCTTTGATCGGCAAAAGATATGCCATTAAGGCTAAATTCAGCCAACATTGTAAGAGTGTCGACTACGAACTATATTTTTGATTTTTCACGGTTTTAATCGACGTCACTCGTTACTGAATTTCAGCACAACAGAATCATATACTTTTCAATTGCTTACTGAGCTTGTGTTGGCCAATGTTTAGGTATGGCTAGATGTGGAAAAGCCTGTAGCTGAAGTATTAAAGTTATCTTACGTTTGATTTGTTTGAAAAATGAATTCGAACGTGTTTATATAGCCCGGTCTGAGTCCAGCCCTAGAGGTTTTTGGCTTGGGCGGTTCGTCAAATAGGTAGGCACAGTTATAGTGCTATCCTGATTGGCGTGATAATAAACCAACCTTAACCATTGGTAGAAAAGCTCGGCGCATAATAAGTATTAAATCGCTTAGCCAGTTTTTGGTGGTAACGAAATAATACAAAAAGTAGCGGTAGTATTTTCAGCTAGTGAGAGGAGAGAAGGCATGGAAAAAATATCAAGACGTAACTTTCTAGGTGTAACCTCGAAGGGTGCGGCGGCTAGCATAGTAGCTGGTACGTTTGCCCCGACTGCATCAAGCATGATTGGCTTGGGTGGTGTTGCATCAGCAAGTTCGAAAATCAAACCTTTTACCTTTGCAGTATTAACCGATGCTCATTTGTATGACCTTCCTGCCCATCGTT
>NVRQ02000133.1 GCA_002400905.2 Gammaproteobacteria bacterium | reverse complement strand
CGTTGTGGTGCTACGTTAAAATGTTTTAGCTGTGAGTGAATGAGTGTGTGCAGTTCTGCATTCTCAAAAGCGTGCGCTGATAAGTTGATGGCAAGTCGATGGATTTGTGGATGTTGGCTAAGCAATTTTATTGCGTTGTTGATGACCCAGCGGTCGACATCGACTATGGCGCCGGAACGTTCGATAGCATCGATAAACAATTCGGGTTTTATGATTTCGCCGCTCTCTTCATCGATAAGTCTGAGTAGCGCTTCGTAATGATTGATGACGTGATCGTCAATTGCGCGAATAGGTTGCAGATAAAGCTCTAAACGATCTTGCTCGATGGCTTTGTGGATACGGTGATTCCAATCGCAGCCGTGGGAAGGGTGGGAGTCGCTATCTTCTTGCGTAAACAGGTGGCTGTGATTGCGGCCGAATTTTTTTGAGATGGCAGTGGCTTGTACGGCATCCGAAATATATTGGTCTGCGCTAATGTTGCTGCTGTCGATGAGGCGAACACCGATATTACCGCTGACGATAAAGCTAAAGGGTTCGCGGCTATAACGATAGCTGGAAAGTCTCTTTAATACTTCATCTGCGATGGCATTGGTTTCTGTTTCAGTTCTTGAGTGCAAGAATAAAGCGAATTCATAACCTCCCATGCGGCAGACTAAGTCGTTGCCTTTGAGGCATGACGATAATAGCTCGGTAATTTCTTTAAGTGCGATGTCGCCGTCGCTATGGCTTAGCGCTTGATTGATTAGCTTGAAGTTTCGCAGCTCAAGATAGAGGAGTCCGTGGGGGTTAAGCTGTGTTGATAGTGTGTTAATTTGGTCTTGTAGGTCGCGTTCAAAATAGTGTCTGTTATAGGCGCCCGTTACGGTGTCGTGTGCGGTCGGGTATCCGGGCGATTGATTGCGAATGTGGTGTTTCTCAACGCTGGTAATGGAGCCAAATAATGCTTTACCATTTTCGGTCATTTTGCTGTCGAGCGAGAGCGCGACCCAGAGGCTGCTGCCATCTTTACACAATAGGCGGATTTCGCGGCTGACATGATCATCTTCAGCGTCAATTATGCGGTTGATCATGACCTGATAGGGCGCTAGATCATCAGGGTGAATATACTCGCCCAGCGAGTGATTTTTTGTTTGGCTATTCGAATGCCCTGTTAGTTCGCTCCAGGCTCGATTAAGGAAAGTAAAGCAACCTTGGGCGTCTAGCTCAAAAACTGCATTGCGAATATTGTCTAATATCCACGTTTCTCGGCTATTTTCGCCTAAAAAGGGGTTATTTTTGCCTAATCGTCCCGAAAAATTTTTCTTGACAGTCATGGTGTGCGTTTAGTCGGTATATCTATTAAGGAGCAATGGTGGGGTGTCTTGCATCAGGGATACAATCATGGAAGGGATTATCGTACGTAGTCTAGCGCAATACACTCGGCGCACATCTAGTCTCTGAAAGAGCGAACAATAGCATATTCGCGTAAAAAAAGCGTTATTTCATGAATGTCAGCTTAGCCATTCTGGCGATAAGTCTAGGCTCCTTCTGCTTCGTGGGTTAGTTGTATTCTTTTAAAGAAATTGACGTCGCGGCCGTTGATTACACTGAGGTCACGGTTATCTAATTGTTTCTTGACCGTGAAATGGGCTGTTCGCATATTAATCAGAAGGCATTGATGCATGCGAAGCGGTAATTGTATGACAACTAATGGGATCGGCTGGTGGTAATAAATAAGGACTCACAAGGTTACTACAGTAAATTATCGGTGACAGTCAAGCTTGGGCTGATGGTGGCCTTGGTGTTTATTGTTATTGTTATTACGATCACTTCGTTTTTTGTGAAAAACGAGAAAGAGCGCATGCTTTCTATGGCAGAAAATCACGCCAAAGAAATCACTCACTTTTATTTCGATAGTCTTAATACCATGATGCTTACCGGCACCATGGGTCAGCGCGATATTTTACGTAAAAAAATTATTAAACGGCCTGGTGTCATTGACGCGCGTGTTTTGCGTGGAGATTCGGTGACCCAGCAATATGGCCCTGGTTTGCCCGATGGGTCTGAGTTGCCGCGGGACGAGTTGGATCGAAGGGCGTTGGCGGGTGAGGAGATTCTACAAATTGATAATAAAGAATCGGGCCGTGAACTTATTGTGCTGACCCCCTTTCTTGCTACCAATGATAATAATGGGGTTGATTGTTTGGCATGTCATAACGTTGCGCCAGGCACTGTCAATGGCGCTATTCGTGTCGAGTTTTCCTTAGCCGAACTTGATAAAGCGGTTAAGGAAGACACGACTTATATTATCATTGCTTCATTAGTTCTCTTAATTGCGGGGATTGCCTTAATATTGTTAGGTCTGCGCCGTTGGTTGAGCGGGCCATTTTGTGAAATTATCAGAGTATTACGCGCACGGCAAGCGGGTGATCGCAGCATTCGAATTCCTGTGCACGGCAGCGATGAGATTGGTAAGCTGTCTTCGGCATTCAACGAAATAACGGACAACATGGACGATATGATTGATAAGGAATCTGCATCATCTAATGATATGCGCGGGAAGGTCGATGAGTTATTGCAAGTTGTCAATATGGCGGCTGGCGGTGACTTAACAGGTAAGGTTACCTTTGATTCTAATGATTCCATTGGCGAGCTAGGGCGTGGATTACAGTTGATGATTAACGGTTTGGGGTCGTTGATGGAAGAACGAGAAACGCACATTGAAACATTGAGAAATAAAGTTGAGGATATCTCATTGGTTGTCGGCCGTGCGGGCAATGGCGACCTAACGGGCCGTATTGATATTGGTGGCAGTGATAGCATGTCGGATATGGCGCGCGGTGTACAAACTATGCTCGACAATCTCAATGACTTGGTTGCGCAAGTACAACATTCCGGCATTGCTGTATCATCTTCTGCGACTGAAATTGCTGCGACGTCGAAGCAGCAGGAAGTGACGATTGCTCAACAGGCGACGACAGTAAACGATATTGCCGCTACGGCAACTGAGATATCTGCCACCTCGAAAGAGTTGCTGAACACGATGGATGGCGTATCTAGCGTGGCTGATAGTACGGCAAAATCGGCAACTGAAGGCCAGAAATTATTAACACACATGGAGTCAACTATGCTGCGTGTGGTTAAAGCATCTGAAACGATTGGTTCGAAATTGGAAGTGCTGAGCGAAAAAGCCAGCAACATTAATAGTGTGGTGACCACTATTACTAAAGTGGCCGATCAAACTAATTTACTGTCGTTGAATGCCGCAATTGAGGCGGAGAAGGCCGGGGAATATGGTGTTGGTTTTTCAGTTGTTGCAACTGAAATACGTCGATTAGCTGATCAATCTGCGGTCGCAACACTTGATATCGAACAGATGGTTAAGGAGATGCAAGCGGCGGTATCAGCAGGTGTGATGAGTGTTGATAAATTCTCTGAAGAAGTACGTAGCAGTGTTGATGATATGAGTAAGGTTAGCGGTCAGTTGGTGCATATTATTGAGCAGGTTCAGAAGCTGACGCCGCGCTTTGAAGATGTCCATGAAGGAATGCAATTTCAGTCTAAAGGTGCGGATCAGATCAAGCAGACGATTGTTCACCTAAATGATGCTGCTCAGCAAACCTTAGATTCCATTCGTCAATCGACCATTACTATCGAAAGGCTTAATGATGCAGCTCAAGGTCTTCAAGGTGGCGTGTCACGCTTTAAAGTGAGCACGTAAGTATGCTTTATTTGGTCTTTCATGTTGATGGCCAGCGCTATGCAATTTCGGCATGCGATGTAGTAGAAGTATTGCCAATCCTGGAGACCAAGCGAGTCATTGGTGCGCCTGAGTATTTGAATGGCATTTTCTGCTATCGAGGTGTGCTGGTCCCTGTTGTTGATTTTTGTCGTATGGCGTGCGGTAGGGATGCGATTAAGGTCATGAGTACACGCATTCTCGTTGTTAATTATATGCGTGATCAGCAGCAAGGTAAATGGCTTGGTTTGATTGCCGAAGGCGTGACGGAGACCCGTAAGATTGAGGATGGCGCGCTACGTGCTGTTTCGGTTGGCGAGGCTGCTGGTTTTAGTCATGGCAATTTATTTGAAGATAAATATGGCACCATTCATTGCTTAGATAGCCAGCGTATTTTACCTGATGAAGTGCATCGCTATTTATTTTCAGTTGATTCTTCGCTTGAAGTTGCCTAACCATTATCATAATGATTTTATTGGCTATCGTTTATGGATAAGTCGACTGTATACGAGTTAGTGAAGTCGGCAATCGGGCTTGATTATTTCAAGGTCGGCACGTGTGGTATCGATCGCGCGGTGCATTTGCGCCAAATGCAAACAAGTAATGCCTCGACTGATGACTATATTACCTATCTTGAGAAAAGTGGTGGTGGTGAGCTGGCGTTGCTTATAGAAGAAATCATTGTTCCGGAAACCTGGTTTTTTCGTGATAGAACTCCATTCGAGTATTTAGCTCAATATGTCACGAATGATTGGCTGGATAAGCGTGGTGAGCGGCGGCTAAATATTTTGAGTTTCCCCTGCTCAACTGGCGAGGAACCTTATTCCATTGCCATGGTATTAAAACGTATCGGTTTGCCTGTTGATTTGGTCAATATTGACGCGTTTGATATTAGTGGTCGATGTGTTGAGACCGCTCGTCGAGGCATTTATCGGGAAAATTCGTTTCGTGGTGATGAGGACGAGACCTATAAAAGTTTCTTTGACCACCAAGGTAGCCTTTATTACCTCAGCGACGAAATACGACAAATGGTTAATTTTCGCCAAGGCAATATTCTTGAGGCGGATTCTTTGTTAAGCCATAACCGCTACGATATGGTTTTTTGTCGAAATTTGCTGATATATCTTGAGCAGGAAACACAGCTTCACGTTTGCAAGTCGCTAGTTAATAGCTTGATTCCTGGCGGTGTTTTTTTTGTCGGGCATGCTGAGGTTAATTCAGTTTTACGTCTTGAAGAGTTAGCACCCGTTAAGCACAAAGGCGCATTTGTTTTTACCCGGCGTGATCATGAAATAGCTCGAGCGAAGTCGCGGGATCGGAGTCCTGCTGAGATTATTCATGATCGACCTGACCAAAATGATGGCGCTATTGTGAGTCGTTTTTTACATCAAGCGGAACAACTTATTGAATCCGGCGACTTGGTCGCTGCGCGCTATCTTTGTCAGAGCGCGGTAGAGATGGCACCACTGACTGTGCGTGGTTTCTATCTATTGGCAACTATTTCTCGTATGAAAGATGACTGGCTGACAGCCAAAACGCTCTATCAAAAAGTAATGTATCTGGATCCTGCTCATATTGAGGCGTTGAAGCAGCTCATGGAGTGTGCGCATCAGCTTGATGATAAAGCGCTATTTTCCTCCTTGACGCAGAGAATTGAGAGATTGCGTTCAAGGTTGGTGTCGTAATGGAGCGTCTTACGCACATGGACCCTTATGCGTTAGCACCGTTGGTGACTGCGAGTGGCGAAGATTGTTGGAATCAAAACGGCGTGTGGGGGCAGCAAACTCCCCGTTGTCCGCGTTTGCAGGAGGTTATCCATTGTCGAAATTGTGATGTCTTTGCTCAGGCAGGCAGGCGATTGTTTGAAAGTGCAGCGAATATCGAGTATGTCAGTGATTGGGCTGAAGATAAGAGTGTTCAGGTTGCCCCGAGTGTGGCGAACAGTAACTCTTACACTGCGTTTAGGCTTGGTAATGAGTGGCTTGCCGTTGCTACTGGCATGATCAGGGAGATCAGTGAGATGGGTGCGACCCATCGTATTCCTCATCGTAATCAATCCATTCTAAGAGGTTTGATGAGCCTATACGGACAATTGGTGCCGTGGATTAGCTTAGAGGGTTTAATGGGTATTACTGAGGAATATACTCGCAAGCATGATCATCGGCGTTGTATTGTGATTGAGCATGATGAACAGGTATTTGTTTTTTCGGTAATGCAAGTTCAAGGACTGATGCGTATTGCCGCTGACGCCATGCGTGAAGTGCCTGCGGCGTCAGCGGCGAGCGGTGAAAAATTGATTATGGGTGTCACCACATACTTGGGACATGATGTGGGTTGCTTGGATGGCGAAGCATTGGTGAAGGCATGTAATGGTTGTTTGCTATGAGTGACAGCGAAAATAGCTTGGCCGGTTTTTCAATGCTCGAATTGTTTCGGGTTGAAGCCGAAACTCAGATTGGTGTGTTAACCGAGGGTTTATTACAGATTGAGCACGGCGCTGAGCAGCATCAACTGGAAGAGTTGATGCGCGCAGCACATTCCATTAAGGGTGCAGCGCGGATGGTAGATATTTTACCTGTCGTGACGATTGCTCACGCGATGGAAGATTGTTTTGTCGCAGCGCAAGATGAAAAGCTGGTATTAGAATCCCGACATGTTGATCATTTTTTACGTTGCCTTGATTTGATTCAGCAAATTGCAAATCTAAATGAGGGTGGTTTGTCTGGTTGGTTGGAGAGGAATCAAAATAACATAAATGAGAATGTTAAGGATAGCCAAGCTTATCTCGTTGCCGCCACCTCAGTTGATAATAAAGATGGTGTATCGCCTGTTAATTCCCAAGTTGGGCAACAGGATGCAACGCACGTTGCGCCGATGGTTCAGCATGAAGAGATCAATGAAAAATCAGAGCTAATCGATCCAGTTGTGCCACAGTCAATAGTCGCTTCTGATGTGATAATTCCCCGAGCATTAGAGTTGCCCTCCACAAGTGATCATTGTTCGCTTGGTGAGACAGACGCTGTAGTGACTAAGTCCTCATCTGTCCCAAGTAATGTTGGAGGTGATTTATCGATACGGGTTAGCTCGGTTTGTTTCGATCGCCTGCTGGGTATTGCCGGTGAAAGTTTGGTTGAATCTAAGCGCCTTGCTCCGTATACACAGTCGGTTATTCGGTTAAAGCATCAGCAAGGTAAGTTAATTACACGGTTAGATCGTTTGCGCGAGAAAATGGTTGAGCAAGGTGTGCCACCCAGGTTGGTATCTATGTTACGTGACGCACAAGAATCTGCCGACCAATATCGAAGTGAATTGACGGGTCGTATTGATGAGTTAGAACAGTTTGATCGTCGCAGTTGCACGATTGCAGAAAACCTTCATCGTGAAGTGATTAGCAGCCGTATGCGCCCGTTTGCCGAAGGTGTGACCGGCATGCAGCGAACGCTTCGCGATATTGCGCGTGACTTAGGTAAGCAGGTGAAGCTTGAGATTCAGGGATTAAAAACGCAGGTTGATCGCGAAGTACTCGAACGTATTAAGTCACCTCTTGATCATATTTTGCGCAATGCTGTGGATCATGGCATTGAGTCTCCTCAGGAACGTGAACAAGCCGGAAAATCCGCAATTGGCACGATAGAACTGAGTGCTTCTCATAGCGCAGGCATGCTATCAATTATCGTTAAAGACAACGGGCGGGGTGTTGATGTTGAGAGTCTGCGTAGCCGTATTGTTAGGCGTGGATTAACCAATCAAGCGATGGCATCAACACTGAGTGAAGCTGAATTGCTGGAGTTTTTGTATTTGCCAGGGTTTAGCACGCGTGATGCCGTAACAGAAATATCGGGTCGCGGTGTGGGCATGGATACCGTAATGACGGTAATTAAAGAGATGAACGGTGTTGTTCGTATACGCAACCGACCTGGTCAGGGCTTTCAATTGCAGATTCAATTGCCCTTGTCGTTATCAGTGATCCGTGCATTATTGGTTGAGATTGAAGGCGAAGCCTATGCATTTCCATTATCACGTATCGAGCGTGTTGAGAAAATTGATGCCGACTCACTGCAAACTTTATCAGGGCAACCTTATTTCGTTGCAGAGGATCGTAATATTAGTTTAATTCCGGCTACGCAAATTCTTGGTTTGGCTGGCAGTACGGTGGACTCAAAATTATTGTCAATTGTTGTGGTTGGCGATAATTATGGCTCCTATGGTGTTGTTGTGGACCGATTTATTGGTGAGCGCGAACTTGCTGTACAGAAATTAGACCCTCGTTTAGGCGAGGTTAAAGACATTGCCGCTGCAGCAACACTTGATGATGGGCGTATGAGTTTAATTTTTGATGTCGAAGGTATGTTGCACAGTATCGCCAAAATCTTTGGTGCTGATGTGGTAAGTATCGAAAGTGTACGTGGCACTGTTGCGCCTGGTCAGAATAAGGATAAGCATATTCTCGTCGTTGATGACTCAATGACAGTACGTGAGGTTGAACGTAAATTACTGCAAAGTTGTGGTTATGTAGTAGATGTCGCGGTCGATGGCCTGGATGCCTGGGACAGTTTGCGCAAGAGGAGCTATGAATTAGTTATTACTGATGTTGATATGCCGCGGATGAATGGCATTGAATTGCTTGAGCAAATAAAAGCTGACTCGCGCTATAGCGGCATGCCGGTAGTGATAGTTTCTTATAAGGATAGAGATGATGATCGTGAGCGTGGTTTGTCAGCGGGCGCCGATTTTTATCTTACGAAAGGGAGTTTTCACGATGACACGCTGCGTAACGCCGTCGTCGATTTGATCGGCGAGGTCGCCGCATGAGAATCGCAATAGTTAATGACATGATGATGGCAGCGGAGTGCTTGCGCCGCGTGGTCGCTGACCATCCTGGTTACGAGGTTGCGTGGATGGCTAAAAACGGTGCTGAAGCAATCGAGAAGTGTCTCGTTGATCGACCCGATTTAATATTAATGGATATGGTGATGCCCGTGATGGGTGGCGCTGAGGCCACTCGCCAAATTATGGCGCAGTGCCCATGCCCAATTTTAGTTGTCACGAGTTCTTTGGATGCTAATGCAGCGTTAGTTTTTGAAACCATGGGTGCGGGTGCGCGCGATGCGGTTAAGACACCGGTTTTAAGCTCAAGCCACGGTACAACTGATGTTGATGAATTTTTGCGCAAGGTCGATATGCTTCACCGATTATCGTCCTACGAGGCCGCAGACGAATTAAAAAGTACGCAACAGTTGGCAGCCAATTGCTCAAGGCCTCATCGGGGCAATCCATTGATCGTGATTGGCGCATCATCTGGTGGCCCCAACGCGTTAGAAACCGTGATATCGAATCTGCCACAGAGCATTGTAGCGCCAGTAGTCGTTGTGCAGCATATTGATGCTAATTTTTCGCGTGAGTTGGCACAGTGGTTAGACAAAAATTGCCTTATTAAGGTGCGGCTGGCAGAGGCAGGACAACGGCCGCGTGTTGGCCAGGTTTATATTGCCGATGCGCATAAGCACCTCGCTATTGATGAGATGGGTTTGTTCCGTTACGACGAAGTTGAAGAGTGGCATGCCTATCAACCATCGGTTGATGTATTTTTTGAAAGCGTTGCCAGTAATTGGCGTGGTGACGTTATTGCCGTTATGTTAACTGGCATGGGCCGAGATGGCGCCAAGGGCATGTTAGGTTTGCATCGCGCTGGACACTATACTATTGCTCAAAATGAAGCCAGTTGCGCAGTGTTTGGCATGCCAAAGGCTGCAATTGAAGCAGGAGCAGTGATTGACATATTGCCACTAGACCGTGTTGCGCCAACATTGCTGGCACATCTTATCGAAATAGGACTGCGTAAGGCAATTTGACGATGAGTGTTCCCAGCCAAAATTCAGAAGAAGAGCAAGAAGTTGTATCGCTACCGTCGTTGCGTAATAAGCATAGCAATCCAGTTGTCCTGTTGGTTGATGATCAACCGATAATTGCTGAAGGTGTGCGGCGTTTGTTGGGTGATCACGATGATATTGAGTTTCACTATTGCCAGGATCCCAAGCAAGCAATCGATATGGCACAAAGGGTCAGGCCTACTGTTATTTTACAAGATATGGTAATGCCTGATATGGATGGCATTATGTTGGTTAAGTTTTTTTGTGGTCACCCACAAACACGCAACATTCCGATTATCGTGTTGTCCTCTAACGAGGATTCTCACGATAAAAGCCGCGCCTTTAGTTCCGGTGCGATTGATTATCTTGTAAAACTGCCGGACCAAATAGAACTGGTAGCACGTATTCGTGCTCATTCAAGAGGTTATTTAAGTTTACTTGAACGTGACGAAGCCTATCGCGAGTTACGTAAACTTAAGCATGACCTCGAGCGCAGCAATGCACAATTAAAGCATTTATCTTCTATCGATGGTTTGACCGGAGTCGCTAACCGTCGTTATTTTGATGAAAGGTTGGCGGAAGAGACTCAGCGTGGCTTGCGTGAACGTACCAGCCTTGCTGTCGTGTTACTCGATATTGATTATTTCAAACCCTATAACGATAATTATGGTCATCAAATGGGCGATACCTGTTTGCGAGAAGTTGCGCAGGCGCTCAGTCATTCACTACGGCGCCCGTCAGACTTTATTGCTCGTTATGGCGGTGAAGAGTTTGTTGCAATTCTTCCGGCGACCAACATGGAAGGCGCGCGCATCGTGGCCGAAACCTTGTGTTCGGCCATCGATGTGCTTGAGCTGACCCACGAACATTCAAAAATGTCGGATCATATTACGGTGAGTGTAGGTTACGCAGCATTGGTACCGCTGAGTATGGAAGATGGCACCTTATTAGTGTCAGCGTCAGATCAAGGATTGTATGATGCCAAACGTGCCGGCAAAAATCGAGTTATGGAAGGAAAAATTTAGTTACTGTTGCTTAATGTAAGGGCGTAACTGAACGACCCGTATGACATTATCTTTTGTCTGTTTGATTTCCATCGAGTGTCCTGAAATTAATACGCTGGTGCCACGTTCTGGTATTGATTCTAGGGTTTCGAGTATTAAGCCGTTGAGTGTTTTGGGGCCGCTGGTATCAAGTTGAAGGCTAAGAATACGATTTAGCATGCGCAGTGTGACACTGCCTTCAAGAATATAGCTGCCGTCCTCTTGTTTTTGAATTTCAGCGATGGTGCTACCACGAGAGGTGGTGAACTCTCCGACAATTTCTTCAAGAATGTCTTCAAGGGTCACTAAGCCTTGAATGTCACCGTATTCGTCGACCACTAAGCCTATGCGGCGCTTCTCACGTTGGAAGTTCAATAGTTGCGTGTTAAGAGGTGTTCCCTCAGGGACGAAATACGGTGATCGGATGGCGGCTTCAAATGCTTCGCGACCTGATTCCGAATCTAGCATGGTCAGTAGGTTGCGTGCATGGATGTAGCCGACGATATCTTCAATGGTGTCACGATAAACAGGCATGCGTGTATGTTCCGAGTGCTTTAGGTCTTCGACAATCTCCTTCCAATCATCGTTGAGGTTGATACCAACGATTTCATTGCGCGGTATCATGATGTCATTCACGCTGACTTTTTCTAAGTCGAGTATGTTGATAAGCATTTTTTTGTGACGTTGTGGAATCAAGGCCGCGGCTTCGTTGACCACGGTGCGCAGTTCGTCGCTATTAAGATTTTCTTGCTGGCTTGATTGCGCAGAGATACCGAATAACGCAAGTATGTTATTGGCGATAGTGTTGATGACCCAAACAATAGGGTAGGTGATTTTTAATAAGGGTTTAATGATAAACGCAGCGGGAAAGGCGATTTTTTCAGGGTGAAGAATGGCGAGTGTCTTAGGCGTCAGTTCTGCAAAAATTAAAACTACGATGGTAAGCGCCACAGTTGCGAGCAATACTGCCCCTTCGCCGTAGAGTCGAACAACGATTACAGTAGCGATAGATGCAGCGGTAAAATTAACGAGATTATTGCCCAGTAAAATAAAACCGATTAGACGGTCTGGGCGATCGAGTAGCTCAGCAGTACGACGTGCGCCCGGTATTTTTGCATTGCTGAGGTGGCGCAAGCGATAGCGATTAACGCTCATCATGGCAGTCTCCGAGCCTGAAAAGCAGGCTGAGAGAATAATAAGCACGACAAGAATGATAAGCAGTATGTTGATCGATAGCTCATTCATGCGAGGGGGTTCCGATTGTTACATATCCCATTGATTAGATTTTGTGTGGAAATATTGTGATCTGAACAGAGTAGGCAGGATCTAACGGCCGAGCACAATTTCTTGTACTAATTTACTGCCGATGTACGCCAGCAGCAGTGCGACAAATCCGACTAGAGTCCAACGAATGGCAATACGTCCGCGCCAGCCATATTTCCAGCGACCCCACAATAGAATGGCAAATATACACCAGGCAATTAGTGCAAAGACGGTTTTATGCACTTGATGCTGAGCGAACATATCATCCAAAGATATAAATCCACTTAGCAACGAAGTTGTTTGCAAGACAATGCCAACACTAATCATTTGGAATAACAGCGATTCCATTGTTTCGAGTGGTGGTAGGGCGCGAACAAAACCGCCGGGATGACGGTTGTGCAAATGCTTATGCTGTATCGCAACTAAAATCGCTTGTACAGCAGCAAGCGTTAGCACGGCATAGGCGAGCAAGGAAGTTAGGATATGAACACCAAGCCCCATTGCGATATCACTACCAAGCACATGATCGGATGGCAGAAACCTTTCTAGTACTAATGCAAGTGCTGCGAGTGGCAGTAAGGCAATGCCAATGTTTTCTATTGGGCTTTTGAATGAGGCAAGGAGTAATAGCAGCGCAATAAACCACAACAGCAGTGAGACTGCGTTATAAAAACCAAGGTTGAGTCCTGCATCAGTAATCAGTGAGTGATGAAGCACAACGCCATGTAAGATTACGGCAATGATGCCAGGCCCAAGCAGAGCGATTTTTGGACTGTCGGTCGAAATCGAGGCACCTTTTGCCAGGCGTGCACCTAAGAGCCCGCCAGACGTTAAATATAGCCCGATCGCGACGATGCTTATTATCGTGATGTACGAGCTCACGATTGGAGGTGGAGCGAAGGATTACTGTTCATAGAGGGTCTATTCTAGCGATAGATTGCTGTGTTGAGTAGCGCTATTGCGTACTATTACGCAATTGACGGTCGGTCAGCTGGCTGTATTAGCAGAATTCGCTAAAAAATTCACAATATTGTCACAATTTGTGATGAATGTTGGCAAGTAGGCACTTTTTTTGCCGCTAGCAAGGTAATAGTGGATATATGGTTTGTGAGGGAGTTATGAGGCTGCGGGTATTAGGTTGCAGCGGTGGTATTGGAGGAGACCGACGTACGACTTCGTTGGCGTTGGATCATGACGTATTGATCGATGCCGGCAGTGGCGTGGGTAATCTTTCGCTTGAGGAAATGTCCCATATCCGCCATATTTTTATCACGCATTCGCATCTTGATCACATTGCGTTTATCCCGATGTTGCTTGATAGTATTTTTGACGTTATCTCCACACCAATTATTATCCATGGGCAGGCTGTAACGTTGGCTGCGTTGCGTGCACATATTTTTAATAATGTCATTTGGCCGGATTTCTCTGTTTTGCCCACTGCAGACAACCCTGTTTTTCGCTATGAGGAAATGGCCGTTGGCGATGTGGTTGAAATAGACGGTCGCCGCATCAGTATGCTGCCGGTAATACATTCGGTACCTGCCGTCGGTTATTACGTTGAATCGGATGCAGGGGCGTTTGCCTTTAGCGGTGATACCAGTGTCAACGATATACTTTGGAGTGCTTTAAATGAGCGACCGCGCCTTGATTTTATTATTGTTGAAACGGCCTTTGAAGACAAAGATGAAGCGCTTGGCAAGCTCGCAAAACATTATACGCCGCAAGTGTTGGCGCGTGATTTGAAAAAATTGCAGCATCACCCTAAAATTTATATCACCCATAACAAGCCCGGCGTTGAATCGATTATTGCTGAAGAGTGCCGACAGCATATACAAGGGTACGACCTTAATTTTCTCTCCGGCGGCGAAACCATCGCGCTATAATCACTCTCTTGGAGACCTTGGCACGACGCATCTTTTCCGCTATGGCGGTGTT
>NVRQ02000132.1 GCA_002400905.2 Gammaproteobacteria bacterium | reverse complement strand
GTCCTGAAATGGCTGTGCGTTTATCCATTGCTTTTAATACTTCATCTGAGAGCTGGTTAAATCAACAGTCACAGTATGATCTTTGGCAGGCTGAGCAGCACCGCAAAGAGTTACAAGTTAAACAACTGTTTGCGGCATAAGCACATAACAAATCAATTAACGTTGACCGGTTTTACACGCCGCGTCGCTATCGCTCTGCTCTGTGTAAAATCGTCAAGTTATCTCAAGCGTTAGAAGGCAAGAGAAGATAGAGGTAAATCGATGGCAGCAAAGAAATCATCTGGGTCAGGCAAGCGAGATGTCGTGCAGGTAAAAAACCCCAAATCGGGGCACTACGTCAAAATCGACCGTAGCGCTGGAAAAATTGTGTCTCACAAGAGGTCTGATGGCCCCTATAAAGGTGTGCCGGTCGCAAGGAAACGGAAATGATTGTATACAATCCGCTTGATGGCGATGCTTTCACAAGCTCAATTCCTAGTAATCCGCGACATTGCTTCCTAATGACTAGGCTTGGCAAACTCGTTCCTGAACCGGTACAGGATATTCGAAACGCTATTACTGGAGCTTGCGACAATTTTGACTATCAAGTTATTGACGCTAGTTCGAGGGTTACTGGGCGAGACTTTTTACTAAAAATATGGAAACTTATTGCTTCGGCCCCATTATCAATTGGCATATGCCACGAAGATATTCCTCAATCAACTCAAACTAATATTTACTACGAGTTAGGCGTTGCGCAAGCTTTAGGTAAGGAAACTTTGCTTATTAAATCATCTTTAGCAAAAGTACCAAGCGATTTTGTTCGAACTGAGCACATCGAATTCAATGAAGATTTTGAAAAAACCTTTAATTCGTATTTAAGCTCACTTCCTGAACAAGCGGATCATTATGAGTTGGTCGCTGACCAATTAGATCGTAATCCTATTTTGGCAATAGATTACCTGAAACGAGCTTTTCTTATATCTGGCGAAAAGCGGCTTCGTGGAAAAGCCAAGAGTCTTATAGACGAGGCAGGTTTGGGCGACCGAGCAAAAAACAGTGTTGAACTCCTTGCAGCTGCCTTCTAACAAATTGCTCAAATATCGTTCCGGCGCAGTAATCAAGTGTACTTGAAAAATATTATCCCCTTGCTTCAAGCACATGGACCCTGCCTACGCGGATTTAAAGAAAATTATACCAATCCGTCACCGAAGGTGAAGCCTTGCTTGCGCTTGAGCAATTTGAAAAATGCTGGGATGAACACTATCTGCAAATAAGCTGAAGCTGGCGGGCTCATTGGCACAACCTCAACATTTTGTTTAATTACTCTGCCGATATCCTCAAAGCGATCTACACAACGAATGCGATTGAATTCTTGGTCAGCGTCATTCGCAAAGCCATTAAAAAGCGCAAACTTTCCCCCACCGACGATGCCGCTAAAAAGGTCGTGTACCTTGCGATACAGCAAGCCTCAAAGAAATGGACGAGGCCTATTCGTAATTGGAAAACTGCACTCAATCGCTTTATATCCCAAGGACACGCAGAAATGCTTATTTACTTTTATAAACTGCATTTTTTCGACGCTTATTGCTTTGCCCTAACGAAAAATCTACGTTGTGCAAACGTTTCTATTAGCTTGATGGTCTAAGCAGTCTGTCAAAGACTAAGCCTTTAAAAGATCACTCGTTTCTAAATAATTCCATTCCATTCTATTCCTTATCGGCTCACTTGCGGCGCTTAAGCTATTGAATAATATAAATTGATTGTTAATACCTATTTGCAGTTTTATTTATTTGGGAATATATTACCAAACATGGAAAATCAATCTCTAAAATTGGCGCTGTCAAAGGCTGTACTTAAACTGCTAAAACCGCTTGTGCGTATTTTGTTGCGCAATGGTGTGTCCTATGGCGAATTTGCTGAATGGGCCAAACACGCCTTTGTCCAAGCTGCAAATACCGAATTTACTGTGCCTGGACGTAAGCCCTCTGTCTCTCATATCTCGGCCCTTACCGGCCTGACACGCAAAGAATCGAAGCGGGTGCTTGAGCTCGATGAGAACGGTGATCAGGGCGTAAATGAACGCTACAACCGCGCCACCCGGGTGATTGCTGGCTGGCTCAATGACACCCGTTATCTCAATGGCGATGATCAGCCGTTGCTGTTAGCCATTGAAAGTGAGCGGCCCTCATTTACCAGTTTGGTGCGCGATTACAGTGGTGATGTTCCCGTGCGCGCCATGCTTGATGTGTTATCTAACGCAGAGGCAATTCAGCTGAAAGGTGACAGCGTTAAACTGCTGAAACACGCTTACTTGCCGGGTAATGACCCTGTCGACATTTTAAATATTCTCGGCACCGACAGCGCTGAACTGGTCTCGACTATGGACTTTAACCTGACGGCCGCACCTGAACAGCGGCGCTTTCAGCGTAAGGTGTCGAACGTGTCTATAGAAGCATCATCACTTTTCGAATTTAGGGAACTTAGTCGCGCAAAGGCGCAGCAATTACTCGAAGAGCTGGATATTTGGCTCTCTCAACATGAAATAACTAAAAAAGGTTCTCATGACGTCAAGCAGAGCGCTTACGTCAGTATGGGAATTTATTATTACGACAACACTATTTCTTAATGGGAAATATGAGGAAAACACTATGAACAGAAAACTTACATACGGATCACTCTCTATTGTCGCAGCTAGCGTGTTATATGCCTGCGGTGGCGGTGGCGGTGGCACAGCGGGTATCGGCGGCACTGGCTCAGCGGGTATCGGCGGCACTGGCATTAGTGCCGATGGCGCTATTACGGGTTTTGGTAGTGTCTTTGTCAATGGCATTCGGTTCGACACGGATGGAGCCAATATTATGATCGACGACACACTAGCAAGTGAAAATGATTTAGCCCTGGGTATGATTGTGCGCGTTGACGGTACGGTCAATGCGCGTGGCGCCGACGGTAGTCGTACTGGTAACGCCCGTAATATTCGCTTCGATAGTGTCATTGAAGGTCCGGTCGCAACAAGCCCGCAAGCCAACGCCGACGGTACAGAAAAAACCTTTTCAGTGCTTGGCGTTATGGTTGCCGTTGATGAGAGATCAACGGTCTTTCGCAGTGGGGTTACCTTTGCCAATGTGGCTATAAATAACCGCTTGGACATCAGTGGATTTTTTGACGCTAACGGCGTGTTGCGTGCGACGTATGTCGCGCTCGATGAACCGGCATTCTCACCTGGCGTCATCGAAGTCGAGGCACGTGGTGTTGTTGAGAACGTTAACGGTAACAGCTTTGATTTGAGACTCGCTCCAGGAGTCATCATCATGGTCAATATCAACGGCAGCACTAACCTTTCTGATCTTCCCAATAATATGGTTGTCAATGGATTGCGGGTCGAGGTGGAGGGTACCATCGCATCGCTGGGTGCAACCACCATCAACGCCAGAGAAGTGGAAGATGAACGTTTCGACGATGACGTTGATAACTTCAGCATCACGGGCAGCATCAGTAACTTTATGAGTAACACTCAGTTCAATATCGGCAATTTGCCGATCAATGCCAGTGGCGCTCGCTTTTCACCCGCGAGTCTCGAAACCAATCTCGGCAATGGCGCGGTTGTTCAGGCTGAAGGCAGGGTGGTGAACGGTACCCTGATCGCTGACAGTATTGAACAGCGTCGCGGCAATGTTGAAATGGAGTCCCGGGTTCAGGCAGTTGATCAGGCCAACAATGTCATCACTATGATGTTTCCCAACGACCAAAGCATCAACGTCAATGTTACCTTCAGCACACAGTTTGATGACGATGATGACAACGGGTCACAGCAATTTAACATCAATGATATCCGCACAGGTGAGTTGCTTGAGATCGAAGGCTATCTGGTCGGAGGCGCTGTCTTTGCCAGCGAGATTGAGCGCGATGATGATAATAATAATATCGAACTGCAAGGCCCGGTAGGCGCCTTCAATCCTATAGAGCAATCACTCACAATACTTGGTGTAACCTTCACCACTAACGGTGGCACTGAATTTGAAGATGACGATAACGGCATTAGCGTCAGCGATTTCTTCAGTCGGGTGATGATCGGTGACGTTGTCGAAATTGAAGACAATGGAGTTGGAGACGGTATCGCTGATGAAGTCGAGTTTGACGACGATGGCTTCGGATTTAGCTTCAATGACTTTGAAGATGACGATGACGATGACGATGATAGTTAGGTCGTAATCAAGGCTATGCGTCCGGTGCGGGGTTGCCGTGCCGGACGTATTTTGTCAACTGACATTTAAAGAGGTCAATATAGAAGTCATATAGGGTATTTAATTTATTACCCATAAACATCGAGTTAAAAACCCTCTTCCTCAGATACACTATAACGGTAGTATAGATGTCTGGAATGTATATTTCAGGTTCGACTAATTACGAAAAAAATAAATCAGCGTTGCCTATGAGCGACTAACCGTCTTCGCTTCGCTCATCCTTGACGATCAGCGTACGCCTTAATAATCTTTGACTGAGCAGGCTAATTACGCGATAATGCCCGGCTACACGCGCCCGTAGCTCAGCTGGATAGAGTACCTGGCTACGAACCAGGCGGTCGGGAGTTCGAATCTCTCCGGGCGCACCATATTATTTTTGCAACACCCAAAACCGTCTAAGACCTTAAAAGGTAAAGCCGTTTTGGGTGTTTTAAAGCCTTTTCTTAGTTTTACACCCCAATCTGATGACCCAGCATACCCTGCATAAGTCACCCGTTTGAGCCTATGATTCACTTGCTGTACTCTCACCTTACCTTTGCTGCCTCGCGGAAACTCTGGAAAACATTCTAAAAAGCGCATTCCCTCTGCTTGCAGTTGAAAGCGCCCATTGGCATATAGCTTTCTTATGCTTCTTGAATAATTGAGGCCAGCGGTTCATCTCGCACTAAGACTTTATCCTGACCATTGAGTCGCTCATAGTGGTAGCCATAAGGCGCTTGAAATACCCGGTAACCGTTCACCAAACGCGCTTTCATACGGTTCATGGTTTGCTCGAAGTTCTTTTGTCGGAAACACTGGCAAGTAAATTCTCGGCAAGTATCGAGTCGGAATCTTAGCCAAGCTCGATTGACGGTGATTCTGATGTTGCTCCAGCATCAGCAATGGCGCTTCTTAGCTGAATATGTGTTTCTAAACCACGGGCCAGGCGCGATATATCGTCAATTAAGACAATACGCGGATCATGGCGGTGTTGGCGTAAGTGCTTAAGCATGGCTTACATTCCAAGCCTGTTAACAATGCTGCCAGACATGTCATCTTGAAACACTTCTTTTACAATATAAGCCTTATGCCTTGCGTGTTCACGGCAACGTGTGGTTTGTGAAGACAGGCTATCACCTCGTTTGGTTTAGGCGACGCTGGAGACGCGGCAATAGATCACTGCTTTTTTGGGTTCACACTCATGGTTTATTCTTTCGCGCATTACGCCTTGCGATGTGTTCTTGAGATTGTTTGCTGTCACTCTGTTGTAGCGTATCGGGTTGATTCTGCATCAGGCGTATTAAAGAGGGAATCTGGGTTATAGAAAATTATCGCCAGTGTGCGCATGATCTCGAATAAGGCACTGAGCAATTCGTTTTCTTGTTTTGGCGTGAGGTGGTATTGCGCCATGTCCTGTCGGTATTCGTCCGGGTTGAGTTGCAATGGCGGCACCGTTTTTTTTCCGGGCTATCAGGCTCTGGTGTTTGGGCAGCATCATCTTCGTGTTCGTCGCGCATTACGCCTTCTGGATTTATTCAATCGCTGACCGCCAAGGAGAGCGAAGCGAAGGCGGTTAGTCGCCGATAGGCAACGCTGATTTATTTTTTCGTAATTAGGAGTGATAGCGAGTGATGGAGAAGAAAATAAACAGCACTAGT
>NVRQ02000131.1 GCA_002400905.2 Gammaproteobacteria bacterium | reverse complement strand
AGTAAGTCATAATTGCGGGAAGCTCATTTCAATTGCGACCAATTGAGGTACGTAACAAACAAATCAACTTTATGCCAACGGCGTCGGACGTTTATATCTCACGCCGGCTATTTGGGCGTTAAATAGCCGCTTCGGGTTGCAGGTAATCTAAATTTAGTTGTTAATGTCTGTTTCTAGTATCAACCGGAAGCGTGATGTTTTCTGGCTCTGATTTTCTGGTTGTAATATTCAACGGCTCTTTGTCAGCAAGAGCAGAATTTTAAAATAAACGAGTTAACGCTGCCATTACTGGCTAGAGCACGTAGTTCGGTGGCTTGCCAGCTTTTTTCCACCTCCAATTTTTAGTCTGCATATTGTCGTTTAATTTACACCTTGTGTTACGTTACACTAAATTTACAACCAAGATACGTGATTCGGCTATGAACAAATACCTACAAAAACCCTATATATTATTTGTAATGATTGGTCTTGGTGCGCTCATTGCGGTAGCGTTGGTGAAGGGTCGTGCACCATTGAATCATGCTGGCACGGAGATGCCGAGTAAAAGCGTTGAGATCATAAAAGTAAAGTGGATGCCTTTTAGCGCAAAGGTAATTGCTTACGGTAATGTAGAGCCAACAGTGACCCTGAAAACTCTGGCCGAAGTCAGTGGGAAAATCAGTTATGTGCATCCAGATCTCAAACAGGGCAATAGTATTGCGGCTGGCACGGTGGTTACGCGAATCGATCCACAAGACTATGAAGTAATCTTGAAGCAAACTCAGGCTGACTTGGCGGCCAATAAAGCCTCACTCAAGCAGCTGCAGATAGAAGAGCAGACGACTCGCCGTTCCCTGGAGCTGGAAAAGAAAAACCTGCAAGTGGGGGGGAAAGAACTGGAGCGTATCCGCAGTGTATGGGAACGTAAACTTATTGCCCGCTCAACTCTTGACGCAGAAGAGCAGAAAGTAATTCAGCTCCGCCAGCAAGTATCAGAATTGCAGGGTCAGCTCAATACCTACGCTAGTCGAAAATCTACCGTTCAGTCACAGATAGTGCGCGCCGAAGAGCAGGTAAAGGGCCAGAAAACCACGCTGGGTCGCACTGAAATTATCTTGCCATTCAGCGCACGTATTAGCGTGGTGTCCATTGAAAAAGGTCAGTTTGTTACTGTCGGCACCACCCTGTTCGAGGCGCTGAATATCGATGGTGTAGAAATCAATGCTCAGTTACCGATTCTGCATATGCGTTCCCTGGTCAGTCACCTTGATAGTAAAACCTTTGACAGGCCAGGCATGGGTATTACCCGGGATGTACTTGCCAGACTGAACCTCTCGGCACGGGTGACATTGGTAGGGGATATGCCAGATGCCTGGTGGGATGCCAAGGTATTGCGATTTAGTGAGTCCATTGATCCTATCCGTCGTACCCTCGGCATAGTAGTGGGGGTAGATCGTCCGTATGAAAAAGTGATCCCCGGGCGCAGACCACCATTACTAAAAGGTATGTTCACTGCGGTGGAACTTTATGCTCCCCAGCGACAGGCTATGGTTATTCCACGCAAGGCCATACACCATGGGCGCGTATATGTTGTCGGCGAAGACAACCGCTTACAGATCAAGGCTGTCGAAATCCAGCAACAACAGGGTGATTTGGTGGTGATTCGCAGCGGCTTGCAGGAAGGCGACCAAATCATTATTAATGACTTGGTTCCTGTCATTGAAGGCATGCCACTGACGCCGATATATGCCAGCGACTACGAAAAAGCATTAGCTAAACGCGCCAGCGGAACAGAATAGTCATGATCCGCTATTTCGCCAGCCACCAGACCGCTGCCAATATTCTGATGTTTGTCATCCTGTTGGTCGGGCTGCTTGTTTTGCCCACACTGAACAAGGAAACCTTCCCTGAAGTCGACACCAACCAGGTTAAGGTCACTATAGTCTACCCGGGTGCCAGTACTGGCGAAGTGGAAGAGGGTATCTGTAACCGCCTGGAAGACGCGACGGATGGTATCAGTTTCTTGGACGAGCAACGCTGCGAGGCCCGCGATAACATTGGTAGTTTGACCCTGGACATGCAGGAAGCGGGCAACATCCAGCAGTTTCTTGATGACGTGAATGCCGCCGTGGATGGTATTAGCGATTTTCCGGATAATTCCGAGAAACCGGTGGTAGAAGAACTAGGTCGCACTAAACCGGTAGTTAGTGTGGCCATTAATGCGGATCTGGCGCAGCCAGAACTGAAAGCGCTGGCTGAGTATTACCGGGATCGCCTGCTGGCCCTGCCGGAAATACCTATTGTGACTGTCTCTGGGTTCTCTACCCATCAATTCAGTGTATTGATCAAACCGGAAAGCCTGCGCCAGTATCAATTAAGCATTGAAGATATCGCCAACCGTATTAAAAGACAGTCCTTGGATATGCCGGCCGGTACGATGGATACCGAGGAACGCTCTTACCAGATCCGTTTTCTGAATGAACGTCGCACGGTGGCCGAACTGGCAGACTTGATTATACTGGACAACGTCAATGGCGCCCAATTGCGCCTGGGAGATATGGCCCGCATCGTTGATGATTTTACCGATGAGGAAATGCGTACTGATCTAAACGGCAAGCCCGCAGCGACTCTGAAGATCAGTAAAAACCTCACCGACGATACTCTCACTGTGTTCAATGCAGTTAAGCAATTTGTCGATGAGGAAAATAGCCGTCTGCCGAAAACCACGCGCCTGGTTATTACCCAGGACACCGCTTCTATTGTGCAGGACCGTTTGAGTCTGTTGCTGAAAAATAGCTGGCAAGGCTTAATTCTTGCCACCCTGACCCTGCTGCTGTTTTTTACCTGGCGTTATACGTTCTGGGTTGCCTTGGGGTTGCCCATCTCCTTCATCGGCGGCTTGGTTATGATGAGCATCTTTGGTATCAGCATTAATATGATATCCATGGTTGCGCTGCTGATGGCCATCGGTATCTTGATGGACGATGCCATCGTCATTTCTGAAAGTATTGAAACCGAATATCGCAATGGTAAAAGCCCGTTACAGGCGTCAGTCGATGGTATTCGTAAAGTCGCCCGCGGCGTGTTCTCGTCATTCGCAACTTCGACGATACTGTTCGGCAGTTTGTTGTTCCTCAAAGGGGATATGGGGCAGATCATGGGGGTATTGCCGGTAGTGCTACTTAGCGTGCTCACTATCAGCCTGATCGAAGCCTTTCTTATATTGCCGCACCACCTCAAGCATTCCCTGGAACGTCATCACGATCAGCAACGGGCTAACTGGCGGAATCGATTTGAGGAAAGGTTCGAGCAGCTGCGTAATCGAGTCGGATCCATGGGTGATATGGCCATACGATACCGTTATGTCGTATTGGGCGGGACCATTGCGCTGTTTATTATTTCTTTGAGCTTGATTCCGGCAGGGTTCATCAAGTTCAAATCCTTTCCGGACCTGGAGGGCAATATTCTCGATGCCCGCATTATCATGCCCCAGGGCACGCCTTTCACACGTACCGAGGAAGTCGTATCAATACTCTTGGATAGCCTGAAGAAATCCGTGGCGCAACTACCGCCGGAAGATGAAGGTGAACTGGTCAAAAACATACAGGTCGCTTACAGCAGTAATGCTGATGCCGGTGAGGAAGGCGTCCATCTGGCCACTATTAGCCTGGATTTGCTGGATGCCGAAATACGCAATAACTCTTTGAATGAATTGCGACGTTTATGGTTAGGGACTACACCCACTATTGCCGATGCCATATCCATTCAATACAAGGAACCCGCCTTCGGCCCAGCAGGCCAGGCGATTTCCATACGCCTGCAAGGCCAAAATCTGCAACAGCTGTCCAGGGCCTCATGGGAATTGCAGAACTGGCTAAACGGTTATCCGGGGGTTTCTAATATTATGGATGATCTGCGGCCTGGCAAACCTCAGTTAAGTGTCAAGCTCTACCCCGGTGCCTTAAACTCAGGGCTCGACGCACAACAACTTTCGCTACAACTGCGTGCTGCCTATCAAGGCACCAAGGTCAGCGATGTCTACCAGGGGCGCGAAGCCTATGAGATAAACGTAAAGCTGGACAGCGACCCGCAAAACGCATTGACTGATTTTGAAAGTCTCACGGTCTTTTCCAAACAGGGAGCAGCCATTCCCCTGGCGGCCATTGCGCAAATCAGCGAAGCGCGAGAATACTCACGTATCGTGCGTATCAACCATCAACGCACCATTACTATCTCTGGTGACATCGATAGCGAAATTGCCAACACCAACGAGGTGATCAACGACACTAAAAAACGTTTCCTGCCCCAACTACAAAACGATTACCCTGGCCTGGAATTTGGCCTGGAAGGTGAAGTGAAAAATTCCGAGGAAACCAATGTTTCAGTATTGAGTGGATTTGTCGCCGGTATCGCCGGTGTGTATCTGTTATTAAGTCTGACTTTCCGTAATTATCGGGAACCCCTGGTGGTATTGATCAATATCCCGCTGGCCCTCATTGGCGTCATTTGGGGCCATCTGTTGATGGGGCTGGACCTCACTCTGCCGAGCATGATCGGCTTCGTGTCTCTGGCCGGTATCGTGGTAAACGATTCAATTCTGTTGGTGGAATACGTAAAAATACGCAGTCGTGAGGGCATGGCATTACACGATGCCGTAGGCCAGGCAGTGAGGGATCGATTCCGTGCTATCTTCCTGACCTCGATTACTACCATCGCTGGTATGTTCCCGTTACTGTTGGAAACCAGTCTGCAGGCACAGGTACTGGTACCCCTGGTCGCCAGTGTTGTATTCGGTATGATCGCCTCGACCTTTCTAACCCTGTTGGTGCTCCCCGCCAGCTATACCATCATGGAGGATATGGGGTTTGTGGAAGTGGTGGAAAATGGCAATGGATAGTAAGAAAACACTATGGATGTCCAATCACATTTTTTCTAATGCGCCTAACTGTCTTCATGCAGCCAAGATCCGCTTTGGAACGGAAGCAGAGGTATCTGCGTTCGGCCAAGAGTTGTCATTACAATTTAATGGTCAGTCCGCCTAGCCTTAGTCGCACTTTTTGCAATCGCGCTGTGTTGTTCGAGTGCTAGCTTATCCGCTCTAGTCCAGCCGTTAGCCACGCTTATTTTACGGGGTAGTCGAGATTTAATAATGGTAACTTAACTTTTTAATAGAGGGTATTATGAATACTAAATGCGACGACTAAGGAGTCCATTGATCGGGCGACATAGGCGAGTGAATATTGCGCCGAGACAAGGTGGGCATCATGAAAAAACTGCAGGCGACTACGCATACGGTGAGGGTTTTTCATGGTGATCAACGTATGTCGTTTAATCAATGTACTCTTTAGTAAGTTGGGTATTGCGGGAGCTATAGTCTTTGGATACTTTGCAGTGTAGCGGCGAGTCTATGGCCCGCTTACATGATGACAATACCAGGGCGTATGATGCATGCTGATACTTAGGAAAGGGGCTGTATCCTTACTTGGGGTGGGTTTTTTCTGGGTTTTATTGCCGGAGCGATTGTGGCTGGGTGGGAATTTTGAAAAACAAAAAAATAATTAGATCAGTACGGAATTGGTTGGAAAGTATGGTGGTGGGTTTGAATCTTTGCCCCTTTGCTAAACGTGAGCTGATAAAAAATAGAGTGCGTTTTTCTGTTTCCGATGCGGAAACCGAGGAGCAATTGCTGGCGGACCTGGAAGAAGAGCTGGAGATATTGAATCGAGATGAATTGGTTGAGACAACTTTGTTGATTCATCCGAAGGTGTTGCAGGATTTTAATGATTACAACCAGTTTCTAGACTATGCCGATGGTTTGTTGGTGCAAATGGATTTGGAAGGTGTTTATCAAATGGCGAGCTTTCATCCAAATTATCAGTTTGGTGACACTGAACCCGATGATGCCGAAAATTACACCAATCGCTCCCCCTATCCACTATTGCACTTAATTCGAGAGGAGAGTCTTGAGCAAGCGATAGCGGATTATCCTGATACGCATTTAATTCCAAATAGAAATATCGCGTTAATGAAAAGCATTGGCAATGAAAAATTGAAGGCATTGTTAGAGTCATGTTTTTGAATGTGTGCCGTGCAGTAGAAATAATAAGTTCATCAACCGTAAAATTACTTGGCGTGTTGTCAGAAGAATGCAGTCATAACGTATTTCAGGGAGTAGCTTTGGACATGCGATAAACTATTGTCCCCAAACCATTTATTAGTTAGGTGGAATAGGTCGAGGTTTGAAAAAAGCGGTATTAGAAGAGAAGGGGATGTGTTGCTTGGCTAGTGATGTTAATGATGATTAGGTTGATAAGCCTATTTTTCTAGGTCGCCCATCAAATCGTGTACTTCATTAATTGAAAGCAAGCATGAGTTATTGCAGTTTTTGTCGTTGCAACTAGTAATGCAAGATGCATAGATGTTTTCTTGGTTTTGTGAAAAATCGTTGCTAAACCGCCGAGCGTGTCCGCTTGCCACCCAGTTTTGAATGCTTTGTTCTAGTCCGACATCACACCCTTGTTGTTCGCTAAGGTAGTATTTGTGCTCAACAATCTCATGAGCTTGAAAAGCTAAGCGAATATCAAATTGTTGTTGTTCTGTTAGCTGCTCAGCGTTCTTCTTATTCTGCAATCTATTCTCAGCTATCTCAGCTAGGATTTAAACGAAATTTTTTTAATTTTATCACAGTCTAAAGAGACTGGGAAATTTTTTTGAGGGGGTATCTCTCCTGGTTTATCGTTTGAGTAAGCGAGGTAAACGCCAAGCGATGGTGATAAGTGCTAGCGCCCAAACAATGGCAGGCCCGGTTGGTAGGTCGAGTAAAGCAGAGGTCAATAAGCCCGCTGCATAGCCAATTGCACCGAGTGACCATGCAGTGTAATTTTGTCGATTATTTTCACAGTTTATTGTGGCGAGCGCAGGCAAAATAAGACTGGCGAAAACAAGGTAGACACCAATAATTTGGACCGTCGTAGTGATGGCGACAGCGAATATCAGATAAAAACCCAGACTACGGTTTGTGAATCGGGTTATTGTCATGAGTGTTATCAGTATGGCGGTGACAATTGCTAACGCTAGAACTTGAGACCAGTTTGTCCAAAGTATTTGCCCGGCTAAGATATTGTTAAGATATTCTCTGCCATGTGGGTTTTTGCTCACCACGATTAAGGCCGCCGTAGCGGCGAGTACAAAACTAATACCGATGATGGCTTCTTGAGTTTTTGGCCACTGCGTTTCACACCATGACAAGATAAATGCGGCCATTAGGGCACTGCTAATTGCAATCATCTGGAATTGCCAGCCATGTGCGTCAAAGCCTAAAGACAGTGCGATCAATACGCCTAAGGCAGCGATTTGTGCAATAGCAAGGTCTATAAAGATAATGCCTTTGCTGATGACTTGACGGCCTAGCGAAACATGCGTGGCTAGCACTAACAGCCCGGTAACAAATGCCGGGCCGAGAATGCTGAGTTCGATAGCGTCAGCATAAATCATTTCAATTTGCTTAACAGTAACTCAATGGTGCTGTCATAGAGAGTAAATAAATTGTTGGCGTGTTTGTTACCGCCAACAGTAAATGGTAACTCTATAACAGGGCTGTTAATCTGGTCTGACAACCAATTTGCTGGTTTGGCACGTTGGTGTGGACCATAAACAATAAAATCTGGAGAGGTGTCTGCAAATTGTTTTTTTAACTTGGTCAGGTGTTTGGCGCTAGGAGGCAGCCCGGGGATAGGTTCTAACTCAGCGACGCGTTGAATGCCTAACCATTTAAATAAATAAGCCCAGTTTCTATGAAACACGATAGCCTGAGTATTTTTTAATGCCGACGCTTGTTTTTCCCATTGCTCTACCGCGGTTTGCCAACGTTGTTTAAAATCATCAAAGTGTTGTTGATAGTGGCTTGCTGCTTGAGGATCAATTTTTATGAAGCGATTTTTGAGCGCCTCTGCAATGATCAGTAAACGGTAAGGGTCAAGATGGGCATGTGGATTCCCCGCAGCATGGACATCACCGAGTGAGCGATCAAGCCTTTCTGGTTTTTCTATTGTTTCAATAAAGTTGGTAGCGGAAAAGTAACCGGGTTGGCTGACCTGAACTTTTTTGTTACCGCTAGTGCGTAATAGCAAGGGTAGCCAGCCAACTTCTAGCTCGGCACCCGTGCAGACGACAATATCGGCACGCCGCATCTTGGCAATTAATGAGGGTCGTGCTTCGATATGGTGTGGATCCTGTTGTGCCGTGGTGGCAATAAAGATGTTGACTCGATCCCCAGCAAGTTCTGTTGCCAATGCTCCCCACTCAGGCTCGCAGGCGAAAACTCTAATCTGCGCCTGAGCATTGAAGCCATACATAATAAGCAGGCTGATTAGGAGGGTGGCAACAATAAATTTTTTCTTTCTATTTATGATAATCGCCATTAAAAGGAGTGTGCCGGGTGTGCGCCAAGACTAACAATATATTGCAAAATGATGGTATCTTCGTCGATTTCGCCGGTATCAGTTTGGCTATATTGTAAGCGAAAACGTGAAAATTCACTCGGCGAATAGTCAACGGATGCGGTGACCCGACGCGGGTCTTCATCGCTAATTAAACCGCTTGCAGCGATAAAGTCAGAGGCAGCAATTGCACCTGTAATATTACGTAAACTGTTATCGGATGAGATGTGATCAAAGCGTATACCGGCACGCCAACTTGGCTGCCATTGATAGAGCCCTTGAATATAAAAGCCATCTTGACTGCCGTCATAATTGGCGGATCCTGAATTTGCGCCTTGGCTAAGTTCAGCTATACCATTTTCATCACGTCTAAAATATTCAGCAACCAGCTTAAAATTGCGTTGCGTTGGATTACCTCTAGGTGACCATTTGTAAACAAGATCGACACCTAATATGTCGGCATCACCGTTTCGTAGTGCAAAAGATTCGCTTGCTTCCTGTTCGGCATTGGGTCGGTTATCAAAACTTGTTGATAGGTAGCTAGCTCCCAACCTCCATGCATGGCTTACACCAAAGTCTCCGCCGGTGCGTGCAAATGCCACAGTTGAACCGATGCTGCTATCGTTGTCACCGCCTGGAAAATTATTACCGTTGGCGAGTTCCACACCTAATTCAAGAAAGAGATCTGTTGGGGCAATCCAGCGTGCCTGTATACCGTCGCCGGCAAAATTACCACCAAATAGCGCGCTATGGATTAATGAGCGGTCTGTGAAATCGAGAGCATGGTCATGAACGGCATTTTCATAGCCTAAGTAAGAGAAAAAGCGTCCCCCACGGAGAGAGAGACCGTTGCCAAGTCCGATGCTTTCTATATAAGCCTCTTCAATTTCAGTTTGAGTTTCACCATCCTCCTCCTCTAAAGAAAGAGTAAACCAGCCAAAGACTTTGTCATCAATATTCGCGCTGATAGAAAGTTCGGTTTCACCCAGTCCGAAACCATCTTCTGGAGCTTCGGCTCCATTTGTTTGAAAGCCAGGGAGTTCAAGCTCGTCAAGATCAGTCGCGACATAGCGACCGTCTAAAATAAGGCTGATCGCGGGGTTAAAGTTAGAGCTTGAAGCAGCAGCAGTGCTTTTTGCGGAGCGGGCAGAGGTTGGGCCAGATAAAACATCGGCATGGGCATAGTGTGAAAATGTAAGGCTGGTCGTTAACGCAAGTGCAATAACACGAAGAGTGTGCGTGGCCATATTTTGTCCTCAAAATTGTTTGAAAATTAAGTAAGTCGCTTCTACCTTCCAGGTAGAGGCGTCATGTTGGCTTAGGGTTTAGCTGAGGAGGCTTGCGGGGGATCCGCGTATGGGTGCGTGATAAGTCGTGTTTAGAGGTTTATGTTCTGAGGGGGTAGTGCTGACAGTGGTTTTTAGTAATGGAGGTGTTAGAGCGAGTATATCGGGCGCAGTCAGTTCACCGTCGACGTGGTGCAAGGGAGATTGGCATTCGCTATAGTTATTCTCATGCAGATGTTCATCACTAGTGCTATGCACAAACGCAAGGGTTTGTGTTGCGAAGAATAAGCATGCAAGTAGCAGAATGCGAGATGAGAAATTCATATTGTTATTTTATAACATTTACGTCAATGTGCCAATACTCACGTTAAAGCAATGCAGTGAAGGGCGTTGATCGCGTATAATAACGGGTTTGGGTTTGGCGACTCGTGCCTGTCCCTCCGCAACGTTATATTGTGAACCCCGTCAGACCTTGAAGGGAGCAGCGGCAGCAGTGGACATGTGTGCCGGAGTCAGGCGGGTACGAGTTGCCTCTTATCCTATTCATATCAACGGTTGAAACCGTGACCGAGACCGTTAATATAGACCAATGAGTTATCAGGTTCTTGCCCGCAAATGGCGGCCACGGTCGTTTACCGAACTAGTCGGTCAAACGCATGTGGTGACGCCGCTCACCAATGCTCTCAAGCAAGAGCGAGTTCATCACGCCTTTTTGTTTAGTGGCACTCGTGGTGTCGGCAAAACAACGATCGCTCGTGTTTTTGCTAAGGCGCTCAATTGCGAGACTGGCGTGACCGCTGAGCCGTGTGGTCAGTGCAGCGCTTGCACTGAGATTGATGAAGGCCGTTTTGTCGATTTAATCGAAGTCGATGCGGCGTCACGCACCAAAGTTGATGATACCCGTGAGTTGCTTGATAACGTACCCTATGCGCCTTCACGTGGGCGTTATAAGATCTATCTTATTGATGAAGTACACATGCTCTCCAACCACAGTTTTAATGCTTTATTGAAAACACTGGAAGAGCCACCACCACATGTGAAGTTTTTGCTTGCGACAACGGACCCACAAAAACTCCCAGTTACCGTGTTATCGCGTTGTTTGCAGTTTAATCTCAAGCGTTTACCCCTAGAGTCGATTAGTGATCACTTAGAGAAAATACTCAAAAGTGAAAATATTGATTTTGAGGCGTCGGCCTTAACGCAAATTGCCGCCGCAGCTGAAGGCAGCGTGCGCGATAGTTTGAGCTTGCTTGATCAGGCCATCGCTTTTTCAAACGGCAAAATTCTTGCGGACGATGTCCGCAGCATGTTGGGTTCAATTAGCCACGACTATGTGGTCTCTTTGCTTGATGCTCTGGCAGAAGGTAATGCGGCAAGGCTATTAGAAATTGTTGGTACGCTGATGGAGCAGGGCTCTGATGCCAATGCAGTATTGGCCGAATTGATTAGTAGTCTACATTTGATTGCTATGCTGCAAGCGCATCCACAATTGAATGATGATCGCTTAGCAACACGAGCAGAACTTAGTTCGTTTATTGGCCGTATTGGCGCCGAAGATGTGCAATTGTTTTATCAAATTGCCGTAATTGCGCGGCGTGATATGCCTTATGTGCCCGATACACGCAGTGGCCTTGAAATGACTTTATTACGTATGTTGGCCTTTAAGCCAGCAGAGCGTGGCACATCGGTTGTGAGTGCGGCGCCGACAGTGGGCCACAGTACGTCACAAATAGCGCAGTCACCGACCACGCCAGCGATTGATCCGACGCAAACTGCTGTGCCGAGATCAGCAGCGGCTGCTATGGCAATGGCCACCGCCTCAAAAAAAAAGTCAGTAGCCCCCGTAAACCTGGCGAGTCCCGCTAAGTCTAGCTCGATTCAATCTGCTCAGGTGTCTGCCGTGAGCGCTACTACGCAGCGTAGACCTGAACCGATTAGCCATGCTCAAGTCAAACCTGAAACTGCAAAGCTCGAACAAGTCATGTCTGAAGCAGTTGTGCCGGATGTCTCAAAGGTTGTCGACATCACTGTTGACGAGTGGGAAGGTATTGTTGAATCACTAGGGCTGGAAGCATTGGCGCGCGAGTTGGCGATGAATTCCATATTGCAGAGCCAAGAGAGCGATGTGTTTACTCTCACGCTTAATGAATCGCAGGTGCATTTGAATAACGAGCGTTTGGAAAAACGGTTAGAACAAGCCTTACAGCAGCGTTTTGGTGAGTCAACTAAGCTTGTCGTTAACATGGGTGTGGCGATCAGCACACCGGCTGCTAAAGTAAAAGCACGTTACGCAAAAAAAGTCGATACGGCACGTGTCGCCTTAGAAAAGGATGAAACTGTACGGCAATTAAAAGAAGTATTTGGTGCGGAGATGCAGCAGGATTCGATACGCCCTATCGAGTAGGCGATTGAATAAAGGTATGAGTAAAATACATGCACTGGCAGTGAATACAGCAGTATTAACCAGCATAAATGAAAAGGTGAAGAGATGATGAAAGGTGGCATTGGCGGTTTGATGAAACAAGCGCAAAAAATGCAAGAAAACATGCAAAAAGCGCAAGATGAGCTGGCAGAAATGGAAGTCGAAGGTAAATCAGGTGGTGGGCTTGTCAGTGTGGTGATGACGGGTCGTCACGATCTGCGTAAAGTCACCATCGATGAAAGTTTAATGGATGATAAAGAAATGCTCGAAGACTTAGTTGCTGCCGCCGTTAACGACGCGGTGCGTGCCGTTGAAACGACGACTAAAGATAAAATGGGTGCAGTGACGGGTGGAATGAATTTACCTGCCGGTATGAAGATGCCTTTTTAGTTTGCCGTTGGCTCAATACATTTTATGAATTATTCCCCACTTATTACTCAGCTTATCGAAGCCTTGCGTTGTTTGCCGGGTGTCGGACCAAAATCAGCACAGCGAATGGCCTTTCACCTGCTTGAGCGTGATCGACAAGGTGCTAATCACTTATCGAATATGTTATCGCAAGCGGTAGATAAAGTAGGTTATTGCAGTAAATGTCGCACGCTTAGTGAAGCAGAGCTGTGTAATATTTGTAATGATGTTAGGCGTGACCCGGCGCAACTTTGCGTGGTAGAAACCCCAGCAGATGTTATCGCGATTGAAGAGTCTACCGCTTTTAAAGGACTGTACTTTGTACTGATGGGGCATTTATCGCCGCTTGATAATATTGGCCCAGAAGATATTGGCTTAGATTTGCTGGATAAACAATTAGGTAACGGAATGATACAGGAAGTGATTCTTGCTACCAACCCGACTGTAGAAGGCGAAGCAACGGCTTACTATATTAGCGAGATGGTCCGTACGCAGGGGCTAAAAGCTAGCCGTATTGCTTATGGTGTGCCCTTTGGCGGAGAACTGGAATACGTCAATACTGGCACGCTGGCTCATGCCTTTGCTGGACGACTACAACTTTAATAAGGTTGGATTAATCAATGAATTTCTCTGGCCCTGTTTTAGTTTCGATCGCCACCTATGTTTTGATGCTTTTAGCTTATCGTTATCGTAGCAAACTGTGGTTTCATATACCGGTTATGTCTGCGATTATCGTTTATGATATATGCATGCCTTTTTACCTCTATTCCACCCGTGATTGGTATCGACGCCTGATCGAACAAGAAGAAATATTTTCAATGATGATATGGACGCATATCATGCTCCTGATCACCTTGTATGTTCTCTATGCTTTGCAAATTATTGCTGGGCGCCAATTGTTAAAAGGTGGTAACGAGGGTAGAGAAGACCATGCCGCGCAAGGTAAGGGGATATTAATCGCGCGCGCGTTGGTCATACTTTCAGCGATGATGTTGGTTGAGCCAGAACGACCAGTTGAGGCAGTTGCTTTATTGCTCGGTGGCTAAAGCCTTATACGTTGCGACAAAACTGTTGTAACGTAATGCGCTCACTTCCTTACGTTCCACGGCTGATTTAACGCCACAAACAGGTTCATTTAAGTGGCGGCAATTGTGGAATTTACACTCATCGGTGTGACGTTTGAACTCAATATAACAATCAGCCAGTTCATCTGCGGCAAGATTCCACATTGAAAAATCACGGACACCTGGCGAGTCTACCAGGTATCCGCCACTAGGTAGCGCGTACAGTATGGTTGTACTGGTTGTATGGCTACCTTGGTCCCCCCGTGCAGTCAGCTCGCCAGTGGCAATCGTCACGTCAGGTAAGATCGCTGTCGCGATCGATGATTTACCTACCCCTGATTGGCCTACCAGCACACTCGTTTTATTCGCCAAGGCATCACGTACGATATCTAGCCCAGTCTGATCTTTTTGACTTGAACTAATCACCAGGTAACCAATATCACGATATATCGCGATTAGCTGTTCAATACCTTCAGATAAATCATCTTTAACCAGGTCAAGCTTTGTGACCAGCAATACGGGTGTAATGCCTTGTTGCTCTGCAATAGCGATATAGCGATCAATGAGAAACTGATCGTAATGTGGTTTTACAGTGAACGCGATAACAATCTGATCGAGGTTCGCCGCGATCTCTTTAGTGACTTTAACGTTTTTGCGCTGCGCCAAGATATTCTTGCGAGGCAGGCGTTGGGTGATAATACCGCGCTCGTCGGTTCCTTCTTGCCATTCAACGTTATCACCGGCTATAGCGGAATTTCTTGATTTTCGCTGGTGGCAGGTAATTATCGTACCATCCTTCGTCAACACTTCTGCGGTTGAGCCATGGCGCAACATGACTAAACCAATATTGCTCGATTTAGTCATGCATTGCACTGTTGTTAAAAGTCTTTGCTAGAATAGTCAAAATTATCTGTGAGAACCTATTGTGAAGAATGATAATAACCTGATCTGGATCGACCTTGAAATGACAGGGTTAGACACCGATAACGACCAAGTTATCGAAATTGCCACCATTATAACTGACAGTGAGCTCAATATATTAGAAGAGGGGCCAGTGGTTGCAATTCATCAGCCTGATTTGGTGCTTGATGGCATGGATGCATGGAATACACGACAACATGGTGGATCGGGTCTCATCGAGCGTGTTAGAGCCAGTAACGATACTGAACAGACAGCCACAGATAAAACCCTCGAGTTTGTCAGCCGCTATGTCGATATGAATCAGTCGCCCATGTGTGGCAATAGTATTTGTCAGGATAGACGCTTTATGCATCGTTGCATGCCCGACTTAGAAAAGTATTTTCACTATCGCAATCTTGATGTCAGCACGATAAAAGAGCTGGTAAAACGCTGGAAACCAGAAGTAGCCAAAGGCTTTCAAAAAAGCTCGGAGCATCTTGCGATGCAAGATATCCGAGATTCGATT
>NVRQ02000130.1 GCA_002400905.2 Gammaproteobacteria bacterium | reverse complement strand
GCTTCACCCTATAGCCTGGGTAACTCTCGTTTGCCTCATCGTTTTACTCCCTTCGAGACTCATCACTAGTCTTACGCACAACACTACACCAAGTAGTGTTAGTTTGAACCAAGTAAAGGGCACCTCTATTCATTGCTTATGGCCTCTGCCTGATCTGAAGCGTGCAGATGCAAGGCGCAACCCGCTGATAAGGCTGGTTGCCTTATCAAGGATTGTAACGCAGCAGATGCGTGCTTCAGATCAGGCCCTACGGGGCTTACAGACGAGTTCAGGCTGCGTGCCCTCGGGGTGCTCGGCGTTATCATTGTTTAACAGGCCACAAGCCTGCCTGCGCAATGATGCCTTGATCCTGTACTCGTCTGTAAGCCAGAGACCATAAGCAATAAATAGAGGTGCCCTAATGATAAAAATACTATTACGTATTGCCAGCGTGCTATTGATTGTTTGCAGTATCGCTTTGGCGTGGTTAGTCATGGACGTACGGAATTTTTTAAACACCCCATTTGATTTTGGTGGTGACGGTGTGCGCTATATCATTAAGCCTAATGATACCGTGCATAGCATTGCCAAATCGCTTAAAACACGTGGTATCTTAAATGAGCCTTATTATTTGATCGGTTTAGCCAAATGGAATCGAGTGGCTGGAAAAATTAAGGTCGGCGAATATCAGATTCCTCGAAATATCAAACCCGAAGTGCTACTCAATTTACTTGTCTCAGGCGATGTCATTCAACATTCACTGACCTTGATAGAAGGGTGGACGTTTGCAGAAGTTATGAACACGGTGAACGACAACCAACATTTAACGCATACGCTGAATGATTATTCTGTTGCAGAAATTATGGACCGCCTAGGTTTGATGGGGCAACACCCAGAAGGGCGGTTTTATCCCGATACCTATCATTTTACGCAAGGCACAACTGATCTGGAATTCTTAAAACGGTGCTATCGCCAAATGGAATCTATTCTCGCGACAGAGTGGCAAGGGCGGTCAAAAAATATTCCTCTTAAATCAGCGTATGAGGCGCTCATTTTAGCCTCTATCATAGAACGCGAGACCAACGTCGACGCAGAGCGTGCGCAAGTTGCTGGGGTCTTTACCCGGCGCCTACAACGTAATATGCGTTTGCAAACTGACCCTACCGTTATCTACGGCTTAGGTAAAGAGTTTGACGGTAATATTCGGCGTAAAGATTTACGTCGCGATACGCCTTACAATACGTATGTGCATAAAGGCTTGCCACCAACGCCGATTGCCATGCCGAGCGCGAAATCCATTCATGCTGCCTTGCACCCTGACAAAGGCAAGTCCATTTACTTTGTTGCCAAGGGTGATGGTGCGCATTATTTCTCCGACACCTTGCAAGAACATAATGATGCGGTGCGCAAATATCAGTTAGGTGGAAAACGCTAGGATGACGAATTCACCTAAAGGTAAATTTATTACTGTTGAAGGTATTGAGGGTGTCGGCAAAAGCACGAATATCGAGTCCATGCGCTATTTTCTTGATGACAAGAACATCGAATGCATTGTCACGCGAGAACCCGGCGGTACTGACCTAGGCGAAGATATCCGTGAACTGTTATTAGGGCATAAACATGGGGCAATGAGCAGCGACTGTGAATTGCTCTTGATGTTTGCATCGCGAGCGCAGCATTTAGCGCAAGTCATCGCCCCCGCGATAGAAAAAGGTCAATGGGTGATTTGTGACCGTTTTACGGATGCCACCTATGCCTATCAAGGTGGTGGACGCGGGATAGCGGATAAACACATCGCGCTATTAGAAAAATGGGTGCACGGTGATCGTCAACCTGATCTAACCTTTTTGCTTGATACCGATGTCGCGACCGGTATGGCACGCGTTCACAAACGTGGTGCTGCCGATCGCTTTGAATCTGAAGCCGCCGCTTTTTTTGAACGTGTACGCAATAAATACCTTGAACGTGCGACAAGCAAGCCGTCACGTATAACGGTAGTGGATGCAGGCCAAGCCTTAAGCCAAGTTAAAGCCGATATACGCCAACGACTCAATGAATTTGTCGCACACACGCAGCTATAAACATGACCCACCCTGCACATCTACCTTGGCATGAATCACTTTGGACTCAGCTTGAACAGAGCCTTAGCCAAGAACGTTTAGCCCACGCTTATTTATTGCAAGGGCCTGCAGGCGTTGGTAAATCTCAGTTTGCGCAACATCTGGCTAAATCATTACTCTGTGAGCAAAGCGCGTTTGACGCCTGCGGTCAGTGTAAGAGCTGTCATTTATTTCAAGTGGGTAGCCATCCAGATTTACGGCAACTTGCCAGTGAGGCAGGTAAGGCAATCGGTATTGATGTAGTGCGAGAGACCTCATCCTTCTTTTCACTCACGCGCCAGTACGGACGTTATCAGATCGCCATCATCACCGATGCTGAGCGTATGACAACTGCTGCGGCCAACGCCTTGCTAAAGACCTTGGAAGAGCCGCCAGCAGGCGCATTGCTGATGCTCATTAGCGAACAGGCATCACTACTTCCTATAACCGTACGCAGTCGCTGTCAGTCGCTTCGTTTTACCTTACCTGCGCCTGAAGTCAGCCTAGCGTGGTTACAGCAACAGGGTGTTGAATCACAGCAGGCACCGCGTCTCCTTGATTCGGCGCGTGGTGCGCCACTTCACGCTATCACACTCAGCTCAGAGACCGAATACGAGAATCAGCGTAGCGCAGTCGTTGAAGGCGCACGAAATTTGTACTTTGGCCGTACAGGCCCAGTGGACCTCGCCGCGAGTTATCTAAAGTTAGGCGCCAAACAAGCGCTATATAGTTTGTGGCAGTGGAAGGCGGAAATGGTGAGAAATCTTGCCATGAACAAAGCCAGCGCCGATGACGCATTAGCGCAAAGGTTGGGGCAACGACGTTTACTGTTACGAATTGACGGGCTTAGTGCAGCGATAAAACGGCTCGACTCACAACTTAATGAGCAATTAATCCTTGAGGACATCTTAATATCCTGGGTTTAATAGTTCATATAACTAACTGAATTTTAAATATGAATCCAGCAGAAAGACAACGCATTTTATCATTATCGATTAAAGATAAAAGTGCCTTATATGCCGCCTACATGCCCTTTGTGACGCATGGTGGATTGTTTGTCCCCACCAACACCGAATACAAGATTGGTGACGAGGTCTTCCTACTGCTGACGCTTATGAGCGATAGCGACAAGATTCCAGTCGTTGGTAAAGTCTGCTGGATCACCCCTAGCGGCTCTCAAGGCGGACGTGCAACCGGTATCGGTATTCAGTTCAATGCCGAAGAAGGTATTGATGTGCGCAATAAAATCGAGAACCACCTTGCTGGGGTGTTGGATTCTGATCGTGTTACACATACGATGTAGCGATAAGACCTTGGTTGTGATGCGTTAAATATAGCTTCTTACTTCTTACCGCTTACTATCGGTTGATAGCACCCGTAGTTTCAAATGGTCTGGCTCCTTCTGGTTAAACTGGACAGGCATCCCGTCCACGGTGGCGTAGTGCGTCGGTCATACTTTGTATTTTCGATTTTTCGACGTCTCCCCAAATTCCTACAATTTCACACATAAAAATCACCTTGAGTTACTTGCATGTATTAGCGTGTATTGTTTCAATATATTCTTTTATATTGTTATAAATAGGGTGATTGCCCCCCCACATTCCTTGAGCGCCATTGGTAAATAAAGCACACTGTGTGAATGCTGGTAATCTCACAAGTTTCTAAACTCTACGGCGATGCCGCTGCTCTGGCACCAACTGATCTTCAGGTTCCTGGCGGCGAAACCCTGGTACTCATAGGCCCCAGTGGCTGCGGTAAGTCCACTTTACTGCGCTTGATTGCAGGTCTTATCCAGCCGGATTCTGGCAGTATCACTTTCGAAGGAACCCGGTTATCGACTGAAAATATTCTCCAGATTCGGCAGCGAATGGGCTACGTTATTCAGGAAGGAGGGCTGTTCCCTCATCTCACCGTACGCGATAACGTCACCGTCATGGCTTGCTATCTACGTCGCGATGCTAGCTGGATTGATTGCCGCCTTAACGAACTCGCTCAATTGGTGCGATTACCTGAGGAAATGATGAGCCGTTTCCCAGCCGAGCTATCCGGCGGACAGCGCCAACGTGTCAGCCTCATGCGCGCACTGATGTTGGATCCGGATTTGTTGCTGTTGGATGAACCGCTGGGCGCACTGGATCCCATGATTCGTTACGAGTTGCAACAGGAGCTCAAGACTATCTTTGCCCAGCTGGGTAAAACCGTCATTATGGTCACCCACGATATTGCCGAAGCGGCTTTTTTTGGACACACCCTAGTGCTAATGCGGGAGGGACGCATAGTGCAAGCCGGTTCCTTTAAAGAGCTGGCCCAAACACCGGCCGAACCGTTCGTCGAACAATTCATCACCGCACAACGTGAACCCATGGCGCAGCTCGTTGAGGCACTCAGATGAAAGCGAAACAAGGGATAGGCGTGATGCTGTTGGGATTTTTCGCCTTACTGGTGTATCCCGTTGTCAGTGCCGAGGAACCGGTGAGTATCACTGTCGGCTCCAAAGGATTTACCGAATCGGTCATCTTAGGCGAGATGCTCAGCCACCTGACTCGGCAAACAGGCATCGAGAGTCGCCATCAACGCCAACTGGGTGGTACAAGCGTGTTGTGGAACGCATTACTCAGCGGTGAGATCGATGCCTACCCCGAATACACTGGCACCTTGTTACAAGAGATCATGGTCAAGGAAAACCTGCAAACCGAGGTTGAACTCAAGCAGGCCCTGACAGCACGTGGCCTGCGAATGACGTCTCCGCTCGGTTTTAACAACACCTATGCCATAGGGATGAAAGCAGAGCTTGCCGAACGATTCAAGCTACACACTATTTCTGATTTAAAAAAGCATCCCGAACTTGTACTGGGTTTCGGTAACGAATTTATGGATCGGGCCGATGGCTGGCCGGGTTTGCAGCAAGGTTACCAATTACCTCAACAAAACGTTAGGGGATTAGACCATGATTTGGCCTATCGCGGTATTGAATCAGGCACGCTACATGTCACAGACCTTTACACGACGGATGCGGAAATCGCCTATTACAAGCTCCGGGCGCTTGAGGATGACCTGAATTACTTCCCCGTTTATAACGCCGTCATTTTGTATCGTGCCGATGTCGAACAACGTGCCCCCGAAGTCGCGGCGATGTTCAAACGACTTGCCGGTCGCATTGATGCACCGACAATGAGCAGGATGAACGCCCAGGTGAAATTGAATGGTGAAGCCGAGTCCGCGGTTGCAGCAGGATTTTTGAAACAAGCGCTCAATCTGGACGTGGACTACCAGATACAGACCGCATGGCAACGGTTCTGGCAGCACACCGGTGAACATTTGGTGCTGGTCGGTATTTCTTTGTCCGCGGCCATTCTATTTGCTGTGCCGCTGGGTATCCTGGCGGCACGTCGTGAACGCCTTGGCCCGATCGTGCTCGGCGTAGTTGCCATTATTCAAACGATTCCTTCTTTAGCGTTGTTTGTCTTCATGATTCCGTTACTTGGCATCGGCGGACCACCCGCGATCATGGCCTTGTTTCTCTATAGTCTGCTACCCATTGTTCGCAACACCTATGCCGGACTCAAGGATATCCCGCCAGCTATCATCGAATCAGCACAGGCGCTCGGATTACCATCGCGTGCCAGGTTGCGTATTGTAGAGTTACCATTGGCTACGCGCGCCATTCTCGCGGGAATAAAAACTTCGGCGGTGATCAACGTGGGCACGGCTGCACTTAGTGCCCTGATTGGTGCCGGCGGATACGGTCAGCCCATACTTACTGGCATACGACTCGATGACACAGGCTTGATCCTGCAAGGTGCTATTCCCGCTGCAGCGCTAGCGCTGCTAGTGCAAGGGTTATTTGAACTGATCGAGCGTGGGTTATTACCGAAAGGCCTTCGAATACAGACGAGCGCGGTAAAGTCGGCAAGTTAGCGACACAATCGCTGCTAATTCTTTGATTTTATTCGTCATGATTATTCCAGCCCTATGGTGAGCTTGACCACGCAGATTTACACCCATGTCTCGATACGAAAATTACAGAAAGTGCATAAAATGACGCATCCGAGTGGCGAAGAAAGTGGACGATACAACGATGCAGAAAACCAGTAAACTAGTCATCAAGTAATGAATGAGGAAGGTCTCATGGCTGCCAGTTTGAAAGAAACTTTACATCAATTAGCTGACCAATTAGCTGATAATGCGACGTGAGAGGATGTGATGGAAGAAGTACGTTTTTGCCGTGCTGTGGAAAAAGGAAAACAAGCAGCAGAACGTAGTGAATTTGAGATAGAAGAAGAAATACGTGCAGTCTTTTCGCGCTGGGGTGTTGATATTGCGAGTTGAATGGACACATCTTAGTGATTTTGGATCATCGCTTGACACTGCGCTTGTACTCCAAGGGTGGGCGTACCGTCTCTTAGTCTTTACAGACTCTTCACACTGGCAAGCGCCGCCCTAAAGGGTTTTCTCCGGGCATGCCAGGTTCTGGTGTGCCGTTTTTTATTTAGTAGCTTTCGTTTAGGCAGGTGAACTAATGTGGTGTCACAGAGACTATCGCCAATTAATGAGTTGACTTATTTTTTTGCAGAGACAGCGGTTGTTTTACTGGGTTGTGGTAGAGAGAGCCTGATGGTTATATATAAAATAAATTATTGAGTTGATCGCATGCGGATTTTAGATATCGTCTTATCGTTTTTAGGGATACTGGTGTTTTCCCCAGTCATGTTGTTTGTTTATATCGTCGGTTTATTTGATACGGGTAGACCTTTATTTTTTCAAGAACGTGTTGGTCAAAACAAGCAGCCTTTCACGTTGATTAAGTTTCGAACAATGGGTGTCAATACCGATTCGGTCGCGACGCATTTGGCGGACAGTTCTTCTGTAACCACGTTAGGTGGTTTTCTGCGACGGACTAAACTTGATGAGTTGCCTCAACTTTTTAATGTATTTTTAGGTGAGATGAGTTTGGTAGGCCCGCGTCCGTGCTTGTTTAACCAAACTGAGCTCGTTAATTGCCGAGCTGAGCGTGGTGTTTATAGGGTTAAGCCGGGTATCACTGGGCTTGCGCAGATTAACCATATTGATATGTCGACACCAAAAAAGCTGTCCAGATATGATGCTTTAATGCTTAAGCGCCTCACTGTAAGGCATTATTTTTACTGTATATTTTCTACTATTTTTGGCCGTGGACAGGGCGATCGTATAAAGTAGCTGAGTCGTTCTGTGGCGAATTTATTTTTTGCAGTTGGGCTTTTCGCCTTGTGACCGCGCTTTGTTGTAGATGATCATTGCGTCCGGCATAGCTTTATTTAAATCGGCGATGCGTGTGGCATTGGATGGGTGAGTTGATAATAATTCAGGTGGCGCTTTACCGCTTGATGCCGCAGCCATGTTCTTCCATAGTTGTACGCTTTCACGCGGATCAAAACCGGCGCTGGCCATATAGACTAATCCTAGAATATCGGACTCGCTTTCTTGGCCTCTGCCGTAGGGTAATAGAATGCCGACTTGTGCACCAAGACCAAGTAAGCCGAGTAGTTGTTGTTTTTCTTGGCTTACACCACCCGCTAATACTTGCGCTGCAACGAGACCTGCTTGGGTTAATGTTGATGCGGAGACGCGTGCATTACCATGGCGCGCGGTGACATGGGCTATCTCATGGCCTATTACTGCTGCGAGTTGATCTTGATTTGTAGCGACTTCAAGTAGGCCAGTATAAACACCAATTTTCCCGCCTGGCAGGGCAAAAGCGTTGACTTGTTCGCTATCGAAGACAGTGACTTCCCATTCTGTATCGGCGTCTACCTTGGGTGTGATGGCATTGGTGATGCAGTTAATATAGCTATTTGAGTGCGAGTCTTTAGAGATGGGTGTGTTGTCTTTTGTTTGTTGATAGGCAGCGATACCCATTTGCGCCATTTGAGATTCGGGGAATAGCAATATTTGTCTGCGACCTGTTGGAGATGTTGCGCAAGCGTTTAGTAACAGCGTTACTAAGATTAACGCAATCATTATTAAGGTAGGCTGTTTGCTTGTTAGTTTAGGAGTCATCATTTAGGTGCCTCTATAAATAGCTACGATAGTAGCCTGGTTTTAATTTGATTATATCAAGCCAAGCTGAACTATTGCTTACCTTGTAATTGCTCAAGTATTGCCTCGTTCTCGAGTGTTGAGGTGTCTTGGGT
>NVRQ02000013.1 GCA_002400905.2 Gammaproteobacteria bacterium | reverse complement strand
TGAGGCTGTGCGTGTTATGGCGAAAACGCAGCTTAATACTGATTTGGATGATAATGAGATCAGTGACATTGTTGCTTTTTTAAATAGCCTTAGTGGTGAGTTCCCACAACTTACCTTGCCGCGTTTACCAGAAAGCCCGAATGGAAGTGTTATTAATGAAAGCCCTGAGTCTCACGAAATTGTTATATCAGTGAACGAGAAAGAGAGAGTAGAAAAAAGGCGACTCGTGCGTTAACGTTAATTTTGTTCGTTCTGTTTTTTGGTTGATTTAACCCCCGTCGTTAAGGCGGGGTTTTTTTTTGCTCAAAAATTGGAATTTTAAGTATTCGGTCTTAGGTATGCCAGAGGTCTTTGTCTGCACCCAGCACAGTATTTTTTTGAAACATGATGTCTTCCAAATTTAGCAATAAGCACAGGATTGTGAATCATGAGCATTTTTATGCAAATTGATGGTATTCAGGGAGACGTCTCGGATCAAAACCATAAAAACTGGATCGACGTTTTAGAGCTGGATTGGCGTGATGCCCGCAAGATCACCTCTAGCCTCTCAACACAAGGATATCGTGAAAGCTCCAACGCTATCGTTTCCGATTTAAACTTTATGAAATTTATGGATATAGCGACAGTGGGCCTATTTGCAGAGGCGTGTTGTGGTCGCGGCAAAACCATCATCATAGATGATGACCAAAACAGGGAAAGGGCAAGGAGCCGATACTTATCTACAATACACCCTTGAAAATGCGCTGACATCCTTAATAGAAACAGCAGCACTTCGCTACGACGATATTAGACCTCTGGAAATCATCACTATCAGCTTCACAGGTATAAAGAAAAAATACACATCGTATGGTGATGACGGCAATATATTGACTTCGCAAGTCGTGGGCTTTAACACAGCAACCAATAGTAAATATTAACAAGGATATCAGGCAATGAGCGACAGTGAAGTGGTTGTGCTAACCAAAGAAGACAAGGGGTTAATTAAAGCCCTTCTAGTGCTGCTTTACCGAGATTAAGCGAATAGTTGGCCAATAAATAATAGAATGGCTGGTGTTGTTAAAACAATCCTTGAAGAGCAACAAAAATGTAAAGACAGCTTCGATTTGATTCCTGGCCCTGTCGGTATTACCAAAGTCGGACTAGCCTATATCAGAACACGGCTATTACAAATTGCCAAACGAAAGGTCGGGCGCAATCTATTTGAAATCGATGAAGATTATGTGCTATGTAGAGCGGCGGTGGCCCTAGTCTTTAAGACAATGGTAAATGAAGTGAGGATGGACGCATGATGATAAAAGCCATTACCTCTTTGTTTTTATTGTCTTTATGTGTGCACAGCTATGCTAATAATACTGAACAAACACTTTTCTGTTATGAAGAGAAGATTGAATCTGGTGTCCCCTGTGTGCTGGTCGCAAAAACAGTAAAGTTGGAAAACAAAAATATAAATAATGGAACCTTATACGCGACAAATGGCGGTTTTTATATTGAAGCGCCCCCGGTTTTGTTTTAATTAAATATTACTACAACGGCGTCTTATTTGAATGTTCAGATGAAAAGCGAATTGGCTTTTTTCCTATGCGGTGGCGTTATGATAGGCCCAATTTAAATATAACTAAAGATGATGAAATTTATAAAATTGACAGGGAAGATATGCAAATATTTTTTCATCAGCATATAGACGATTTTAAGGATTATAATATTACCAGTTAGACTGCATTTATAAGCGATAAAGGCATGGCTGAAGATAAGCTCTACATGATAGATTCGGCGGGTTTTACCTTGGAAGAGCTTAAACAAGTCTTGGCCACCATAAGATTAATAGAGCCTGATTCGTTGTTGCGGCCATAAGGCTGCTCCATCGGCGGAATTGTGGCCTTGTTCCACGATTTTTTGTGTTTTAAGTCGTGCTTGACTCTATAGGGTAGTGCGCTTAATTTAGGCAGTTAGCCACTGCCCAAGCTGTGACGATTTATACTTATCAGCATTAATTCCGCTGTTTTGTGTGGATTTTGATTGACTCGGTGCTATAATCGCGGCACGATTTCGCCTTAAAACAACCCATAACAATTCCGAGGGAGACATCATGGCCGAACCAAAAATGACAGCAGTAAAAGAGCGTATGACAAAAACTCAAATTATTGCTGAAATATCTGAAGCAACAGGCGTCACAAAATCAGATGTGAAAGCCGTATTATCATCATTGGCTGATCAAGCTGAGCGCCACCTTAAGCCACGCGGTTGTGGTGATTTCATCGTTCCTGATGTTGGTGTTAAGTTAAAAGCAGTTAAAAAAGCGGCGACTAAAGCTCGCCCAGGTCGCAATCCATTCACTGGTGAAGACATCATGATCAAAGCTAAGCCAGCGTCTAAGTCAGTTCGTGCTGTAGCGATGAAAGCTGCAAAGAATATGGCTGGTTAGTTCAGTTTTAGTCTCTCGGGGTTGCACTGAGTTCAGCCCCGTTTTCCTTGCCGTGTTTTAGTTTCCCTCCGTTTGATGCTGCTTTCTACAGGCATTACCTTAGTTATTCCTGCTCTACGGATTGTCTGCGATCAGATTGAACGCGGCTCTTAGTCCCATTGCTTCTCCGCCTTTAGGCCGACCTGCACGGTCACGTGTATTAAAGGCCATGATATCAAAATGCAGCCAGTCACAGTTGTCATCTACAAACTCTTGTAGGTATAGCGCAGCAGTAATAGCACCGCCATAACCGCTTTCTGCACAGTTTGCGATGTCTGCAATCGTACTGTTCAGCATGCCTTTATAAGGTTTGTACAAAGGCAGTTGCCATGCTGGGTCTTGCGCAGCTTCAGATTGGATCATGAGTTTTGCAGCGATATCGTTGTTATTACTAAAGAATGAGGCGATCTCAGTGCCGACAGCAACACGTGCGGCACCGGTCAGTGTGGCGAAATCGATAGTCAGTTCGGGTTTCTCGCTACAGGCTTCGGTTAAGGCATCACATAAGACCAAGCGTCCTTCGGCATCGGTATTGTCAATCTCAACCGTTTTGCCACTGCGCGTAGTGATCACATCTCCCGGTCTAAATGCATTGTTAGAGATGGCGTTTTCAACAGCAGGAATAAGCACGCGCAAGCGCACGGGTAATTTTGCTGCCATAATCATTTTAGCTAACCCCAGTACGTGGGCAGCGCCACCCATGTCTTTTTTCATCCAGCGCATACCCTTGGCAGACTTGATATCGAGGCCGCCGCTATCAAAGCAAACGCCTTTGCCGACTAAAGTAATTTTTTTATCGTCATCATTGCCCCAGCGCATATCAATTAATCGTGGTGGATGAATGCTGGCACGGCCAACGGCATGAATAGTGGGGTAGTTATGTTCAAGCAGGTCATCACCAATAATTTCGTCAACAGTAGCCTTATATTGTTGTGCTAGCGTC
>NVRQ02000129.1 GCA_002400905.2 Gammaproteobacteria bacterium | reverse complement strand
CGTGGATTCAAGTTGCTAGTGCAACCGTTGGCCTAATCCCGAAAAATACCTCATTGGGTGTTTTAAAGCCAAGGCATTTTCTGGGGCGGTTATTGTGTTATCCATCACATGCTCAACCTGACGTTCAGTGATGGTCGTAAAATCATGTTTCTTGGGGAAGTATTGTCGTATAAGACCATTGGTGTTCTCATTCAGTCCACGTTCCCATGATGCATACGGATGTGCAAAGTAAAATTGTGCATTGAGTGCTTTTGCAATATCAATGTGTCGAGCAAATTCCCGTCCGTTATCGGATGTCAGTGTATGCACCCATGGTTTAAGTGTCGACAGTAATCTAACGATAGCATCAGATACATTCTCAGCCGTTTTACGGATAACCTTGGCAATGAGTGCCAACCGAGACTTTCGTTCCACCAATGTCACCAGCGCTTGCTGATGATTTTTACCAATCACGGTATCGAGTTCCCAATCACCATAGCGACTACGTTTGTCGACAATAGCCGGGCGCTGTTCGATAGATACTTGCCCGGGTATCTGGCCTCGATAGGAATAGACGCCGTAGCGCTTCTTACGTTGCTTCTGGCACCGTAAGTATTTATACAAGCACCCTCCCGATTGCTTGTCAGCCAGAACATGTTGATAAATCCACTCGATGCTGACACAAAGCCCATATTCGGATTGTAACCGTCCGCTGATCTGCTCAGGACTCCATTCCTCGTGGAGTAGTCTCTCAACACGTACCCAGGTCTTAGGCTCGATACGGGGAGACGCTTTTTGCTCTCGCCTATGCAGACAAAAACGTTGCGCCTGCTGAGGCCGATAGCCCCTCAGCCCACTATTACGGCGAAGCTCTCGACTAATCGTGGACTTATTCACACCAAGCAACTCGGCAACCTCAGACTGTGTATGCTGTGCTTTCATTAATATGTATATCTGGTATCGTTGTTCCTGGGTAAGCTGTGTATAGCCTCTCATTGGTGCCTCTCATTCTTGCCGGAACGAAAAGCACACATGCTAGCGCAGCTTGCCCTCTATTCCGATTCATGAGTTGCACTTACAACTTGAATTCACGTCGTTTGATCCATGAAAATTATTTACATAACTACACCAACGCCCCCATAAACCATTACCCCCATAAGCTGACCCAATATAATGCTTTCCAGCTTTTTTATCTGAAAGTAAATAGATACCAGATACACTACTAAGCGCTACCTTCCAATCTGGCAGTGAGTTTTTAATAATTATTTCAATAGCATTAAAACTATGATTAATTTCTTCAAACGATACGAATGGTTCACCTTGAAACTTGTGCTCATAAATTCCTGAAACAGATGAATTTTCATATATATGGCTAGGTCTAAATACAGTGGCTCGTGTATTGTTTCCTGTGTACTCCAATATCAGCCTTCCAATTAATTCTTTATATTTTTCTGTGTACCTAACTTTGTATTTTTTTGATTCCCTACTTGTTATTTGGAATATGCCACCAAATAAAAACTTATTACCTGATAATTGAGCAAAGCTAACAATATAGTCAACAATAAACCTTTCTTTTGCATTTCCTCTATAAGCTTGCCATCTAAGCCATTCTTCATCTGATTTTGTGAGTGCATCTAGAGGGCGATTACCGCTTATAGCAGTTTTTGCTAGGTGAAAACGATATATCTTATTTTCACACAAATCGTGCATTATAGTGACTAGATCCATTTCTATTTCAAATACCTATGGTCTTCTTTTTATTTGCATAACGCTTTGCTCAACGGAAAAATGCGAGAGCGAGCGAGTAGTTTTTCCGTTGCAGCAACTTGTTATATTTTAGTTTGCGTGTTATTTGAATATGAGTATTCAAATTTATCACCGTAGATAGATTCTACTTCCAAGATATAATTTAGACGTTCTTTCTGATATTTCATTAAAAGTAATCGATCTTTAGCACAGCTTTTGGGAGCTAGAGCTGTATTTTCAGGCTGCGCTTCAATTAAAAATATCTCTTCACCAACTGCGAATGAATCGTTCTCGCGAGGTCCGCCTAAAAGAAAGCATAAGGGGTTCAATTTAAGAGAATTTATAGCAGAATAAAACTTTCCCCGTTCGTGATTAGGAACCTCAACACCGTCAACGAGTACAGTTAGTTCTTTTACGAAACCTGTTCCCAGTCCGTTGTTTAAAATATAGATTCCCCACTGCTTTTCTTTACCATTAGTTGAGAAATATGAGGTAAATCGTGGCTCAACTGATACATGATTATGCTTTATCTGCTCTTTACCTTGCCAGATAGTAAATCCTAAAGCGATTATTGCAATAACTAATGTTGAGATGTCAATCTTGAAATTTTGCACAATATTCATCCTGAAATATAACAGCTTATTCTACAGCGGCTGTGTATCACGCCATCGCTGCTTATCATTCCCTGCAATGCCTCACGATATACCAAGACTTTCCATGATATCAACGATTTATCTCCTTTTTTTACCATTAATCACGTTAGTGATACACAGCAGCTTTGCATCACCTTATTGCTGTTGTCGCAATAGGTATCTATTTCATATTTTCGTGCTAAACAGATGATTTTTAACCAGTATATTCGTACGCCGGTCAATTACACAAAGCTGATACACAGCCGCTGTTGTTTTTTATCGTAAAACACACAAAGCTTAAAATATCTCAATTTATATATCATTTCATTCAATCCTGACTACCAAGCTTTTTCGCGACCTTCCAGCCCTAAAGGATTTCCTTCGGTCACGTGCGTGCTTTGCTGAACAATATCGGGAACCGTTGGGACAACGGCTGTGACCGAAGGAAATCCTTTAGGGCTGTGTGAGAATCGGGTTTTTGGTTGCTTTTGGTCGCAAACACACTCGCCTAAGAAAGGCGAAAAACACTGGCGGAAAAAAGAACCGAAACTCTATGGATTCCCTTATCCAAGGGAATGACGGCAATGAAAGAAAACCTACTCTACTGCCCCCCAACATACTCCCCGGCCACCGGCACAAATCTTTTCCCAT
>NVRQ02000128.1 GCA_002400905.2 Gammaproteobacteria bacterium | reverse complement strand
GGACTAAAATTTTCGGGGTAAAATACTAGCATTGCTGATGAAACCTTAATCGATTTTTTAAGGTCAACGTAATTTTTATCGTGATCTTGCAGTGTGAAGTTCGGCGCGGGTTTGCCAACTACCCTGCCGTGCTTTATTTGATTATCTATAATTTTAGAACTTTTTATTGATATATTCTGTTTAATATATCGGTATAACACGAAGCAATATTAAGTTACTAATTTGATTTGAGGTGGTGAGGTGGCCAAGTTATTATGATGTTAACCAAATTAGCACACTATGTGATGATTACGGGGGCAGTTTTTTTTGTATCAGCCTGTAGTGGGCCTAGCGGCTTTAAGGCGCATGGCGAGTTTGTGCAAGCCCATCTCGTCAATAATCCGGATTTACAGATAAACTTTCTTCATGTGGATGATTTTCAGCTGCATTATCGAGATATTGGCAATGCCAAAAAAGCCATAGTTGTTTGGGTGCATGGTACTCCGGGTAGCTGGGCTGACGGTGCTTATTTGACACGTGATTCAGACTTCCTATCTGAGATCAAAGTGGTGCTGGTTGAGCGACCAGGTTGGGGTGCTTCACAGTTTCTCGAGTCACCACGACCTGTTACGTCTTTTGATGAGATTGGTCGCCTGATTCAGCCAATGTTGAAGAAATTAAAAGAAGAATATCCGGATACACCGCTAGTCCTTGCTGGTCACTCATGGGGCGGTTCCTTGGTGCCCTCTATAGCGCTAGATTATCCTGAGCTAGTTGATAAGGTGCTGGTGTTATCGGGAGGGTTGGATCCTACTTTGACTAAACCGCGCTGGTATAATAAGTTTGCTAGCACAGCTTTGGGCAACGCTGTTATTGGTGATGGGCTGCGCAAGGCTAATGTGGAAATGTACGCGCTTAGCCCACAGTTATCTATTTTGAGTAAGCGTTGGTCAGGTTTGTCTCAAGCAATTATCGTTGTCCAAGGGGACAGAGATAAACTGGTAAACCCTAAAAACGCTGATTTTGCGAGATCAGTGTTACCTACTGGTAATTCAGCAGTGCTGGTACTGGAAAACCAGGGCCATATGTTGCAACTAGAGAGAATAGATTTAGTCCAGCGCTGTGTGAAAGCTCTAATCGGCAATAATTTGAGCGAATGTAGATAGATTTTCAATTAACTGGGTGTGGGCCTCTCTCCTCAATCAAAATTATGCACTGATTAAGCGGCTTGATGTATGCTATGCCTAGTGGTTAGCATTCCACTATTACGGTAGTGATAAGGATGTCGAAGCAATAAGGTAGGGAGTTTCGAGCAATCTTAAACAAACTGTGAGCAATCATGAAAAGTGTCGTTTTAGCCGTTGTAATAGCGGCTGCGCTATCAGCGTGTGCGACGACTCACATGGACGAGAGTTCGCGCCCCTATACGGGGTATTGGTACGGAGAGACTAAGCTAGACAGTAGTGAAGTCCGCAAGTGGGTGGCAGCACGTCATATCGATGGGACTTATTGGGCCAGCTTTGAGTGTAGCGAGAGTGTGGCGTGTAAACCGTTCAAAGAGCATGGAGTATGGGGCGTTGAGGGCGATGTCTTATGGGTAAAAACCATGTTATTGATCGATGAGAGTGGTCCATTTTATCCAGATACTACTGATAAGATATATCTTGAACGTTATTTAATTACAGGCCTAGCCGGTGATCAATTTGAATATCAGCATATTGACTCAAGGCTTATTTATCGATCTCATCGCGTAACAAAAGAATTTGCTTCTAACTTTGGTGAAGCGCAGCGCAGTCGCTTATAGCCCGCGAGGCGAGCAGTTGCTAGCGTATTTGCGTTTTATTCAACGGTAATCGTTATCTTCTCTGAGACTACAGGCTCTGCGTGCTGCATATGCGAGTGGTTGCCGATGAGTAGTTGTAGCGTGTGTTCCCCTGGTGATAACTCAAGACTGGTTTCTGTTTGACCTTTACCAAAATGACGATGGTTGTCGTCTGCTGGAATAGGTTCGTTAGCAGACGGAATGTCAGTATCGATTAACAGATGATGATGGCCGGTGTGTTTTTTTTCTATCCCTGCTGGTGCTATGCCCATTCCTTTTAAGCCAAATACCACTGTGATTGGGCTCGTCACTGTCTCACCATTTTTTGGGGAAATGATATACGCCTCTACACCTTTCTTTGCATTGTGGCCATGATGCGCGTCTCCATGTTCATGATGACCGGCTAGAGCACTAAGGCTACTAGTGAAAAAGAGTAATGCGAAAAATCCGCTTGTTTTGTTCATGGGTGCATTCCTGAATGTGTCTGAAATTATAGTTATAGCATAACAAAATCGATAGAATTTTTGTTGTTGATGTTTAAGTCTGTGTCGGGAGAGGGTGCTTATTTGATAGATGCCGTTTTGATGATGCTTACAGCCGTAGGCCTGCTTGTTGGTTTAGGTGCGTATGTTAATTTGAGCGCTTGCGCTGAGCAAATTTTATTGTAAGTTATGGGGGATCGCCGCCATAATAGGCGACGAAAAGGTTGATTTAATAGACTGGGCTTTTAGCTGTGTGCCTTGCCCCATAGCTCTTCAATACGACTATCACGGCCACAACTCCAGCGGTAGAATTTATAGCGACGACTGTTATGTTTGTAAAAGTCTTGATGATATTCTTCGGCAGGATAAAATCCGGTTGATGCGGTGATCTCGGTGACTATTGGCGCATCAAACGGTTTATTTTGGTTTAGTTTGGCGAGTGACTCTTCAGCAATTTTTTGTTGTTCAGCGCCGCTATAGAAGATGCCGGTGCGATATTGCTTACCTTTATCGCAAAACTGACCGTCGACCTGTGTTGGATCAATGGTTCGCCAAAAAAACTCGACTAGTTCGGCGTAACTGATTTTTATTGGGTCGTATTCAACTTCTACGCCTTCGGTATGGCTGGTGCGCCCGGCGGCCACTTGGTTGTAAGTCGGATCTTTATCGCTGCCACCGGTAAACCCTGAAACAACCGATACGACACCATCCAGTTTTTCAAAGTCAGACTCGCTGCACCAAAAACAGCCGCCTGCGAATATCGCGGTGTCTAAGTGGCTTGGTTCAGCGGATTCGGATTGTGCTTGCTCTGACGCTGTGGCAGAGAAAAGAAAGGCTACGCCTACCAATGTGGCAAGACCGGCGGTGAGGGCTAATGCGAGTGTTCTCATGCTATTACCTGTATTGATTGAAGTACTGAGTTGCGTGGGTAGCAGTGAAACATAGAATCTTCACTATTTTATGATTTGAATATGGCATTTTAATTTATTACTGTAAAAAAGTCGCAAAAAACAAACAAAACTCGCTCAGCCTCGATAAAATGGCTGAATGGATACATTTGATCTGAATTGTCGTGATTGCCCACGATTAGCGACCTTTCTTGATGAGGTTAAAGAGCAGTACCCGGATTATCATGCGCGCCCCGTTGCGCCATTCGGTGCGGCTAAGCCGCGTGTATTAATAGTGGGTCTTGCACCGGGTATGCATGGTGCAAACGCTACAGGCCGCCCCTTTACTGGCGATTATGCAGGGGTGTTGCTCTATAAGGCCTTATACCAATATGGTTTTGCCAGTGCCGAAGAATCTGTATCGTCCGATGATGGGTTGAAGCTCATTCAATGTAAAATTACTAATGCAGTCAAGTGTTTACCGCCTGAAAATAAACCAATTACTGATGAAATAAAACAGTGCAATCAGTTTCTTAAAGCAGAATTAAACGATTTAATAGAAGGATCCGCATCGTCTACGCCTGTTGTGTTTACGTTGGGTGGCATTGCGCACAGTGCAGTACTGCGTGCAATGGGCCTTAAGCTCAAAGCCTATCCGTTTGGACATGGGGTTGCGTACGATCTGCCAAGTGGCCATCATTTGATTAGCTCTTATCATTGCAGTCGCTACAACACGCAAACTCGCCGGCTAACAGAAGATATGTTTATGCAGGTATTGGCGCGTATTCGGACCTATGTCGACGCTTAAGTGATTTACTCACATGCACCCTAAGGTAAAAAAGCGCGTCATCATTAACGAGCCTGCAGGGTATATTGATGAAATACTCCTTGCGACTGATCAGACGTTTGATGGCAAAGCGTTTGTTAAACGCTTAGGCAATACCCCTGGTGTTTACCGCATGTTGGATGTTGCGGGCAAGGTACTCTATGTTGGTAAGGCACGCGATTTAAAAAAACGTGTGGGCAGTTATTTTAATCGTTCAGGCCTAACGCCCAAGACACGTGTATTGATTACGCATACCTGCAATATGGAAGTGACGGTCACGCATACTGAAAATGAGGCGCTAATTCTTGAGAACAATCTCATTAAAGAATACCAGCCACGCTATAACGTCCTTTTTCGCGATGACAAAAGTTACCCCTATATTTTTATGTCGACCAAGCATAGCTACCCGCGTTTGACCTTTCATCGCGGTGGGCGCAGTAAAGAGGGCCGTTATTTTGGTCCTTATCCTGGCGTGGGTGCGGTGCGGGAGACGCTCAATTTATTGCAGAAAGTATTTCAAGTACGCCAGTGCGAAGATAGCTTTTTTAGTAACCGTTCACGCCCTTGTTTACAATATCAAATCAAACGCTGCACTGCGCCGTGTGTCGGCCATATCTCGCAAAGCAACTATGCGCAAAGCGTTAAGCATACGATGATGTTTCTTGAGGGTAAGAGTCAGCAGGTAACGGAGCAATTGGCTATGCGCATGGAGCAAGCGTCTCATCGTTTAGATTTTGAAGGTGCGGCACGTTACCGTGATCAAATTTCTAGCTTGCGCCATATACAAGAACGCCAGCATGTTGATATTGATCAGCGCGATATTGATGTGGTAACCAGCGCGATAAAAAGTGGTGTTGCTTCTGTCCAGCTTATTTTCTTTCGTGACGGTAGACATTTGGGCGATAAGACCTTTTTCCCGAAAGTACCTGGTGACGCCAATGCGGCAGAGGTATTAAGCGCGTTTTTACCGCAATATTATTTGGGGCGTGCTATTCCAAGTGAGCTGATACTTGGCCACGAGATAGAGGATAAAGAATTACTCAGCGACGCCTTTGCCGAGCATGCCGGGCATAAAGTACATTTGGCGACCAATGTGCGCGGTGAGCGAAGACGTTTGCTTGACATGGCCAATGTGAATATTGAGCAAGCACTAAATCGCCGTCTCAGCAGCCGCGGTGCAATGCGTCAGCGTTTAGAGTCGCTAAAAGAAGTGTTTAACCTTGACGAGTTACCCTCGCGTATGGAGTGTTTTGATATTAGCCATACCATGGGTGAGGCGACAGTCGCTTCTTGCGTGGTGTTCGATCAGGAGGGCGCGCGTAAATCAGATTATCGCCGTTTTAATATTGAAGGTATTACCGGTGGTGACGATTATGCTGCGATGAATCAAGCTATCCAGCGTCGCTATAAAAAACTTAGGCAGGGTGACGGTAAGATTCCTGATATCCTCTTTATTGATGGCGGCAAAGGTCAGTTGCATGAAGCGCAAAAAGTGCTTGAAGAATTACAAATCAGTGATGTTATGTTAATTGGTATTGCCAAAGGGCCAGAGCGCAAAGCAGGGGCAGAGACGCTCTTTGTCGGTGGCGATGAAACACCCATTGAGCTGCCTTCTGATTCGTCTGCCTTGCATCTTATTCAACAGATTCGTGACGAGGCGCATCGGTTTGCTATTACAGGCCACCGTGCACGACGTGCCAAAACACGCAGGACCTCACCGCTAGAAGGTGTGGAGGGTATTGGCCCGAAACGCCGTCGCGCATTATTGCAGCACTTTGGAGGTATTCAGGGTATAGAAAGGGCAGGCGTGGAAGACTTGAGTTCGGTATCGGGGATCAGCCACGATTTGGCTAAACGCTTGTATAGTCTGTTTCATCCGGATAATTACTAACATTATGACATTACCTACACAATTGACGTTGCTGCGTATTTTTCTAATACCTGTTTTCGTCATCGTATTTTATTTGCCCTATGACTGGAGCTTGATTGCCAGTGCCGGCATATTCGGCGTTGCGGCAATTACCGATTGGCTCGATGGTTATCTCGCCCGTAAGCTTAATCAAGCATCTGCTTTGGGTGCGTTTCTTGATCCGGTCGCCGACAAATTGATGGTTGCTGTCGCGCTGGTTTTACTGACACAAAAGCACCCAACGCTCTATTTTGCGATTCCAGCGGCGATTATCATTTGTCGAGAGATTGCGGTGTCGGCGTTACGTGAGTGGATGGCTGAGCTAGGGGAAAGCGCCTCCGTGGCGGTTTCTATGGTAGGTAAGGTTAAAACCACCGCTCAAATGATCGCTATTATTTTGCTACTTTACGCAAAGCCTATTGCTAATATCGACAGTTTCTATGTAGGCTATGTTTTGTTCTATGTTGCGGCAATATTAACGCTATGGTCTATGGTGTTGTATATCAATGCTGCCTGGCCAATGTTAATGCGTCATAAGGGTGTGACACCCAATAAAAGCAGCGATGATAATGACGAAAATCGCGATAATCAGTGAGCGATAAGCTAATGATCCGCTTGACAAAATCTCTCTGCGCACTACAATGGGCGCCCTTACCAAGTATGATTTGCGGGAATAGCTCAGTTGGTAGAGCACGACCTTGCCAAGGTCGGGGTCGCGAGTTCGAGTCTCGTTTCCCGCTCCAGTTTTTCGGTTTTTTCGACGCTTAGAAACCGGTTAGTCTTCTTTATAGCGACCACGTATGGCTGGGTGGCAGAGTGGTTATGCAGCGGCCTGCAAAGCCGCGTACGCCGGTTCGATTCCGGCCTCAGCCTCCATACAAAACAAAACCTCGTAGGTTGCTTCGGCTGAGAAATCTCTTAGACTTTGTTTACCGTGAGCCATCGGTAATGACGCCGCTTCGTCTACCTTGATGCTGAGGATTAATGTAGAATGTCGCGGCTCGACGTTGCCGCAACCTGTATGAGGTATAGATCTTCTACCTCGTATTTGCATTGGCGGTATGAGCAGTCTTAATAAGACATAAAATGAGGTGCCAGCCTCAGCGTTATTCCCTTAGCCCGGGTGGCGAAACTGGTAGACGCAAGGGACTTAAAATTCTTTTTGCCTACCAACTCCAACCTCTCGTAACACTTGTTTTAAAGTGATTATCTGACCTTTATCACTTGCTCCATTTTTTACTGTGCCTATATTGTGCCTATTGTCGGTAGCTTGGCTACAGCATCATGTAGTCTGCTATCAGCTTCATGGATGTAGCCCAGTGTAGTCTGAAGATTGCTATGCCCAGCTATACCAGAGGCTGTTGAAACTGCTACACCTTC
>NVRQ02000127.1 GCA_002400905.2 Gammaproteobacteria bacterium | reverse complement strand
CGGTAACGGCGAAATCGCTTTACAAGATTTCACTGATAGCACTATCGGTTTTATTGCGATTGGCATTTTTGTTTTAGCCTACATCTTAGTGATCGGTGAAGAGTTCCTTCATCTACGCAAATCAAAGCCTGTCATTATCGCGGCAGGTATCATTTGGATTCTCGTCGCTATTGCCTACAAGGCCGCTGGCGATACTGTCACACCTGCGTTTCAGCTACGCCACAATATCCTTGAGTTCGCTGAGTTAATGTTGTTTTTATGGGCCGCCATGACCTACATCAACACCATGGAAGAACGTAATGTATTTCAAGCAATTCGCGCTTGGTTGGTCTCTTCAGGCTTTACCTTACGCACTGTATTTTGGATTACAGGCGGCTTGGCTTTCATTATCTCACCAGTTGCTGACAACTTAACCACTGCGCTAGTTATGGCTGCGGTAGTCATGACGGTTGGCGCTGGCAATATGAAATTTGTTTCCATCGCTTGCATCAATATCGTGGTCGCGGCCAATGCGGGTGGTGCCTTTAGCCCATTTGGTGATATCACCACATTGATGGTTTGGCAAAAAGGCATTATCGGTTTCTTTGGCTTCTTCGCCTTACTGATACCCTCGATTATTAATTGGCTCATTCCCGCGTTCATTATGTCGTTTGCGGTTTCTAAAGAGAAACCCGCCCCGCTCAATGAAGAGGTCAATATAAAGCACGGTGGTTTAATCGTTGTCCTTATGTTTTTACTGACGATTGTATTAACCGTGTCTCTGCATAACTTATTTCATCTCCCCCCAGCATTGGGCATGATGACAGGCATGGGTGCTTTACAGGTATTTGGCTATTACATCAAAATGAAGGAAAAGAAAAATACACCTCCGATGCCAGAAATAAGCCCTGGTTTATCTGAAGAAGAGCTCGCGCGCTACTTCAAACCGAAAAATCGCCCTTTCGACATTTTCATTAGCATTAAACGTGTCGAGTGGGATACTTTATTGTTCTTCTACGGCGTTATTCTTTGCGTTGGAGGTCTTGCTACCTTGGGTTACTTATCGGTGCTGTCTGTTGCCATGTACGATGGACTTGGCCCTACCACAACCAATATATTGGTTGGTTTACTCTCTGCTATTGTCGACAATATACCGGTAATGTTTGCTGTGCTAACAATGAACCCTGATATGTCGACGGGCCAATGGTTGCTTGTGACTTTAACCGCTGGAGTGGGTGGTTCGCTATTGTCAATTGGCTCTGCCGCAGGGGTAGCGTTAATGGGCCAAGCACGTGGTGTTTATACTTTCTTTGCTCACTTAAAGTGGACGTGGGCCATTGCTTTGGGATACATCGCCAGTATCGCTGCGCACTTATTTATTAATGCGGATTTGATGCACATGCCAATAGGCGGCGGATAGAACGCCGTCAACCTAGTTAACTAATCGTCTTTAATGATGCGTTGCTTTACTGCGAGATAAAACAAAGTATCTGCTTCGGCGTCATTAGGCTCAAAACTCACGCCTAACCGAAAAAAATCGCCCTCTTGTGAATCGGTTTGATCGGTCTCTTTTGAGCACCAGGTGATCTTGCCATAACGGGTGATATCGCAATCGCCGGCATTGAACTGTAACTGCACAGGTGTACCGGTACGTACTGGTGAATAGGCTTTTAGACCAATACCACTCTTTGACACATCTGCTGCACGAACAATTTCTTGGCCATCGTCGCCAACGTGGAGGCGCAATAAAACATTGCTATTATCTTGATCATTCGCAATACGTTGCGCTCGACGGCGTTCGCTTGGTGTCACTTTAAGTTTTCCTGGTTTGTTTCTCATTGTCTCCATATACAGCGGCCGCTTTCCTTTTCTATAAAGTCCAAACGTTGAGAATGTGCGATTTTTTCTTCTTCGGTAGCATAAATAATGGGCAGTGGCGGGCGATCAGCGTCAAGCCGACGGATCCCTTCATTACTGAGCGCACTGAATTCCTGCATGCCGTTAAGCAACATGCTAACTTGACCACCGGTCATGGCCAAATAAACGTCTGCTAGGATTTCAGCATCGAGCAGGGCGCCATGAAGCTGGCGCGAAGAATTGTCGATTTCATAACGGCCGCACAGCGCGTCGAGGCTGTTACGCTGACCGGGATGAAGCTTACGCGCCATCACCAAAGTATCCGTGACGCTGCATTGACCAGCGATCTTCTTCATGCCAACTTTGGCGAACTCATTATCGACAAAGCCCACATCAAAGGGCGCGTTATGAATGATTAACTCGGCACCCTTTATATAGCTTAAAAAGCCTGCCGCGATATCGTCAAAATAGGGCTTATCTTCGAGAAATTCATTGGTGATACCGTGAACTTCCATAGCCCCTGGATCAATTTTACGATCGGGCTTTATATATTGGTGATAGTCGTTACTGGTACGACGGCGTCCCACCAGCTCGACACAACCGATTTCGATAATTCGATGACCTTGCGCTGGGTCTAGGCCGGTGGTTTCTGTATCCAGTACGATTTGACGCATGAAAGAAGTTATCCCATTGCCTGCATTTCATCGATACCACGATTGGCCAATTCATCAGCGCGCTCATTACCAGGCTCACCGCTGTGACCTTTCACCCAAATCCAATCGATTTCATGGCGTGCCACCGCCGTATCAAGCCGCTGCCAAAGGTCAATATTTTTAACGGGCTTTCTATTCGCTGTTTTCCAACCGCGACGCTTCCAGTTCACCATCCACTGATTAATGCCGTCCATAACGTATTTTGAATCAGTCAACAAACGCACTTTACAACCAGACTTTAAACTTTCCAGCGCAATGATAGCTGCCATTAATTCCATGCGATTATTTGTCGTGTCTGGCTCGCCACCAAAAAGTTCTTTCTCGTTCTCATTTTTACGTAAATATACACCCCAGCCACCCGGACCCGGATTGCCGCGACAAGCGCCGTCGGTATAAATCTCAACCATATCAGTCATTGTTATTACTCTTCCTGTGTACTGCAACGTACCCTTATAAGTGCTAATCGTTCTTTGGATTTGGGTACAAATAATGAACCTTGTCCCGCGCAGCAGGCCGTGCCAGCCCCTTAGCACCAAGTAAATGTTGAGGCGCTGGCCAACTTGGTCGTACTGGGGTCAACATAGATTCTCGCTTACGTGTTAGCAGCATATAGCCTGCCGCAAAAGGAGGTTGCCACCGATCACCAATACGCTCCATAAACTGCAATTTATCCATCACGCCACTGTGTTGAATAGGCGGACGATAAAAATAATGGTGGCATGAGAGCGTATCAAAACCCAGTAACTTACACCAATCCTTAATACGTGCGACACTGCGAAAGTGACCGTTCCATGGAAAGTTATCACTGAACTTTCCTGCCATTCGCCATCCACCCCATAAACTCCAAGGGTTAAAGCCCATTATCACCGCATGTCCTTCGGGAATAAGAATCCGGTCCACTTCACGCAGTACTTGATGCGGCTCTTGAGCGTACTCCAAGGTATGCGGCATCACGACGACGTCAACACTATCAGAATCAATCGGCAGGGTATCAACGGCGGCGCAACACGTAGCACGCGGAGCCGATGGGCATTCGTCAATAACGCTGCAATGATGAATGCGGCTATTGCGTAATAAATCATTCTCAGTAGGTGAACCAAGCTGTATTAGGTGATAACCAAACAATTCGGGCAGCACTTCATCAAGCAATTCTTGTTCAGCCTCAAGCAGGCGTTGACCCAGGGGCTGTTTATACCAATCTGTCAGCTCTTTACATTTTTTGCCCACTGTCTGCTTTCGCTTCATCGCACTGTGTCCGATTTATCATTCATTAATCTTTCACGCGCTATAATAGCGCCAATTTAATTCCAACCAAAGTACTCTGCTATCTCACCATGCCTGATAAGCACACCGAAATCGATGTCATTCCAATCCCGATATTTGATGACAACTATATTTGGGTTATCCGTCATGCCACACGCGCTGATGGCCCGCTCGACCATGCCGTGGTTGTCGACCCCGGCGATGCCGAACCCATACTCGATTTTTTAGAGCGCGAAAAACTGACACTTAGTGCCGTTCTAATCACCCATAAATGCTATGACCACGTAATGGGAATCGGCGCACTCGTCGCACAACACCCTGCACCGATCTACGGTCCATCCGTTGATACGATTAAAGGTGTCAGCCATCCGCTTAACGATAATGCAGTCATTACGATCACCCCGCTACTGGAATTTAAGGCCATGTTAGTGCCAGGCCATACATTGGGTCACCTGGCGTTTTATACGCCAGGCCATGTCTTTGTTGGTGATGTGATGTTTGCTGGCGGTTGCGGTCGTATCAAACAAGGTGGCAGCGCTAAGCAGATGTTCAATTCCCTGCAAAGGCTTGCCCAGTTACCGCAAGAGACCAAAATCTATTGTGCTCACGAGTACACGCTGGCTAATCTGGCTTTTGCCCAAACGGTGGAGCCTAGCAACCCAGCGATAACAAAACGTATTGAGTCTGTCTCGGCACTACGCGACAGTGGACAACCCAGTTTACCGTCAATATTGGCCGTGGAGCTAGAGACCAACCCCTTTTTACGGTGTTTTAAGCCTGAAATTACTCAATCTGTGCGTGCGCAGGCCGATATATCGGTAACAACGGAATTTGATGTGTTTAGCGCCCTACGCAGCTGGAAAGACTATTTTTAACAAGAAACTATTATGATAAAAAACAACAAGTTACTAACGAGTCGCCCGTGTCAGCTAGTGATTGCTGGTCTTGCCGTCTGCCTGCTCTATGCCTGCGCTAGCGACTATTCGCCGCTGATCGAGCCACAAACCACGGATGACAATGACTCAGATACTAACCAAGTCGCCGATATTGCTGCATCGACACCTGAGAATACAGCGGTCGAAACCCGTCGCATTCCGAACCCGCTAAATCTAGTCGTTGCTAACAGCAAACCCACTACAACGCCTGTTCAAGCCATACCGAACTGGACCAATGTATGGCAACGCATCCCCCATGGTTACGGCATTGACTACAACGACAATCAACGAATTCAATCTGAACTGCGCAGCTTTACTCGCAACCCAAACTATCTGAAGCGTGTATCGATACGTGCAACACCCTACCTTCACTATATCGTTGAAGAACTTGATCGCCGTAATATGCCACTGGAACTCGCTCTACTTCCTATCGTAGAAAGCGCCTATCAACCTTTTGCCTATTCATCGAGCCGCGCCGCCGGTATTTGGCAATTTATTCCCGGCACTGCGCGTCACTATGGTTTAAAAATAAATTGGTGGGTTGACGGCCGCCGCGACATCTATGCGTCGACCAATGCCGCCTTAAACTATCTGCAATATCTACATAATGAATTTGATGATTGGATGCTAGCACTTGCCTCCTATAATGCTGGCGAAGGCAATGTACGAAAAGCCATTCGTCGCAATAAAAAACAAAACAAACCTATCGATTTTTGGTCGCTGCCACTGCCACGTGAAACACGCCACTATGTGCCACGCTTATTAGCTATTGCCCAAATCATTCAGCAACCTGAGCAGTTTGCTATAACATTAGCCCCAATCGCTAACTCACCTCAACTCGCTCGTGTTGATACTGGCTCACAAATCGATCTCGCCTTAGTGGAACAACTCGCTGAAATACCAATAGAAACCCTCTACAAACTCAACCCTGGTTTAAATCAATGGGCTACCGACCCTGACGGTCCACATCAAATTGTTTTACCGCTTGATAAAGCCGAACAATTTACGCTAGCCCTGGCTAACCACCCCAAAGAAAAACGTATTACCTGGCAGCGCCATAAAATCCGCACTGGCGAAACATTGAGCCATATAGCTGACAAATATCGCACTAAAGTTAACGTACTCAAACAAGTTAATGCTCTACATAACAGCACCATTCGTGCTGGCCATGAACTGATGATACCTGTCGCCGCAAAAAGTGCTGATCGCTACGTCCTCAGCGCTGACCAACGCATCGCACGCACTCAAAACTCAGGGTCCGGTTACAAAGTAAATTACACGATTCGTCGTGGTGATAGCCTTTGGCGAATAGCTAACCGTTATGGCGTCAGCGTAACCAAATTAACTCGCTGGAATGGCATTAGCCAAAAGACCATACTCAGACCAGGACGTAAGCTAGTCGTCTGGCCACATGGTAAGCAGGCGACACAAACAGGCAGTTATTATACCGTTCGCCGCGGTGATTCACTTGACCGCATATCACGCCAATTCAAAGTTAGCATCAATGATTTGCTCAACTGGAATTCTCTAGATAAAAGTCAATACCTTAAACTCGGGAAAAAATTAAAAGTAAGCCGCAACGCCACCTAATTATAGTGCATCACAATCATCTTTATCGCAGCTATCACTAGCACTAAGGCTAGTATCGATTTCAATCGTGGCAAGCTTAAGCGCCTTACTGCCAGCTCTGAGCCTATCAATGCGCCTAAAACAGCGACAACCACATAATCAATAATGTGCTCTGGCCATACCGTATTCACCGTCATATAGCCCGCTAAACCAGCCAGTGAGTTAGTAAAAACAAACGCCGCGGCAACGCCAGCATTCGTGCGCATCGTTGTCCAAGACATCATCAGCAACACAGGACTCAAATACACGCCCCCACCAATACCAGTTAGTCCTGCTGCCAGGCCAAGTATCAACCCAAGCGGAATCGCCACCACTAATTTCGGTGCAACTATTTCACCCTCATGCTGACGATGGCGAAATAGTTGCCACGCCGCAAGTAGCAACGCTGAGGCAACGATGTAGTAATACACAGCCGCCGACAACTGAAAAGTACCACCGATATAGGCCATGGGCAACGCTGCCAAAGCCAAGGGTAAATAAACACGCCAATCGAAGTGGTTCGCACGATAGAGTCGCAACCAAACCAATGCCGCAACAAAAATATTCATTACTAATACAGCAGGCCGCATGGTTTCTGGTGCCAAACCAAACAAAGCCATGGCCGCCAGATAGCCCGAGGCACCGCCGTGCCCAACAGATGAATACAAAATAGCCATCACAAAGAGTGCAATGAGCAAAGGCCATATCACATTGGCTAAATCGAGAATGCTACATCCCTCGTCGTATTATCTGTATTGCTATTAATCATCCAGCTTCGCTAACTTAATATGCACCACACTGAGCGGAGCACCACCAATCACCTCCGCACGGTGACCATGCCTGGTACAGTCAAACTCACCGCCAGCAAGTAATTTATCTTTGGCGATAAAGAGGTCACCCACAGAAAAATCACGGTAATCACCGTTGCGCAAACTAATTCGCACCGTACCAGCCATAATCAATAGCAATGTTGGGTCACCCGCGACATGCCAATCTGCCTCATAGCTTTCATGACTTTTACGTAGACGAAAATTAAGCGCATTGATTGGCCCGGACAAAAACATACCATTTCGATCATCAAGCTCATGAATGGTTTCGCCAAACACTGACACACCCTTCTCATCGATATCGATCGTGGTTATTTGAAACATATTGATTAATGAATTACTGCTCAGCTTATTGCTCATATTTCGCCTGCTATACTTGCTTTAAAAGAATCGGAAGCCACACTTCAACACAAACCCCATGAATGAACCCTGGCATCAACTGGTATTAACATCAACCAGTGCAAAAACCGCAACCAAACAAACCGTCATTCAGTCCTTATGGAGCGGTTATGGAGAAATCATTCGAGTTAAGCTCGATGATGGTAACGTACCAACCTGCATCGTCAAACATATAAAACCTCCCAACGGATCACCGAGTCAAAGCCAACATCCGCGCGGCTGGAACAGTGACCTGGGACATAAACGTAAGCTACGTTCTTACGAAGTAGAAATTGCCTGGTATCGCGACTGGAGTCAACGTTGCGACGATCACTGCAGAGTCCCTCAGTGTTATAGCGCCGAACACTGTGATAACGAGCAGGTTATTGTGCTAGAGGATATTGATGCCAGTGGCTTCCCGCTGCGAAAAAATCGACTCTCCATAAAGCAGACACTACCTTGTCTCAGCTGGCTAGCTCACTTTCACGCTAAATTTCTAAACGAAACGCCAAGCAAATTATGGCCAACAGGCACCTACTGGCATTTAGCAACGCGGCCCGAAGAATTCTCAGCTATGCGAAATGGAAAAATCAAAAGCGCCGCGTTTGACATCGATAGATGTCTCAATCAATCTCGTTTTCAAAGTTTAGTACACGGCGATGCTAAGGTCGCAAACTTTTGTTTTTCGAGTAACAAAGGGCCAGTTGCTGCAGTAGATTTTCAATATGTCGGCGGCGGCTGCGGAATGAAAGACGTTGCCTACTTTCTAAGTAGCTGCTTGAGTGAAGATGAATGCGAACACCATGAGACTCAACTATTGGACTACTACTTTGCCACCCTCAAAGAGGCCATCAACACGTATCAGAAAAATATAGACGTCACTGCATTAGAAAAAGAATGGCGCATGCTATACAGCATTGCCTGGGCTGATTTTTATCGTTTTCTGTTAGGTTGGATGCCAACTCATCAAAAAATAAATCGCTACACCAAAAAAATGGCTAATCAAGCTCTGCAACAATTAACCCATACGGTTTAGTGTAAATAAATTAGGCCGCTGTCCTCATGGACTCCAAAGCAGCAATTACGATTTCAGGCTCCATACGCTTTGTGTAATCAACTTCAACGAATGACTTAAAGACGACGCCGTTCGTACCTACCACATACGTCGCCGGCAAGGGTAAATCAAATTGCCCTGTACCATTATGTTTTTCAACATCAATACCGAAGCCATCATAAATGTCGATAATCTCTTCAGGTAACGTATGCACCAAACCAAGTTGGCGTGCATAGGCTGCATTTTTATCCGTCAACACATGAAAACCAAGTTCATTTTTCTCAACCGTATTCAATGATGCATCAGGCAATTCAGGTGTAATGGCAACCAAGGTCGCACCCGCAGCATCGATACGTGGTTGCGCATCATGGTAGGCACGCAATTCCAAATTACAATAGGGGCACCAACCACCACGGTAAAACGTCACAATCAACGGCCCATTAGCAAGCAAACCTGACAAACTAACCTGATCACCAATATGATTTGGCAAACTAAATTCAGGCAACGTATTGCCCGTACCAATCACCTTATCGAGCATACCTGAACTAGCCAACGCTTGTGTAGCGGCCGCCATTTTAGCTTGGACATCTGCAGGAGCATTTGCGCGAAACCCTTCTTTAAATCCATTCAACTCATCTTGTAATGACATGAACACCTCAAATATAGAACGCTAAACTTACAATTCAAAACACTCGCTACACTAGTGTGGTGTAACGTATAAAGGGCACAAATTAATGCAATTGATCACACATACACATTCTATGTTGTTCAATCTTTTATACAGTGAGACACACTGCCGATTAGAGATTTATAAGTCGTTAATTACAAGGTTTTAGAGTCCAACCTTGCGGATATTATTTCTGCAGCCACAGCGTTCGCTCCGGCAGCTATGAACCCAATCATGTCGTAGTTAGGAAATAAGGCTGATAGTTTTTCCTCAATAGAGTTCTTTAACTCCAAACTCGTAAGTTGAGTTTCACTTGCCAGTAGGTTGCTGAGTTCTCGCCTGTAAGTGATCAGATAATTCTTTTGTGCTTCAATCACCTCTAGGGATGCCCCCGGCTGACCATGTCCGGTGAATAACAATTCAATATCTTTAAGTTCGCTCGAGAGTCTATCTAAAGATTTGAGCCAAAGTAGACTATGCCCGTCATTCATAAAGCTATGAACTTGATTGAAAACCACATCGCCGACAAACACAACGGGCTTTTTATTTCCTACTATAATATACAGATCACTGTCTGATTCCGCAGGCCCCAACTCATGTACTGAATAGTTAATTCCGTTAAAAGTAAGGACGCTATTATCTGTGACGATGCGCGTAGGTAACAGGATATCCCTAGGCCAGTCGTCGCCAAAATGTGGTCGCCACTTAGTATCTTTTGCCGTAATTACTTTGGCAATGCATTGCGACACGCCTTCCGTGCTAATAACGGGAACGTCACCGAGACCGTTTAGTAGTGTAGCGGTGCCATTGTAGTGATCAGGATGAGCATGAGTAATAAAGACCGCGACCAAAGGCTTAGCAATTTTATCAATGTAGGCTCTCATGGCCTCCGCCTCAGAGACTAACATCAGAGTGTCTATCGCCACCACTGCGTTATTTGATTCAATCAAATAGGCATTGGACATAAAAGTTTCCGCTGGCGAAGTTAGCATGTGAACCGTATAACTATCGTCAGACCGACTGAAGGTCGCGCCGT
>NVRQ02000126.1 GCA_002400905.2 Gammaproteobacteria bacterium | reverse complement strand
GCTGTCACCACCACAATCACTGTCCAGAACAACCAGTGGTGACTGCCCGACATACCCACTTCATGCATGGTCTTCATAATCTCATGTGGCATAACAAACTCCTATACGTACTCACCGCATAAATGCTAATGCGCATGATCGTCTACGTCGTCCGCAGACATAACATCGCTACCGGCGGAATCTTTATCGCTGCTCGCTGCATGATTGCCATGACTTGCTTGCGCATTTTGATCCGCAGCACCATGGTCATTGCCTGCGCCATGCGCATGATCGTCGCCCTCAGCCTTGGGCAGCGACATCACACCCAGGCCGTAGCGATAAACCACTTCACCGCCATGCCAGGCGGTGGACGCCAACACAGCACCCGCGATTGCTATACACACCACAAACGCCATACCAAGGGGTTTGTTCTTGTGCGCCCAGGCGATGGACCAGCTTGCCAGCGCTAAAAACAAGATAATCGTGGCAATCGCCCAGTTACGATGATCGGTCATGGCCAGATGAGAAGGCGTGTCGTGGGCAACCGTGTTATAGGCATAAAGCCCGGTGAGGCCAGTGACAATCATGAATCCGGCACCAAACCATAAGGCCCAGCGGGAAACGATCTGCCATTGCTCCTTTAGCGGTGATGGCACAAACGGCGTCACCACAAAAAGCCCCGCCGCCAGCGACAACAAGGCAACGGTAAAATGAACAAAGATCGGGTGCCAATTGGGGATGATTTCTAACATTCAATACTCCTGACCTGGATATAAATAAATATATAATATTGGTTATTATTTAATGGCGCAGCGCAAGCGTTGCAGCTAACCGTCACCAGGCAGCGCACCGGCAGAGCATCACTAAGCCGTGGCATCGTGTGCCTCTTTTTTTGATTTTTTCATCGCGGGTTGCGGGGCAATCAGACAAAAACCCTGCGGCTCAACACCCAGCGCAGCGTTGAACTTGCTCGACATATTCTGAAAACCGATCAAACCAGTAAGCTCAATGATGGCGTCATCATCAAAGTGACAACGCAACGCTTCAAAGTGTTCTTCGGTAGGCTGCCGGTCGCTATAAGTGACCGCCTCGGCATAGTCCAGAGCTGCCTTCTCCTCATCACTGTAGAGACCACTGTCGGCATAATCAGCAAGAGCGCCGAGTTTGTCATTGCTAACGCCGCGTTTCAGCGCCGTGGAAGAATTGATGTCGACGCAAAAGGGACACCAATTGATCTGAGAAACCCGCACCGTCACCAGGGTGCGCAAGGCTGGTGTCAACGGTGAAGAAGCACGATCGAAAGCGCCATAAAGCAAGGCCAAGGCCGCAAACACCTTGGGTGATCGCCCCCACAAGCGGGCCGGTTCCAGCACCGTGCCATACTTGCGCTTCTGATTGCAGAAGAAGAGCTTCACATACCAGGGGAACTTATGCCCTTCAGGGGTAGTGATGATCGCCATAACTGCCCTCTCCTACGTCGGTTTAAACCCCGTGTTGCAACAGCTTGTATTTGCAAGCACCTAATAACTCTTTAAAGCGTCCCTCATTCTCGTCTTGCCACCCACGGTTTTGAACCGAAATATCATTTGCTGTTTACGCCACCATTCGATGCCGTATCCAGCAAACTGTCCTGCACTTCAAAACCAGAACCTAACACCTGCTACAGCCCGTGCTTCACTGGTGTCCTGCCCTTCATTGCGAACGTTATCGGCCGTACCACCAAATGTGCTGGCCCACTCAACACCAACGTAGGGCGCGAATTCACGTCTGATCTCGTAACGCAGCCGCAAGCCCAGCGCCAGATCCGACAAACCGGAACCCAGGCCACGTGCATCATCAGACTTGCCGTAGGCCATGGCTTCCAGGCGTGGTTGAAAAATCAGTTTTTGAGTGAACAACAGCTCATATACGGCTTCCAGACCCACTGCTGTGCGACCGCTATCACCAACATAGGCGGTAATATCCAGTTCAAACCAGTAAGGCGCCAGACCCTGCATACCGACGGCGAGCCAGCTCCGGTTCGGCCCATCGCCACTGTCGTAACGGGCGCCCAGCTGGGCATCCCAATAACCACTGACAGCATGACTCCACAACAGCTCGGTATCCGAACTCTCCAGCTTGCCATTATCGTAATCGCCTTCGGCCTTGATCACGACGCGATTATAATTGCGGCCGTACCAACCCTGTAGATCATAGGCCGCAGAGGTGTTGTTTGAGCTACGCACCATCTCAAAACGATCAACCCATAGCGCACCCAGACTATGTTCATCGCCAAGGCGGAGCCGAGGTGTGGGACGAAAGTCATAGCCGCCTGAATAAGCATGCGGATCACGCGCATCAGGCGGTGGTTTACCACCTTGCACCCTTGGCGCGCCAAGAACCCCTTGTTCAGACATTGAATCCATGCCATCCATCTGCTTGTCCATGGTCGCATCACCATGCGTGTCTGTGTGGTGATCCATATTGCCTTTCATATCCATGCCGTCCATGCTCATATCACCGTCGGACATCGATTTGTGATTCATACCGTCCATCGGCGCAGCGCTCAAGCCATGTCCAGCGTGAGCATCGCTATCCGCTGTCTCTTGCGCCCAGATCGGCGACGTGGCCAAGGCCAATGCCACCGCGAGGCTGATACCAAACTGACGCAGCCGTGTGTGTTCTTTTTTCTGTGTCTGTATGCGCCGCATTTAAGCCACCACGACTTCGCGAAACATACCCGCGTCCATGTGATAAAGCAGATGACAGTGCCAGGCCCAGCGGCCCAGGGCGTCGGCGGTGACCAGAAAACTGATGCGCTGTGCCGGCTGTACACTGATGGTGTGACGCCGCGCCAGGAATTCTCCATCCGCCGTTTCCTGCTCACTCCACATACCATGCAGGTGCATGGGGTGGGTCATCATGGTGTCGTTATGCAGGATTACACGCAGTCGCTCACCGTGGCGGAAGTGTATCGGCGTCGACTTGCCAAACTCAAGCCCATCGAATGACCAGGTGTAGCGCTCCATATTGCCGGTGAGATGAAGTTCTATTTCTCGTTCGGCCCCGCGCGAATCTAGAGGCCCGCCAATGGTATGCAGATCGGCATAGGTCAACACGCGGCGACCATTATTACGCAAGCCGATGCCGGGATCATCAAGATTGGTGCGCGGCGCATCAACGCGCATATCAACACTGGGACCATATTCGGTTCGGGCGTGACGCACATGCACCGCATTGGCTCCGGTCATGTCTGCCATCGCGGCATCACCAGTCATGGCGTGAGCGCTGTGATCCATACCAGCCATCTCACTCATTCCAGCCATACCCGCCATATTACCCATCATGTCGCGCATGGTCAGCCATTCGATTTTGTCGACGCTGGGCACCTCGGCTTCGAGCCCGGGCCGCGAAGTAAGCGTGCCGCGGGCAAAACCAGAGCGACCCATGTCCTGTGCGAAGAGGGTATAGGCACGATCGTCTTTGGGTTCGACAATCACGTCATAGGTTTCACCGGGACCGAAACGGAATTCATCGACAGTGACCGGCTCAACATTGACACCATCCACCTGCACCACGGTCATCTTGAGATCAGGAATGCGAACATCGAAGAAGCTCTGGGTACCACTGCTGATAAAACGCAGTCGCACTCGCTCACCCGGTTTAAACGAGGCCGTCCAGTTATCATCTGGCGTCGTGCCATTCATAAGAAAAGTGTAGGTATAGGCGGATAGATCCGCCAGGTCGGTGGGGTTCATGCGCATCCTGTTCCACATACGCCGTTTGCCCAGAGCACCTTTCATACCCATATCGCCAACATCACGCGAAAAGTCCGCCACCGTCGGCTGCTTGAAATTATAGTAGGCGCTCATTTTCCTGAGCTTGGCGAACACCGCCATTGGGTCTTCATCGGTCCAGTCGGACAACTGCACCACGTAATCACGATCGACACGGATGTTCTCCGGTATCGCCGGGTCAATGATGATAGCGCCATACATACCCGTCTGTTCCTGGAACCCGCTATGCGAGTGGTACCAGTAGGTTCCGCTTTGCCCCACCTTAAAGCGATAAGTAAAAGTTTCACCCGGTGCAATACCGGTGAAGCTGAGGCCCGGCACACCATCCATCTGATAAGGCAGAATAATGCCATGCCAGTGCATCGAGCTTGACACCTTTAAGTGGTTAGTGACTCGGATGGTGACTGTCTCCCCCTCACGCCAGCGCAAGGTAGGAGCCGGGAGCGAGCCATTGATAGTAGTGGCCATGCGCGCCGCACCGGTGAAGTTGACAGCTGTCTCGGCAATGCTAAGGTCGAACTTAGTCCCCGCAAGCACGGGGGCCAAACCAGTAACGGTTTGAGTAGAGGGTAGCGCCAGGGCCGATGTGGGCCAAGCCCCCAAACCGAGTAATACACCCCCTGCAGCGACACCCTGAACAAACCGGCGACGGTAGATATCAGGAACTGACCGGGAATCCGGGACGATATACTTCATTTGCTTTATCCTTTGTCAAAATACGTGGTGCGTTGTCGCAAACTGTTTACTAACCGATTATGAGCGCTGATCTGTTTAAGATTTAAGGCTTAAGGTTAAAGGGCAAAGGCTGTCGTTAAGGTGACATGAGCATTACAATTTTGTCATGTTCATGTCACCTTTATGGCAGGTGGCATGGGTTAGCCTGTGTCTAGGAGTCTGTCGGGTTTAGGGGTTCGTAGCGGGGCGAGTGGGAAATTTAAATAGAGTGATCAGCTAAGCATGGGCAAATAATGAAACTTTTGATAGTCGAGGATGAAGTCAAAACCGGCGAATACCTCAAGCAGGGATTGAGCGAGGCTGGTTTTGTCGTCGATCTAACCCATAACGGACTGGACGGCTACCACCTGGCAATGACAGAACCCTATGATCTGTTCATTCTTGATGTCATGCTACCGGACGTTGATGGCTGGCAGATTTTGAAATCATTACGCAAGGCCGGTAAAGAGGCGCCCGTGTTGTTTCTTACCGCCCGCGACAATGTCGATGACCGGGTTAAGGGGCTGGAGTTAGGGGCAGACGATTACCTTGTCAAACCCTTTGTCTTCGCTGAGCTGCTGGCGCGTGTCCGCACCTTGTTGCGGCGCGGCGCGCTCCCAGCCACCGAATTAAGTTTGCGCATTGCCGATCTGGAGCTGGACCTGGCGCGCCATCGCATCAGCCGAGGCGGCCGACGTATTCACCTGACCACCAAGGAGTTCGCCCTGCTTGAGTTGCTGGTTCGTCACCAGGGCGAAGTCTTGCCCCGCTCCCTGATTGCATCCCAAGTCTGGGATATAAATTTCGACAGCGATACCAACGTTATCGATGTCGCCATACGTCGTCTACGCGCCAAGATCGACGACGATTTCGATCTCAAACTGATTCAGACGGTACGCGGCATGGGCTATATGATCGACACACCGGACGGTGACTCATAAATGAAGCGACCGGCTTCCCTCACACTGCGGCTTACCTTGTTGTTCAGCACCGTCGCCACCGTCGTGCTCTTAGCCTTCGGATGGATCATCGAGCGCTCCCTCGACAATCATTTCGATTCAGAAGATATCAAGGAACTCAATATCATCGCCCAAGCAGTAGCGCAATCTATATCCGGCCTGCAATCAGACGACGAACTGGCCCGTATAAAACAGCGCTTTGATGACATCCTGGTGGGACATCACAGTGCCTTACTGCATATCACCGATGCAGCAGGCGAGTCCCTTTACACCAGTCCTGGCCTCGATTTTTCATCAATACCCTTACCTGCCCCTGAGCAACTGTCTCAAGGCGCGGTGCAGCTATGGAGTAACGCCAAACACCGCTACCGGGTTCTTATCCAGCAAGTCGCTGGGCAAAGCAACGGGCCTTACACGGTCATTACCGCCGTTGCCATCGACTTTCATCTCCATTTTCTGAAAGAATTCCATCGCACCCTCTGGCTCATGATCATTTGCGGCATCACGGTCATGGGGCTGATGGGCTGGATTGCAGTACGGCATGGCCATCGCCCGCTGCACCATATCGTTGATCGGATCAGCCGGATCAGCGCTAACGAATTAAACGCCCGCCTCGCCCCAGAAACCGTACCAGCCGAACTCACCGAACTGGCCACATCGTTTAATGAACTGCTGCAGCGCATGGAAGAATCCTTCACCCAGCTTGCCAATTTTTCTGCCGATATTGCCCACGAACTGCGCACTCCTGTTACCAACCTGATGACCCAGACCCAGGTCGTCCTTTCCCAAGCGCGCACTGCCGCTGAATATCAGGAGATTCTCTACTCCAACATGGAAGAGTACGAACGCATGGCGCAGATGATCGGTGACATGCTATTTCTCGCCAAGGCGGATAACAAACTTAGCCCTCCCAATCTAGAAGATATTAATTTAAAAAATGAACTATGCCAGCTATTTGATTACTACGAGGCCTGGGCCGAAGAGCGTCATGTTTCATTAACTCTCGATGGTGATGCGTATGTTCAAGGTGACCGTCTAATGCTACGTCGCGCACTGAGCAATTTACTCTCTAACGCCATCAGGCATACACCACCGGGTAATGCCGTAAATGTGCAACTAAGTCGTACGGATGACCATGTCGTTATCGTGGTGCAAAACCCGGGGACACCTGTCCCTGCTGAGCATCTTTCCAGGCTTTTCGATCGATTTTATCGGGTGGATGCCTCAAGACAACGCGATGGCGACGGTGCGGGGCTGGGGCTGGCCATCGTAAAATCGATTGTCGAGGCCCATGGCGGAAACATTGTGGCCACCTCCAACGGGGCTGGCACACACTTTCGAATCAACCTGCCCGCACTCACTGGCTCCGCCGAGCGTCATCCCAACCGCAACATTTTGTAGCCGTACAACCTTGCGTTTCTCCTTCTACCTGTTCGATCACTCGTTAACCTCTTGCGGTATTTTTTGTGTCTCTATTGGCCATTGGCTTTTGAACTAGGCGAGCACGGACCCAATATCCTTGTCGCTTAATGTGCTTTCCCATGCAGGCATATCACTTAAATAATCTTCAGGCGCGTTCGGGGGGCACCCGTCCGTAGTGGAACGCAGATCAATGCTTTTCGTTTCCAAAGTTCGCACGTTCCCTGTTCATGATTCGCTCGCACATGTTACGTTAACCGATGAAGAATGCGCACTCATCCTTCCATGCAAAGCACAATGAACGAACAACATTATAGTGATCTCATTTGACTCGATCTACGCCTGCCGAACCTTTACTAAACTGCTTACAAAAAGCCAAGGGGCGATCAGGGCTTGTCATGAAATACTTTTCTAGGAGCCTGTCGGACTTAGGCAATCGTAGCGCACGCTCTAGCACATCCCTGTGCTTCGCAGCATAAGGCCATTCATGGCCAAAAGGGAAAGCCATTTTTTGCCCACAAGGGGCATAAGTAAGTCAGATTTGTCTATCATTTAAGGCGAATAGTGAGTTTATTTAACGAAAATGATCGGGGAATCTGGCAAAAATGGCTTTCCCGCAGTAGATTTGTCCTAAGTCTGACAGGCTCCTAGGCATTGCCACAACAGTTAAATAAGATTGTATGGAACTCAACACGGCAGCCGTTAGGCTGCCGTGTCTTTTTTTAAGTAAGTAGAGACCTTTGCACGATGTAGATTTTTCGTTAGGGCAAGACAAAAATCGTCGAAAAAGCGCAGTTTACACAAGTAAATGAGCATTTTGAGACTGTTTTTCTGAGTACCCCCTTGAGGGGTAAACGCCGCCATAGCGGAAAAGATGCTTCGTGCAAAGGTCTCTTTAAAATTCTCTATTTGTTTGGGCATAGGCTCTGACTCCAACCAATTGAACACATAATATGTCTGAAAATACTCATTGGCTCTTGCCGGAAGGCATAGAAGAAATGCCTCCTGTGCAGGCAGAACGCTTAGAGCGTATGCGACGCAGTTTGCTCGACCAATTTCATGGCTGGGGCTATCAACTGGTTTTGACGCCGTTTATTGAGTACGTCGAATCTCTGCTTGTCGGTACCGGCAACGAGATGGATCTACAGACGTTTAAGATCGTCGATCAAATCAGTGGACGTATGCTAGGTATTCGCGCTGATATGACGCCTCAGGTTGCGCGTATTGATGCCTGCCGTCTTAAGCAAGATGTACCAACCCGACTGTGTTACATGGGGACGGTGTTGCATACCCGTGCACAGGACTTCGCTGGTAATCGAAGCCCGTTACAAATGGGCGCGGAGCTATACGGTCATGCCGGTGCTGAAAGTGATGTCGAAATCATGGCTCTGGCCGTTGCTACCTTGGAATGTGCCGGTATCAAGAATGTTCATCTCGATCTTGGTCACGTTGGTATCTACCGTACATTGATGCGTGAGCTTGGTCTGAACCAAGAACAAGAGAGTGAATTCTTTGAGGCCTTACAGCGCAAAGATATTCCCAGTATTGATCAATTTTTGACTGATCATAAAATCACCGGCGCACAACATGACATGTTGGTCGCGCTGCCGCTGTTAAACGGTGATAGAAGCGTATTAACCCGTGCGCGTGAAGTGCTCGCTGCCGCAGGTGCTGATGTCAGTAGCGCGATCGATAATTTAGAAAAGATCGCAGATTTGGCAGAAAAGCGACTACCAAATATCGCGTTAAATTTTGATATTGCTGAGTTACGGGGTTATCAATATCAAACGGGAGTTGTTTTTGCGGCCTATGTGCCAGGTTACGGTCAAGAAGTTGCCCGTGGTGGTCGCTACGATGAGATTGGCGCAGCCTTTGGTCGTGCACGTCCTGCTACAGGCTTTAGTACCGATTTGAAAACATTACTACAGTTAGGTAGTCAAGCTGATGTCGGTGTGTTGGGTGTTCTTGCACCGTATTTAAATGACGATCATAGCTTGCTTAGCAAGATTGCAGAATTACGCAATGCCGGTGAGCGCGTTGTCGAATTGTTGCCCGATCAAGTTTCTGACCCTCGCGCGCAGGATTGCGATCGTCAACTAGTTAAGCAGGGCGATGATTGGTCCCTTGTATCCATTTAATTGTACGTTGTATTACCCCTTTTCTATTTATCCTCTATTTAAATTATTTAGGTCATTATGAGCAGAAACGTTGTTGTCGTCGGCACCCAGTGGGGCGATGAAGGTAAAGGCAAGATTGTTGATTTACTCACCGAGCGCGCCGGTGCAGTAGTTCGCTTTCAGGGTGGTCATAATGCCGGTCATACCCTGGTTATTGACGGTCATAAGACGGTTTTGCATTTGATTCCTTCCGGTATCTTACGTAAAGAGACTTTATGCTTAATTGGCAACGGTGTGGTGTTGTCGCCAGAAGCCTTGCACGAAGAGCTAGCCATGCTTGATGAGCGTGGCGTAGATGCGCGATCACGTTTAAAGATTAGCCCCGCTTGCCCCTTGATATTGCCATATCACATCGCTCTAGATAATGCGCGTGAACGAGCGCGTGGAGCAACCGCGATAGGCACAACAGGCCGTGGTATTGGCCCGGCTTATGAAGATAAGGTTGCGCGTCGTGCTCTACGCCTAGGCGATTTATTTCATCGCGAACGTTTTGCCGCAAAGCTTGGCGAAGTCATTGATTATCATAACTTCGCGCTAAAACATTATTACAAAGCCGATACCGTTGACTTCCAAGAAGTGTTAGACGGCGCCCTGAGTTATGTCGATGAGCTTCAGCCATTAATGGGTGATGTTGTAGAGATTCTCGATAACCTTAAGCAAAAACAAGTTCCAATTATGTTTGAGGGCGCACAAGGTACCATGCTCGATGTCGATCACGGCACGTATCCCTATGTGACGTCATCCAATACGACTTCAGCTAATGCCGCAACCGGTTCAGGTGTCGGCCCGACTGAATTACACTATGTACTGGGTATTACTAAGGCCTATACGACACGCGTTGGTGCTGGCCCATTTCCGACTGAATTGTTTGATGATATGGGTGAACATCTAGCCCGTGTTGGACATGAATTCGGCTCGACCACTGGTCGACCTCGTCGTTGTGGTTGGTTTGATGCGGTAGCGCTGCGTCATGCAGTGCGCCTCAATGGTGTATCGGGTTTGTGTATTACCAAGCTTGATGTGCTTGATGACATTGATACCATTCAAATATGTGTGGGTTATGAATGCAACGGCGAAGAGACCGCCTCATTACCATTAGATATCGACGCCTTTGCCAGCTGTCAGCCACGTTATGAATCGATACCCGGCTGGAAGCAATCAACGGTTGGTATTCGTGAATACGACCAACTCCCTGAAGCAGCGCGTAATTATTTAAAACGTATCGAAGAAATTGTTGCGACGCCGATTGATATCATTTCTACTGGCCCTGATCGTGCCGACACCATCGTGCTCAATCACCCGTTTTCTTAGTGAGTATTTTATCTAAGAGCCTGTCGGATTTAGGTGTTCGTGGCGAGGCGAGTGGAAAAATGGGCCGATTTCCCGCTACCTCAGTAGAACCATCCTAAGTTCGGGAGGCATCCTAGATGCGGCTCGTCAAATCGATCAGGCAAAAAAAATGACGGATAAAGGCATTTATCCGTCATACAATTAAGGAGAAATGACATTCCTGTAGGACTGTCATTGACTAACTAGCAATACGCGTGCCTGTATTTTTCAAATACTTGTTAGGTTAAGTAAGTCACTGTTTTTTTAATAAATTTTATTTTTTCCTGTAAGTTTCCTTGTGCTTGATGCCTTATTAAAGTGAAAAATAATGGCGCCATAGGCAGATGAAGGCCCAAAAAATGGCATATTTACTCTAAGGAAGCTCTGATTTATTCATCATTTCGTTCATAATACGGTTTACTGACTCACCCGTCCCGGAGAACACAGCCTGCGCCAGAAAACCCTTGCCGATGAAAGTTTTGAACGTTTTCGCAAGCCTACACGTCGAGACCAGTTTCTTGCCGAAATGGACGAGATCATTCCATGGCGAAATCTGTGCAAAGTGATCAAACCGTTTTATCCGCAGCCCAAAGGCGCAGGTCGTTCACCGGTGGGACTTGAGCGCATGCTGCGGATTCATTTTCTGCAGTACTGGTTTAACTTGTCTGATCCGGCGGTGGAAGAAGCGTTGTATGATTCGCGTGCCATGCGCCGCTTCGTCGGCATTGATCTGGGCCGTGAGCCAGCAGCCGATGAGACCACGGTCTGCCATTTTCGTCACCTGCTGGAGGCGCACAACCTGGGTGATCAATTGTTTGCGCTGATCAATACGTCTCTTCAAGAAAACGGCCTGAAAGTCAGCACCGGCACGATTGTCGATGCGACGATCATTGATGCGCCAAGCTCGACCAAAAATAAAGACGGCAAACGCGACCCTGAGAGGCATCAAACCCGAAAAGGCCATCAATGGTACTTCGGCATGAAGGCACACATTGGCGTCGACAGCCAAAGCAAGCTGATTCATTCTGTGGTGGCTACTGCCGCGAACGTGCACGACAGTCAACTGCTGGGCGATTTACTGCAGGGTGATGAGACTCGCGTGTGGGGTGATTCGGCCTACACTGGGCAAGGTGAGGTGATGCGCCAGCATGCGCCCAAGGCGAAAGATTTTACGAACAAGAAAGGCTTTCGCAACCGTCCGCTGAGTGACCGGGATGCGGCCAGGAACAAAACCAAATCGAGCGTGCGGGC
>NVRQ02000125.1 GCA_002400905.2 Gammaproteobacteria bacterium | reverse complement strand
GCTCCTGCCCGCCACCAAAGGCTTGTGCGTCCACAATGATTTGATGTTTTTTATCGACCGCAGCTAAACCATTATACCCTTGAATGGTGCCTTTACTGGTGGTCATCTTGGCACTCTCATTATCGGTAATATTACTTTTTACTTCCTTTTTTATTCGACCCTGGCCCATCCTTGGGCTGGCTGACTTTAAAAACCGATCGATTTTATCATGTGCTTTGGTTAAGGTATTAATCGTTTGTTCTGTGCGTTGATGCCGTTCGTCATCACGGCTTTCATTTTTGTCGAGTCTTTTATGTTCGGTAATATGATGATGGATTTGGCGCCGTATTTTAGCGCGTTTTTGTTCCAACTCTTTAATAGTACCCGACCATTCTTTGGCGGCATTGGATGGCATCTTACAATCATCAATCGCAAACAATTCATGTCCAAGTAACCCTTGTTCGTCACAAATTAATAATATTTGTTCGAAAATATTTTCAATTTCATCCGCATGGCGACTTATAAAGTGCGCAATGATGGTGAAGTGCGGCACAGTATCACACGACAAGGCTTTAAAAATAATATTGGTTTGACAACACCATTCAATCTCACGGCTTGATGTGATCCCCTTTGAATAGGCAAACAGAATGATTTTTAAAAGGATAGCTGGATCGTATGCGGGTCTGCCACCGTCATCATTTTTATAATTAGGATAAAAAATGGAAAAATCGAGTTTATGTTCAATTAAGAAATGAATGGCATGTTAAAAAGTGCCCGCTTGAATTTGTTCTTCGAAATTAATCACAACCATCGAGTGCTGATTGTAATTATAAGGAATATATTTTGGCATGGGCACAACATCCTTGTGTCAAGGGATCTCTATACTAAAAAAGTGATCTTAGTAAGGTTTTTCTACAGCCTCAACGCTTAGCTAAGCCGACCGTTTTCCCGTTACTTGGTTTGTGCTTTTCGCTACGCTCAAATTTAGCACAAACCAAGTAACGGGAAAACGGCGGCTTGAGCTTTTTGTTAGCTTCCATTCGACTTTCGCACCTTATGTGTTTCAGCGAGAAAAACCGCGAGAGTTGATGCGGCGCCCACCGCCAACTTTGCATGTCTTGCTTGAAGCCCCTTGTTCACGCCTAATTTACCATGCCCCGTACCATAATGATTTCTTAGCTCAGCAACACCCTGAGTAATAGATGCCAGGTTACTCAGTAACCTTTTTATGGTTTTACTTGCTTTTGCTTGATCGGGGATATCTGCTGGGGTTAATTCCAACTGCTGAACGGTACTCTTAACCATTTTCGGTAGATCATCGGTTTTTGAAAAAGGTACTTTGCATTCATTCAAAATGCTCTTACAGCAAGTTTCTACCAATTCTTTTGCTGTGCCTATCGCAAGCTCTGGATCTTGGTTTACCGCAGCTTCCATACGGGTAATTTACTGAGAAACATACCCAACATCAGTTCCAGACAACGATTCTTTGGCGGAGTTTATTCCAGGTGATACTGATGTTCCGACGAAACGACCAGCATAGACCGCCTTGCCTGATATTCGAGTTTTTTCAACTATTTGATACCCATCATTGCCTAGGCAACTGTTATAGAGCTGACTTAACCTTTCACAATCTGTAGCATCAGTCCGCACTACTGGATGGATTGTTTCACCGATTGTGTCGCTATCTCGTGATAGATTTTGCACCCCAAGGGTACGTAGCACTTCCCTGTGCAAAACCGACTCGTTTACGCGACAACTGATTCCTTTTGCACCGACCGCCCTGCGTTCGTGCCGCTAGCCACAACATCGCAAGCTCGTCGCTGGTTACCTCAGTGGCTCTACGACAACTATAGCTGATTTATTTTCTTCTCCATCACTCGCTATCGCTCCTAATTACGAAAAAATAAATCAGCGTTGCCTATCGGCGACTAACCGCCTTCGCTTCGCTCTCCTTGGCGGTCAGCGGACGAGGTCGTTAAGGTTACTATAGAGGATTCCACCATATAGTTTCATGTCTGGCTCCTCCGACATTCGGTTAGCTTAGGGGGTGTTGTGAACCTCCACTTTACCGCTTGCTCGGGGGGAGCTTTCTATATGATTATCAGTGTATTTGAAGCAAGTGAATGATGCCTTTCAAGTACACTTAATTCCCTTGCCCTTGATTCGACCTAGTGCCGCTACCTTGCTAAATAAGCCAATATTGCATCAATCTCAGTATCCAAATCTTCGGTGTACACTCGCTTGTGAGCGATGCCTGTTTTCAATAAATAGTCTTTGAGTGTCCGACTGATTTCTTCGTAGGCTTGCTCAACCGGGTAATCCAGATTTTCGCGTTTTGCTTGTTGTTCCATGGATGCAAACAAGGCTTGTTTATCGCGCCGGTCGAGCACTAATAATGCGCTGATGTTTTTCGGATCAATTTCTTTGAGTTGCACGGGCCAGACTTTTTGTATTTGGCCGGTTTGTGGTTCTCCCTGCATTTCAAAATAACCGTCGGGGTTGCCGGTGTGAGGCGTTAGTGCTTCATTCACGAAGGCAATGCCGTTTACGGGCAGTTTGGCTTTAATGCATTGCTGCATCACAAATGATGTGCCGCAGCGGGGGGCCATGGCAGTAATAATTTTCATGCGCTTATTCTACCGCTGATTTCCAGGGATAAGAACCCCAGAATGGCGACATGTGATCATTTTTCGATGCAGCACGCGTAGATACCGTCTTCCCTGTCAAGGGGGCAAGTATAATATTGACTGGTAATAATAAAGTTGATAGGTCTGATTTTATGTCAAGACCGGTACGAATGGAATATGAAGAGGGCTGTTATCATGTGATGAATCGCGGTGGGGTACGCCAGAAGATTTTCCACGATGAAGACTATTCCGAAGCATTGATGGCCGGTTTAGCCGAAGCACATCAGCGTTTTGGAATACAGATCATGTGCTATTGCTTAATGAGCAATCATTATTATTTGTTACTCAAAACCCCGGAAGTAAATTTGGGGCGTGCCATGCGCTATATTAATGGGGTCTATACTCAACGGCATCATCGATTAAAGCAAACTGATGGCTCCCTGTTCCAGGGTTGTTATAACGCTCTTTAGGTTTGATCTCCATGTCCCATTGTGTTGGTTGCGCTTGAGTACTCAATTGATCGTGGTTTTTTCCTGCAATATTATTTCTCGAAAATATTGCACCCCGAGGGCACGTAGCACTCCGAGGGCACGTTGCACTTGGTTTTTGAGTGGAGCCAGCGTAAAAAAATAGGCTGGCTTCACTTCGGTATCCATCGCCCTGTTGACAGGAAATGACTTAATAGACGTTTCCTGTATTCTGGTCTTGTTACTGGGTAACCGTTTTTGCAACATAGTTTTTGCAACATACTTTAGCTCGATAATTATTTGGCTTAATTGTGAAGTTGAGGTGTTCATGCGGTGATTTTGGCCGTGTCTTAATATTGCTGATGACGGGATCGTTTGCCTCGTGCTAACGAAAAATCTACGTCGTGCAAAGGCTTCAATAAATGGTTTAGACAATCAATGTAGGCTCGTTTAGCCCGGTGAGCTCGTTAACCTTCGCTAAAGTGCGAGAAATTTTCGCAACATCTGCCAGTGCGACTTGTGTATCTTGCATCTGTTTTTCTGGTTCTGGTTCAAAGCGTTCCAGATAAACACGCAATGTGGCGTTCTCGGTGCTAGTACCGGATAGACGGTAAATGATTCGAATTTCGTTATCTAAGATAATTCGTAAGCCTTGATTGCAGCTGAGACTGTTGTCGACAGGATCGAGGTAGCTAAAATCATCGCCGACAATAATTTCATGGCCGTCAATACGTTTTCCGCTGAGCTGAGGTAGTTGCTCAGTGAGCCGTGCAATGACGTTTTCGCCTTGTTGCAGGCTGATGCCTTCGTAGTCATGGCGACAATAAAAATGACGGCCAAAGCCGTGCCAATGTTGTTGCACAATGTCGCGTACAGATTGCTGGCGTTCGGCCAGGATGTTTAACCAAAATAAAACCGCCCAAATACCGTCTTTTTCTCGTAGATGGTCGGATCCGGTACCAAAACTTTCTTCGCCACAAAAGGTAATGAGTCGCTGGTCAAGGAGGTTGCTAAAATATTTCCACCCAGTGGGTGTTTCAAAACATTCGATACCCATATAGGCAGCGACACGATCTACTGCGCGGCTAGTTGGCATGGAGCGCGCCACACCAGTAACCCCATCGCGATAACCGGGAATGCGACTGGCGTTTGCAGCGATGATGGCCAGGCTATCACCTGGGCTAACCATAAATTGCTGGCCCATAATCATGTTGCGATCACCATCACCATCTGATGCGGCACCAAAATCTGAGGCGTCCGGTGCAAACATATGTGCGTAAAGTTCAGATGCGTACATCGGATTGGGGTCGGGATGTCCGCCACCAAAATCTTCTAGTGGCTGCGCTCTGATAACGCTGCCATGAGTAGCGCCGAGTGTTTTTTCGAATATCGCTTTTGCATAGGGCCCTGTCACCGCATTCATGGCGTCAAAGCGTATATGGAAAACACCTGAGTCGAATAGGTTATGAATGCGGTCAAAGTCGAAGAGTTTTTGCATGAGGCTGCAGTATTCTGAGACCGAATCGATGACCTCTATTACTGTGTCACCGATTTTTTCTTCGCGAAGGGTGTCTAGGTTTATATCACCGATGTCGGCAATTTTATATTCACTTATCTTGCATGCTGTGGCATAAAATTTATCGCTAAGTTCGGTATTAGCGGGCCCTCCATTGGCGCTATTAAATTTAATGCCAAAGTCGGCTTCTGGCCCGCCAGGATTGTGGCTGGCGCTAAGGATAATCCCGCCGTCAGTACTAAATTTTCGTATTAGGTGTGATGCGGCAGGTGTCGACAGGATGCCGTCACGGCCTATATATAGCTTTGCGACGCCATTGGCTGCGGCCATCTGAATAATGATCTGGATCGCTTCTCGATTATAAAAGCGACCGTCACCACCTAATACGAGTGTTTTTTCTGCTACATTGATGGTGTCAAACAGTGCTTGGATAAAGTTTTCCAGATAGTTTTCTTGCTGGAAGTGTCTGACCTTTTTGCGTAAGCCCGATGTCCCTGCTCTTTGATCTGAGTACGGCTGAGTTTGTCGGTTTATGATGTTAATTTTTATTCTCCCAAAATAGCCGGCGATTCATGCGGGCGCTTCAAGTTTGGCTTATATTGCCCGCTATATGATAGTGCAAAAGCTTCTTATGCCGTTGGCATTTTTATAGGCTAAGCGACTGATTTTTAAAGCTTAATATGAAACAAATAAATCTATAACGGTCATTATAACCGGGAATGGGAATGAGGCTCTAGTTCGTGGAAAGATATGTAGAAGTTGAGCAGCTTAAAGTGGGTATGTATGTCGTGCGATTGGATCGCCCGTGGCTTGAAACCCCGTTCATGACGCAAGGCTTTCCAATCCTGTCAGAGAAACTCGTTTCTGATATTGCTACCTACTGTGATCACGTCTATATCGATACCGATAAGGGTATTGATCTTGATGTCTCTCTGCAATCTGAAGCAGAGGATAGCCGTACGCCGAGTCGCAGCAGGACGGCACAAGAAGTACGAACGGTTGTCGAGACTGGACAGCTGCCCAAAGTGCCTGTTAAGTATGTGCGTCAAAGCACCTTTGTTGAAGAGTCCGAAACGGTTAAAAATGTTTATGCTGGTACTCGAGCTGCTATTAATCACATTTACGAATGTGCAAAAAATGATGAGCCTATTGATGCAGAGCAACCCAAAGCATTGATACAAGAATTGACTACCAGCGTTATGCGTAATCCCGATGCCTTAAGTTGGTTGACCAATTTGAAAAATCAAGACTCGTACACGGCAGATCATAGTATGAATGTTTGTATGATGTCTTTAGTATTTGGTCGTCATCTTGGTTTGTCAGAAGGGACATTAAATGAGTTAGGCCTGGGTGGGTTATTGCATGATATTGGTAAAATTCGCACGCCTCCCGAAATCTTAAATAAGCCTGGAAAATTGACCGGCGGGGAAATGAATGCGATGCGCTACCACGTTATTCTGGGGCGCGATTTATTGATGAAGTCACCAGGTATTTCTGATACTGCGGTCGATATAGCTTATTCTCACCATGAGCGACAAAATGGTAGTGGTTACCCACGTGGTGTAACGGGTGACAAAGTCTCGTTGTTTAGTAAAATGGTGGCTATCGTTGATGTCTATGATGCGATTACCAGTGATCGTTGTTATCACAAGGGCATGAGTCCTTTGGATGCCTTGCAAAACATATACAAATGGAGTGGTAAGCATTTTGATCCCTATCTTGGGGAGCAATTTATTCAATGCATTGGTACCTATCCAGTTGGTTCAATCGTTGGGCTATCAAACCAAGAAATTGGCATAGTCGTATCGGTAAATCAAAAACGACGCTTGTTGCCTGAAGTGCTTCTTGTTCGCGATGCCGATCTCAACCTCTACGAGCCGGTAAAACATATGGATTTAGCTAAAGTTAACGAGGCAGGCACGAAAATCAGTATCGCTAGCGTGCTGACTCAGGGTGCGTACGGCATTCATGTTCAAGACTACATTTTCAGCGTCCATTAACTCTGCTTTAACGCTCTGGCTCGGGTTCTAGTACTCCAACAAGGCTATATTGATGACTACAGCGTTACTGTGGTGTTCCGCAACAAGGCACAGCACGCAGGCAATGGCCTGAGTCTTTGTCAAGTGCTGCAACGTGCCCTCGGGGTGTAACGCCGTGGCGGGACACCACAGTAACGCCCGCAGGGTTGGCCTGTCAGCGTCCATGGCGGCGTTGCACCCCGAGGGCACGTTGCCCTGAGCGCTGACAGGCCAACTGTATCCATTAATATAGCCTTGTTGGAGTACTGGTAGCTTATATTCTCATCCCGCTTTAGTCTCGGCCTGCATACGTGTAAAATCCGCTTTCGTTATTGATTTATTCACGCTAGTGCAGAATACCCAGCACTATTAGGAGATTACCCGAATGACCGTTGTGGCAAATAAAGAGACATTAGGTTTTGAGACAGAAGTGAAGCAGATCCTCGACTTGATGATTCACTCGCTCTACTCCGATAAAGAAATTTTTCTGCGTGAGCTCATCTCTAACGCGTCGGATGCCTGTGACAAATTACGTTTTGAGGCGGTGAGCGATGCATCACTGATGCAAGACGATGCTGACCTGAATATTCGCATTACAGTTGATAAAGAGAAGCGTACGGTCTCTGTCATTGATAATGGGGTTGGTATGAGCCGCGACGAGGTGATTGCTAATATCGGTACCATCGCTCGTTCTGGAACGAAAACATTTTTTGAATCGCTAACAGGTGATCAAGCCAAAGACAGTAATTTGATTGGTGAATTTGGTGTTGGCTTTTATTCTGCTTTTATAGTCGCCGATAAAGTGACGGTATTAACACGTCGTGCTGGTTTGGCTGCGGATACTGCCGTTCAGTGGCAGTCTAAGGGTGATGGTGAATACACCCTGGAAAATGTCGCGCGCGAGCAACGTGGCACCGAGGTGATTCTCCACATACGTAAAGGTATGGACGAATTCTTAGAAGCTCTCCGTTTGCAAACTATTACTCGTAAGTACTCCGATCATATCTCTTTGCCAATCCTTATGAAAAAGGATGATAGCGACGAAGACGATACCGTTAATAAGGCAGCGGCACTGTGGGCAAGGCCGAAAAAAGATATTACAGAAGAGGAGCATAACGAATTTTATAAGCACATCTCTCATGATTTTGAAGACCCATTGGCATGGACGCATAACCATGTTGAAGGTCGTAGCTCCTATACTAGCTTGTTGTATATCCCGAAACGCGCGCCGTTTGATTTATGGGACAAAAATTCACGTCATGGCATCAAGCTGTATGTGCGCCGTGTTTTCATTATGGATGATGCAGAGCAGCTATTGCCAGAGTATCTACGTTTTGTTCGTGGCGTGATCGATTCAAATGATCTGCCGTTAAATGTATCGCGTGAAATTCTTCAACGTGATAAATCAATTGACTCCATACGCACGGCATCAATAAAACGCATACTTGGTTTGCTCGAAGGTTTGGCAAAAAAACAGCAAGATAAATATACCGATTTCTGGAAAGAGTTTGGTGTTGTGTTAAAAGAAGGCGTTATCTCAGACTATGAGTACCGTGACCGTCTCGCTAAGCTGTTGCGTTTTGCAACCACTAAGGGTGAGGGTAAAGAGCAAACAATCTCGCTAGAGGATTACATTGGCCGTATGCAAGAAGGTCAAGACAAAATTTATTATGTCTCAGCTGATAGTTACAGCGCTGCAGTGAACAGCCCGCATCTTGAGGTTTTTCGAGACAAAGATATCGAAGTTATTTTGTTGCATGACCGTATCGATGAATGGTTGGTTAACCATCTTACTGAGCATGAGGGGAAATCCCTGCAATCTGTTGCTAAGGGCGCTTTGGATCTTGGCGATTTAAAAGAAGAAGATAAAGAAAAGACTGAAAAAGCGGAAGGTGACTATAAAGACTTGCTTGAAAAAGCTCAAAAAATCTTAGGCGAAAAAGTCAAAGAAGTGCGCATCACCCATCGCTTAACCAAGTCACCGGCTTGTTTGGTTGCTGATGAAGATGACATGGGTGCCAATATGCAACGTATATTGAGTGCAGTTGGCCAAGCTGCGCCAATGAGCAAGCCAATTCTTGAGTTAAATCCTGAGCATGACTTAGTGGTACGGTTACGTGGTGAAGGGGATGATAAGCATTTTGGTGATTGGATTAATGTGTTATTTGACCAAGCCTTGTTAGCAGAAGGTGGTCAGTTAGAAGATCCTGCGACCTATGTATCACGAATGAATGATCTGTTACTTGAACTTAGTAAATAGCAATGACTAATCAATGCGCCCCTTAGTAAGTTAATTATTGTGGTAAGGCTGGATAATGAAGCCCGTTACGCCGCTCGTTGCCGTTGATGCAATCATTGAATTGGCCGACCGTCCTGGTCGGCCAATTGTCTTGATAGAGCGTAAATACCCACCACATGGTTGGGCGATACCGGGTGGCTTCGTAGATGTTGGCGAAAGGTTAGAGGTTGCAGTAATACGCGAAGCATTAGAAGAGACGTCGTTAATCATACGTTTGAAAGCACTATTGGGTTGTTACTCTGATCCAGCACGTGATCATCGTGGCCATACCGTTAGCGTGATTTATGTGGCAGAGGCCTATGGTGAGCCAGTGGCGCAAGATGATGCTAAGGCATTAGGGGTTTATTCTATCAACGATCAATTGCCTGAATTGGTATTTGATCATCAAGAAGTTTTAATGGATTATCGTGATTACCTTGCCGGCAATCGAGGAGTGCCTGTTAATTTCTCAATTAGCTAATCGCACTATTAGCTAGTGCAGGTCGTCGTCCATT
>NVRQ02000124.1 GCA_002400905.2 Gammaproteobacteria bacterium | reverse complement strand
GCGATATGCGTGGCCGCAATTATCTCGCCAGGAAGTGTCGCTAGCCACTCTTTAGGTATGTAATTAATCGCCGGCTCAGCAAATGGTGTTTCAAATGGTGCGCTATAGGAAAATGTATACGTGGAATACTCGGTATGGCGCTCCCAATTTACCCGGCAAACTCCCAGCATGGCATTAAAGTGATTGCTATGCTGGGTGGGCGGGGTTACGCCATAATGTTCGCACAGCTGAGCGATCAGCCTGCGTTCGTTCTCTACCTGATCGCTTCCGCAGAGCAGTGCCAAGTGTGACATCTGTGTGGGTGCATCCAGCGAATCAACTGCCCCTGTATGCAATTCATTGTGCAGCTTAAAGCGCTGTTCGTGTTCAGGTAAACCTACTAGTGTTTTTTTCAAGAGATTGTTGGCCTCCGCCAGGGACTGTGCCGGTGTTATATCACGATTCATCGGTGCTTTTGTATCCAGAAATAAGCAAGAGCAGCACTATCTCATCATAAGCGCACGACGATTTTATGACAACAATTAGCAGTGATGTAAACACGCTTTCACCACCCTCTTTTCCATTCAACAAATAACAACAAATTGCCTGCTCACCATGAGCCTCATCGAAGCTTTTTCATGGGTAATATTTTTCTTTATATATCCCGAAATGGCAACATATTTTTGAGATATTACCAATCTTTTTAGTTTAACTGATAACCTTTAATTTTCTTGATATATTATGTGCTTTAGCATTCATATTTCTTTATCCAAGGTCATTGCTGTCCCGTTAACTTTCCCCCGTCATTCCGGCGCAGGCCGGAACCCAGATTGTCGTTGAAACCACTGGATTCCGGCCTGCGCCGGAATGACAGAGGGGTATTATTGGTTTTCATGTCTCTAGTACTTCAAAACAATCTAATCGCTAAGCATTTCGCCCGTTGAACAGCGATATATTTCAAGTTAACGGGACAGCACTGATCCAAGGTAAGTTAATTACAGTCTGAACTGGCTACCTAAGTCGAAATTTTTATATTGCAAGCGTTTGCAAGCTAGCGATGTTTTATTCGTACAACGACGGGCTATTCATATTACAGATATCAATCATTTACAGGCCATAGCTGACAATAAAATGGAAGGTTTTTAGGTGTTGCCTCGTGCCGCATAATAATATTTTTAGCCTTTACTTATGTGTGACAGTTGCGTGCTTCACATTTTCTGGCAGCAATTCATCTCCGTAAAATAAGCATTTATTAGCTAAGCGCTATTCCCGTGGCGTGAAAGTGCACGCGTCGTGCATAACACTCTATTTTTGTAGGGCTTCCTGCATCATGCACCTCGGGGTACGCAGTCACTCCCTGGTCAATATAGTTTTCATAATAGGCTTCGTTAACCCCAAATGTTATCCAAACCAACTCCACAAACTAATCCTGGCATGACCAGTGTAGCCCCTAATTTTATATCTTTTTAGTGTATTCATCAGAAATCTCTCCTGAATATGGTCTCTATAGACGGTTATCGACATTAGCTGTTTTGTAGAAACCGATTAAGCCTCTGCCGTAACATTTTATTTTCAACTCTCAGTTTTTCTAATTCATCAATCATACCTAAATATAAGGGTATACTAACCCATTCAATATCAAAATCTCGGTGTAATCTTACTGCACGCTTAGCAATACTAAGCATAGTGCCATCAAAACTCCATTCATTAGGGGCTGTACCACTCGGCGCAAGAACGCCTTCTTCAACGATGGTAATCAGCACTTCCTGTGGCATATCGATTATTTTGCAAACTTCTTCGAGCGTTAGCTTGACTGATAAATTAGGGTTTATCATGATTTACTCCATTCACTTCTCGGGTCAAATTCCGCCATTTTTGAAAGTGAGTCCCAGGCCTGTCTTGTTTTCTCATCGCTCTCTTCTGGAATAACTATTTTTAGTACAGCATATAGGTCGCCAATTCCAGTTTTTCTAGCCAAACCTTTACCTTTTATCCGTAGGCGCTTACCTGTCTGGCTATTGGGGGGCAATGTGAGTTTTATTTTTCCGGTAAGCGTCGGCACTTCTATTCTGGCACCCAGTATGGCCTCCCAGGGTGCTATCGGCACGGTAATGATCAGATTATGTCCTTCAATATCAAATAAAGGATGAGGGACTAGCCGTATATGAAGGTATAAATCACCGTGTTGTCCCTCGCCTATGCCTTGCCCCCCTTGCCCTTTTAAGCGAATGCGCTCGCCGTCAGTTGTGCCTTTCGGAATAGTCACATTAAGTGTCTTTTTATCATCTGCCAAACGCCGTCCATCTGCGTCATAACGTGGCAGATGATAGGAAATGGGTTTTTTGGTATCTTTTAGTGTCTCTTCGAGAAAGACCGGCAACTCAGTTTCGATATCTTGCCCGCGAAAATCAAAACCACTACTACGGTTGGTTTGTGGGCCAGGAGGTCTAAACGCACCAAAAATAGATTCGAAGAAATCTGAATAATCACCACCTTGTGCAGTAGAAGGCTGCCAACCTGGTGGCGGTTCGAAACGTTGTCCCTTCTGACCATATTTTCTTAATTCATCGTATTCTGCTCTTTTTTCAGGGTCTTTTAAGGCAGCATAGGCCTCCGCAACCTCTTTGAATTTGTTTTCAGCCTCTTTTTCAGCGCTCACATCAGGATGATATTTTCGTGCTAATTTTCGATACGCTGTCTTAATCTTTTTAAGATCCGCATCCGGCTCAATATTGAGAATCTTGTAATAATCTTTAAATTCCATTGAGAGCCTCTCTCCAAAATTAAAATTGTTGGTGTTCTACAATTAGCAAACCATAACACTCAATACGCTGAGCGGCATTAATTTTTTATGTCAGCATTTACGCTATTTTAGAAGCAACGATATTAGGCTAATGTCTCTCTTTTGCGAACGACAAACCAATATGCCCAGCCAATCAAAATAAGTTGTAATGAAATACGAATAAACAGATAAATTGACCCCCAAACGTGGCCGCCGGTACCAACACTGTTGAATGCAGCATAGACATTGGCCGGTAGGAATAATATCAAGCAAGCAATACACGCCCACCCAGCGATAAGCCAAACTTTTGGAATCAGTAAAGATATGGCCAATATCCACTCTAATACGCCTGTTGTATAAATAACCATCGCACGATAAGGAACCCAGGGTGCTAGCATTTCAATCATTGATTCGGTTGGCATGAAATGACTTAGCCATACCCACTACTGCCCTGCTTATTGATTTAGATCAATAAAACCATTGTTGCTAAGGGGTGATAATTCTACACAAGGTAAAGAACGTTAATCGCTATCTCCGAGGTATGTAGATGAGTGCTAAAGATTTAACTGATAGTCAACGGATGGAACTAAAAAAATTGGCGGAGCAACTGAATAAAAAAAGAGCCTTTTTAGAATTAACTATCGCCGGCAACGAGTCGTCTGACCTCACCTATCGCGATATTGTCGGCGAAGTGCATGACACGGCTGATGAATCCTTTGCCAGTTCACTCAGTGATACGCAAGCTTACTCTAAATGTCATGTCATCAACACACTGTCAGACGTCAACGAAGCACTACAAAGAATAAAAGAAGGCCGTTATGGTCGCTGTATAGACTGTAAAAAGGATATCGACTCTTCGCGTTTACATGCCTATCCAGAAGCAAAACGTTGTCTAATCTGTAAAGAAAAGTATGAAGCATTACGCTCACATGCTATCGGTCACCGTCTGTGATAGGGAGCCTATCTAAGCATTTCCACTTTCATCAGGAGCCTGACATGTCCCAACTCAGTTATATCCGCTGGTTTAACGAAATTGGTGTTGATGATGTTGCTTTGGTCGGAGGTAAAAATGCTTCATTAGGCGAGATGTATCACGAACTAACGCCTGTTGGTGTAAACGTCCCCAATGGTTTCGCCATCACTGCCACAGCATATCGTGACAATGTTAATCAAATTAATGACGTTATTATTGATCTGCTGTCAAAAATTGAACCTAATAATATTGTCAGCTTATCTCAATATGCCAAAGAGATTAGAAAACTAGTTTACGATCACTGTATTAATGATTTGCTTGAAAATGAAATTATTCAAGCGTACCAGCAATTAGTATCACAATATGGCAGTGAACTTAGTGTGTCAGTACGCAGCTCGGCAACGGCCGAAGATCTCCCCACGGCAAGTTTTGCTGGTCAGCATGATACCTATCTCAATATTTCAGGTGGGGATGCACTCATTGATGCCTGTCGTCATTGTTTTGCTTCTCTCTTTACCGATCGTGCCATTGCTTATCGTATTCACAATGGCTTTGATCATATGAAGGTTGCGATGTCGGTAGGCATCATGAAAATGATTAGATCTGATATCTCAAGCAGCGGCGTTATGTTCAGTCTCGATACTGACACTGGGTTTCGTGATGTTGTGTTTATCACTTCGGCGTATGGTCTTGGTGAAAATATTGTCCAGGGATTGATCGACCCCGATGAGTTTTACGTACACAAACCCACTTTCGAAAAAGATTTTCGACGCGTGCTCTACCATCACCTTGGTAATAAACATCTAACGATGACTTACGCACAAAAAGGCAACAAGAAAAATGTTCAAGACATAGAGACTTCAGCCGAGCTAAGTCAGCGTTTCAGCATCACGGATGATGAGGTATTATCCCTTGCTGACTACGCAATAAAAACAGAGCAACACTATAGTCGCAAAGCAGGGCAACCAATGCCCATGGACATGGAGTGGGCAAAAGATGGTGTTGATGGCAAGCTCTATCTCATTCAGGCACGCCCAGAAACTGTGGTGTCACAACGTCATCTCAATCAAGTCACTGAATATCAATTACAAGAACACCCTATTGCCATATCAACTGGCCGTGCCATTGGCGGACAAATCGCAGTCGGTCGAGTGAGAAAGATTAATTGTAACGCCGATCTTGCTAAATTTCAGGCAGGCGAAATATTATTAACGGATTCCACTAACCCAGATTGGGGGCCAGTAATGACAACGGCGGCTGCGATTATCACTAATCGTGGTGGCCGCACTTGCCATGCTGCAATCGTTGCTCGTGAACTGGGTATACCCGCCGTGGTGGGCACCGGCGATGCGACGCAACAGATAGAAGATGGAGCTGAGGTAACGGTATCTTGCGCCGAAGGAGCAACCGCTCATGTCTATTCTGGACAACTACGCTTTACAACAAAAATCATCGATATGGGAGATATCACCGACCTTAAGACACAAATAATGCTTAATCTGGGTAGTCCAGAACGCGCTTTTTCGTATAGTTTTTTACCTTGTGATGGTGTTGGCTTAGCGCGAATTGAATTTATTATTAACAGTTTTATTAAGGCCCACCCCATGGCCTTACTCTATCCACAAAAGGTAGAAAGTAAAGATCAGCGTAAAGAAATCATGGCGCTTATTGAAGGCTATGACAGTGGCGCTGATTACTTTATAGAAAAACTATCAGAAGGCGTCGGCATGATCGCAGCTGCGTTTTATCCCAAACCTGTGATCGTGCGGATGTCAGACTTTAAGAGTAATGAATATGCCAACCTAATCGGCGGTGCCAGCTTTGAGTTTATAGAAGATAATCCGATGATAGGTTTTCGTGGCGCGGCGCGCTATACCCACCCCGCTTACGCCGAAGGTTTTGCGCTGGAATGTCAGGCCATTAAACGTGTTCGTGAAAAGATGGGGCTTAACAATGTCAAGGTCATGATTCCATTTTGTCGCCGTGTCGAAGAAGGTGAAAATGTTCTGCAATGCATGGCCTCTCATGGTCTTAAACAAGGTGATGATGGGCTTGAAGTCTATGTTATGTGTGAGCTACCCAATAACGTGATTCAAATCGATCGCTTTGCCCAATTATTTGACGGCATATCAATTGGCTCAAATGATCTCACACAGTTGGTTCTTGGCGTTGACCGTGATTCCGAAATTGTCGCCTTTGAATTTGATGAACGTGACCCGGGTGTCATGGAAATGATACGTATGGCCATTGAGGGCGCGCATCGAAATCATCGCCACGTTGGTATTTGTGGCCAAGCACCCTCCGACTTTCCTGAAGTCGCAGAATACCTGGTTGGGCTCGGCATTGATTCAATCAGTCTAAATCCAGATTCTGTATTTAGCATAAGAGAAAAGGTTGCAGCCATAGAACGCCAAGCATTAATAACATAATGTTAAAACGAAAAATGAGGTGCCTGATATGAAAGTGCTCGTATATAGCGCAACACCTTATACCCGTGACATGCTCGACAGAGCCAGTAAAGGGACGAAGCACCGACTTGATTACAGCGATGCAACTTTAACTGAACTGACTGCACCATTAGCTCAGGGATATGAAGCCATATGTTGTTTTGTAGATGATGATGTTAATACTTTGGTGCTATATCAGCTAGCTTCCTACGGTGTAAAATTAATTTTACTACGCTGCACGGGCTCCAATAATGTCAATCTTGAAGTAGCTAAAGAAACCGGCATTACTGTGATGCGGGTTGCCAGTTACTCACCCCATTCCGTAGCAGAATTTACTGTCGCAATGATGCTAACGCTGAACCGTAAACTCCACAGAAGTTATAATCGTGTAAAAGAAGGAAATTTTTTATTAGACGGCTTACTTGGTTTTGATCTGAACGGTAAAACAGTGGGTATTATAGGCACAGGCAAGATTGGTTCGGTGTTGGCGCATATCCTAACAGGCTTTGGCTGCAAAATATTGTCTTATGACCTTATGGAAAGTACGTACTGCCGCACTATCGGCGTAAAATATGTTTCCCTCTCAGAACTATTACAACAATCAAATATCGTAAGCCTACATCTGCCTTTAACACCCGATACGTTTCATCTAATTAATAAAGATACACTCGCGTTAATGCAAGATAATGCCATTCTTATTAACACCAGCCGTGGAGCTATTGTTAATACCGCAGACTTGATCTCTGTACTTAAGCAAAGACGCCTGTCAGGAGTAGGGTTAGATGTCTATGAAGAAGAATCCGAACTCTATTATCACGATCTACGTGACCAGATTATAGATGATGATACCTTCGCTAGGTTGATTAGCTTTCCCAACGTGTTGGTCACAGGTCATCAGGCATTCTTCACAAGAGAAGCGCTTGATGACATCGCTGAGACAACGATTAAAAATTTAACTGACTATGAAGCTGGCGTGTATAGCTCCAATACCGTGACACAAGAGCAGAAAATTGAACAACAGATACCTGCAAGCAGAGAAGGAGAAGCACTATGAAAGTAATCAGACATGGTCTTTCAATTGGTATTAACCGCATTGATGATGATTTTTTTCTATCAATTAAGGTCGCTGGTAAATTGACTCACGAAGATTATAAAATCATTACCCCAATGATTGATGCGGCACTAGAAGGTGTTGACGAACCCACGATCAATGCATTTGTAGACGCAACTCAACTTGAAGGATGGGAATTGAGGGCGGCGTGGGACGATCTAAAATTAGGTTTAAAGCATAATAAGGAATTTAAAAAGATTGCTATTCTCGGCCACAAAAAATGGCAGGAGTATTTGCCAAAAATTGCCTCATGGTTTATTTCCGGTGAAATGAAACACTTTGAAGACAAGGGTGAAGCCTTTTCTTGGCTCAAGGAGTAAACCAGTAATCCGCCAAAATTAGGTAAAACACGATGAGGAAGGAACAATTGTTTCGAGAACATCAACCTGATGCAATAACTAAACGCTTGCAACAACCGGCCAAGTCACAAAATATATCTGATGCGGTACTTGGCGGAATCGATGGGTGTGTAACCACATTCGCTGTCGTGTCAGGTGCGTTAGGTGCCGGTTTTTCTGCTTCAGTAGCGTTGGTATTAGGTTTTGCTAATCTCATTGCAGATGGCTTTAGCATGGCTGTCAGCAACTACGAATCGGTTAAGGCACAACAAGAATTTACTGAAGGTGTTAGACGAACTGAAGCTGAACACGTCGATAATATTCCAGATGGAGAACGTGAGGAGATACGCCAGATATTTCAGACCAAAGGTTTTACGGGTGAAATATTAGAAGAGATAGTTCGCACAGTATGTCGTGATCGAAATTTATGGATTGACACGATGATGACTGAAGAGCATGGCATACAAAAAACCAAGCTCAACCCAACAAAATCAGCACTCATTACTTTTTTTGCATTTTTATTCATCGGCGTAATGCCCTTGATTCCCTATATATCGACAACATTAAGCTTGCGTGAGCAGTTTGTATTGAGCGCTTGTATTGCGGCAGTCATGTTTTTCTTGATCGGCACGCTAAAGAGCTTCTTTTTGGCAACCCCTCTATTTTTTTCTGGTATGCGTACTTTACTAACCGGCGGCGCGGCGGCAAGTTTGGCATATTTAACCGGGTATGTACTGCATGAGATTTATGGCATTGGATAAAGCTGCAACGACTCAGGACGTTTATCCTATAGGTGAGACCCAATAAACCTAAACAAGAGGAAGTGATATGACAGCTGAAATAATTCGTGATGCATTGGCCTGGTCAACAGCCATTAACTACGCGGTACTACTGTTTTGGGCGTTAATGATTATTTTTGCGCATGATTGGGTATATCGATTTCACAGCAAGTGGTTTTCAATCCCCACAGAAGCTTTCGATACCATTCATTATGCCGGTATCGCATGTTACAAAATAGCGATATTCCTATTTAATCTCGTACCCTATCTTGCATTATTGATTGTATTGTAATGCGCGATTATTGGTATTAAATAGCATTTCAGTCTTGATGATACTCAAGAGAGGTTTGGTCTATTTTTGTATTGTTTTTGGCGCAAGGTTTATTCTCGGAACGATTAGACTATTATGGCTGACACCACACATTGGCGAACGGCTTGCGGAAGTGTGAAGGTAGTTGGCGCATGAATTGAGAGGATTGTTATCTTCCCCTAAACTTCATTTACCTCAATTGAAAGGAGCGCTTTACCTGATAATGAATTCGTTATTAAACAAGAGTGTTCAGATTTCTCCAACAAGGCATATGCTAAATCGTTATTTGTGCCACACGCAACGGACAATACAGCTTTCATATGAAACTCTATAAACATTGTCGTTTTGTTATGTTTATCGAGAATCCCTTCAACGTCACACTCAAGAGAAACCCAATCAAATTTTGATGCTCGAGCAATAGCTTTAAACGTCAATATAAAACAATCAGCTACCGCCGCTACTAGCAATGATTCCGGAGACCACCTGTTGCCTAGACCACCAAATTGTTTTGGTAGTGCGGAAGTAATATCTGTTACTCCTTCAGACGATAAACTCACCTCGCCACAATCAGAAGTAATGCCTTTTACTTTGTAATGATGTGGAAAATTTTGCATTTCAATTTCTCTCTATATCAAACACCAGGTATCGCCAGTTTAATAACCGCTACTACGATAGTAAAAACTATAAGGCTGGCTATATAGATCATAGCAAAAGCAGAAATATTTTTTACACGTTTATTCATTAATGGTAACCATCACTGTCAGCAGAGACTTTGCCTCTGAACACCCAATAGGTGTGAGCGGTATAAATTAGAATGATAGGAATTAATACAACTGTGCCAAAGAGCAGGAACGACAAGCTATTGTCGGGAGCAGCGGCCTCCCATATTGTAATTTTGTGCGGCACAATATACGGATAAGTAGTGATGCCAAATCCCACATAAGTCACTATAAACAGTGCTATCGTATAAGCAAATGGCTTGGTATCGTTATCGCCCGAGCGAATCGCAGCAAGTAGTTTAAAAGCGATAAGGGCTACCAAAAATGGAATTGGCATCAAATAGAGTAAACTCGGCCAGCTAAACCAGCGCTCGGATAATCGCACATCAAGAAAAGGTATCCAAATGCTGACGATAGCGATCAATGCCAACATAACCAAACTTAGAGGGATAAGCAGTCGATGGCTGAGTGTTCGCACAGGCCCTTCTGTTTTCATTAGCAGCCAGCCTGCCCCTAACACAGAATAACCCGCTACTACGGCAAACCCACAAAGAATGGAAAACGGAGTAAGCCAGTCAAACCAACCGCCAACATAAGTTCGATTAACAATATCAATGCCTTGTATGAATGCACCCAGCATGAGGCCTTGACTGAATGCCGCTGTCAGCGAGCCCAGCCAAAACCCCCAGTTCCAGAAAGTACGGCCTCGTAGCGTTTTCTCGCGAAACTCCATGGAGACGCCACGAAAGACAAGGGCAAGCAGCATGGCGATAACCGGCGCATAGAGAGCAGGAAGGACTGTCGCATAGGCTAGGGGAAAGACAGCGAATAAACCGCCGCCGCCAAGAACCAGCCAAGTCTCGTTGCCATCCCACACTGGCGCAATGGTATGAATAACGAGTTTTTTTTGGTCATCGTCACGGTAAAAAGGGAAAAGAATACCGACACCCAGATCAAAACCATCCAGTAGCGCGTATACCAGAATTGCAAAAGCCAAAATGCCTGCCCATAAAAGTGCAATATCCATCAGTTGATCACCTTATAGTTGGATCCCCTCACCACATTGGTGGATTCGGGTTCGATAGCAGTGGTATGGCTCTGCGGAGCCTGTTTTATCGTGCGCAACAAATAAAATATCCCGGCACCAAATACAATGAAATAAACAATGATAAAAGCAAGCAACGATGTTGCAACTGCGGGCATTCCTATCGGGGACACAGAGTCGCTAGTGCGTAGTAGCCCGTAAACGGTATAGGGCTGGCGTCCTACTTCAGTCGTCACCCAACCAGCAAGTATTGCTATTAAGCCACTCGGCCCCATAAGCAACGACACTTTTTGGAAAGGCCTGCTAAGGTAAAGTTTTCCGCGCCAGCGCAAATACACACTGAGCAGACCTACGGCGACCATAAGCATCCCCAATCCCAGCATAATGCGGAAACTAAAAAACACTATGGGTACGTTCGGCCAGTCTTTGCGTGGCCAGGCATCCAGCCCTTTAATTTCACCGTTCCATTTATGGGTTAAAATCAGGCTGCCTAAATGGGGTATTTCGACAGCAGCTTTTACTTCCGCAGTGTCGGAATCCGGGAAACCAAACAAAATAAGAGGTGCACCTGTTTTAGATTCATAGTGCCCTTCCATAGCGGCAATCTTGGCAGGTTGATGCTCTAAAGTGTTTAGGCCATGAAGGTCTCCAACAAGTACTTGCAGTGGTGCGACAATAACTATCATCCACATCGCCATAGAAAACGCTTTGCGCACTTCTGCTGTAGCATTTTTCTTTAATAGCTGCCAGGCGCAGGTAGCAGCAATCATAAATGCAGTGGATAGGCTTGCAGCCAACAACATATGAACCAGGCGATAAGGGAATGATGGGTTGAACACAACACGCCACCAATCAGCCGCTATAAACTGACCAACAGCGTTAATTTCATAGCCAGCGGGTGTTTGCATCCAGCTATTTGCAGACAAAATCCAGAAAGCTGAAAACGCCGTACCTAGAGAAACCATGCCGGTAGCAAAAAAATGCATTAATGGGCTGACTCGACTGCGGCCAAATAGCATAATGCCAAGAAATCCCGCCTCAAGAAAAAAGGCAGTCATGACTTCATAGCCTAAAAGAGGACCAAGTATCGGGCCTGTTATATCAGAAAACGGCCCCCAGTTTGATCCGAACTGGTAACTCATCACCACGCCGGAAACCACCCCCATACCAAAAATCAAGGTAAATGGTTTAAGCCAGTAGTTATATAAATTTATGTAGACTTCACTCTTGGTTTTTAGCCATAAACCTTCGAGTACCATTAGATAAGCAGCAAGCCCAATGGAGAGGGCTGGGAAAACAATGTGTACCCCTATCGTAAAAGTAAACTGTATGCGTGCTAATTGCAGTGCTTCGAAGATTTCCATGTTTGCTATCGACCTCTTAATGCGACGTGGTCTTTTGATAAATGTTTGGTGTCCATAATATGTTTCTATACGAATTTTAGAGGAATTTTAAAATAATGCGTCCCATTGGATTCGGCCGGAGGCAGCTCAGCGCCGCGCATATTAAATTGCACTGACGGTAATAACAGATGAGGTGCTTTAAGTCCGGCGTCGCGCTGTTTGCGAAACGCGACAAAATCGTCGACACTAATGCCTTCATGAATTTGTACATTGTTTTTGCGTTGTTCGGCAACGGTGGTGAGATAAAGAAATTCTTTGCGCTCGTTAGTGCCATAGTCATGACACATGTGGAGCCGTGTCTCAGGGGGTAAATTAAGAATTCGGTGAATGGAGTGATACAGCGCTTTAGCGTCGCCGCCAGGGAAATCCGCACGCGCCGTCCCATAATCCGGCATGAACAGGGTGTCGCCGACAAAGGCGGCACCTTCAAAAATATAAGTGATACACGCAGGTGTGTGGCCGGGCGTGTGCATAACATTTACGGTCAAACCACCAATCTCGAAGTTAACGTTGTCAGAAAAGAGTTCATCAAACTGACTGCCATTCCGATGAAATTCAGGCTCGGCATTAAACATTTCACCAAATACTTTTTGTACCATTTTGATTTCAGCGCCGATTCCTGTGCGTCCGCCTAGTTGCTCTTTCAGATACGTTGCCGCAGACAGATGGTCCGCGTGTGCATGCGTTTCCAGTATCCATTCGACCTCTAGTTTGTTGGCGTGCACAAACTCGATAACGGTGTTGGCGGAGTTTTTTGAGATGCGACCGACGGCCGCGTCATAATCCAATACTGAATCAATGATGGCGCATTTATTTGATCTTGGATCACTAACGACATAGCTGAAAGTATAAGTATTGTGATCAAAAAAGGCTTCGATTAACGGTGACATGGAGAACTCCGCTACAAATTAATGTTAGTCAGGTTTGAATAACCTATAGCTTAAAGTGTGCCAAACTTTAATATCTAAATTAATCAATTGCTTAGCAAGCATCTCTTGATTCGTTTACTGACAATTATGGCAGTAAACACACGTAAATTTGCTCTCATTGTCAATTATGACAAATGCTTGCTCTTTTATTGTGGCTCGAGGATTGTTGTTAGTGATCATAACTAGATTAACAATACATACTTTTTGATTTGCAAGCGCGATAAAAAATTAGTCATCTCACGGGAACATGGTTAAAAGAGCAACGTACGTAACGTATAGACAAGAAAAAATAATAACAGGTAGCGTTTAGAGTTGATTGACGCTGATTAAACTACCCTTCTCTTGCGTACCTGTACATTTTAGTACCCAGCCATGTTACGCATATAACGCAGGCTAATGAGTGTATGCATGACATTTTTGTGGGCCACTTTCATCTAAAGCTATTTATTTTTTCTCAAGCAGCTTATCGGCTATTTCGATGGCGCGATATATATTTGGCTTTAAGATTTTTGCTACAAATCGAGTGCTTCCAACTTTCGATAAAGCGTGCGCTCACCTATACCCAATAGCTTTGCCAACTCTTTTCTATCGCCTTTATGTCGTAATACGGCTTGAGTGAGGTAACGTTTTTCTAATTCATTTAATGATATTAGCTCGTCGCTTAAACCCATTGAGTGAGATTCGGTATTTTTAGCAGAACACTTAACGTAGTTAGGAAGCGCTTGCGGTAATATTGTATCGCCGTCGGTGAGCAATACCGCATGTTCAATAATGTTGCGTAATTCTCGAATATTCCCTGGGTACTCATGATTACGCAGACAGTGTTTAACACCGCCGCTTAGTGTTGGAACGGGTCGGTTATGCACACTTCGTTGCAATATTGTTTCGGCGAGCAAGACAATATCATCGCGACGTTCCCGCAATGCGGGTAGCTCTATAATAAAAGCGCTAATACGATAAAATAAATCACGACGAAAATCGCCGCTTTCGACCATATCACTTAGGCCTCTATGGGTAGCACATATCAAGCGAGAATCTGCTTTTCGTTGTTCTACACTGCCTACGGCCCGATACGTTGAGGTCTCTAGTAAACGTAACAACTTTACTTGCAGGGCAAGAGGTACGTCACCGATCTCATCGAGAAAAAGTGTGCCACCTTTTGCTGCTTCGACTAGCCCTGCTTTATTCGCTATTGCACCGGTAAAAGCCCCTTTCGTGTGACCAAAAAGCTCACTCTCAAATAAGGCTTCCGATAACCCTGAGCAATCTACAGGTATAAAGGGTTTGTCAGCGCGGTTGCTTCTATCATGTATCGCTCTTGCGACAAGTTCCTTCCCTGTGCCCGATTCTCCTAATAACAACGCTGCTGTATCAGTAGGCGCAACACGCTCTACCATTTCTAACATGTTATTGAATACCGTTGATTTGCCCACCATCTTATCGTTAGAGACGACTCGAGTTGTCGCAATATCAATACGATGCAGGTGCTCTAGAAAGAATGCAATTTCGCCAGATTCATTACGTATTGGATAAGTTGTCACTTCACAATGTTCTTCGCCGCGTGGGGTTTTATGTATGTGAAGCACTTTGGTTTTCTGGCCACTTTCGTAAGCATGCAGTAACGGACACTTCTCCCCTGCTCTATCACAGGGCACGGAATATCCGTGCGAAACTTCGTAGCAATGACGCCCTGTCAGCTTTTCTCCTTCGCTATAGGTGTGTTGGTAAGCTTGGTTGGCGTAGAGAATTTGATAATCAAGACTTAACAGTATCGCTGGCTCATGATGCGTATCAACTAGAGCACGATTTTCTGACGATATTTGCGGAGGAACACGTGTTGGGTCAGCTGCGATTGGCATGTCACATATGTCATGTTTGAGTATTTAGACTGCCATTATAGGCGAGTTTTCACAAGAAGACTATTATACTTATACCAGGCATACTCAACATAACTTATTGTTTATATTGATAAATATGTTCTATGTCGACACCTGGCACGCATATTGATATGTAGATTGCTAACTGAGACAGATTTTAGGGGTACGACAATGCGTTTCAAACAATTATTTGATGATCAATCTAGCACTTATACCTATTTGATTGCTCCGGATAATGGCAAGTTGGCCGCAATTATAGATCCAGTCAAGGGTAGTGAAGAACTCTATATGAGTTGGCTTAACGAACATAATTTGAAATTGGGCTATGCCCTCGATACTCATGTGCACGCCGATCATGTCACTGCACTTGGAGATTTAAGAGACCTTACTGGTTGCGTCACCATTATGAGCGAGTACAGTGATGCGGCATGTGTATCTCGTCGAATTAAAGACGGTGAGGCAATCGATCTTGATGGTTTAATAATTACTGCTATGTATACTCCAGGACATACCAGAGAATCGTTGAGTTACGTTATGGTCGACCGTGTGTTTACTGGTGATACCTTACTTATTAATGGATCAGGGCGAACGGATTTTCAAAACGGCAATGCTTATGCCCAATATGACAGCCTCTTTAACAAGTTACTCAAACTTGCTGATGAGACCTTAGTGTATCCAGGCCACGATTATAGAGGTAGGAATGTCAGCACTATTGGTGAAGAACGCCGCAATAATCCGCGGCTACAAGTTGCCAATGCTGAAGAGTACGCGCAAATAATGAATTCCTTAGATCTACCTAATCCTGCAATGATGGATATTGCGGTGCCAATGAACCTGGCATGTGGAAAATAATAATTTTTATCCCTCGCTAGCGAACTATTAAGGTGAAAAAATGAACCTAGAACCCATCAATAAACAGCTATCTGTTTCCGGTCAGGTTGAGATATCGGATCTAGAACAACTCTCAAGTGAAGGCATTGAACTAATAGTTTGTAATCGGCCAGACAATGAAGAAGAGGGACAGACTAATTTTAACGAGATCAAAGAAGCCGCAAACAAAATGGGCATTCAGGCTGAATATATCCCGTTTTCACCTGGTCAAATGACTCAAGAGCATATCGAGCAATTTGCTAAAATCACCATGACCGGAAAACGTATTCACGGTTATTGTCGCACCGGTAATCGCGTCAAGATGATTTGGCAGACAACGCAAGATACACCGGCCCAAAGCAGTAACTCACAATCCCTAGGCATCCCGCGATATGATGTTCTCATTGTTGGCGCTGGCTCAGGTGGTATAGCCGTTGCCGCAAGCTTATTAAAACGCAAACCAAAAATACGTATCGCTTTAATTGATCCAGCGAGCGAGCATTATTATCAACCTGGATGGACGATGGTTGGCGGTGGGATATTTGATCAAACGTCAACGCGACGCGCAATGAAAAACCTTATTCCTCAAGGTGTGACGTGGATTCAACAGGCTGTCACTAGCTTCGATGAAAAAGCGAATAGAGTGTGCTTGGCTAATAATAGCGAAGTTCATTACGATCACTTGGTTCTTGCAGCAGGGTTAACGTTGAACTGGGAAGGTGTTGAGGGTTTAACAGAAACGCTAGGGGCGAATGGTGTCACTTCAAACTATCGCTATGATTTAGCTCCGTATACCTGGAAATTAGTTCAAGGCTTAAAAAAAGGTAAAGCCATTTTCACACAGCCACCTATGCCAATTAAATGCGCGGGTGCTCCGCAAAAAGCACTGTATTTATCGGCCGATCATTGGTTCAGAAATGGTGCATTAAAAAATATTGATATTAGCTTCTATAGTGCTATCGGCGCTTTATTTGGTGTAAAAGAGTACGTGCCAGCATTAATGTCTTATATAGAAAAATATCACGTCGATCTAAAGTTTACGCATAAATTAACTAAGATAGACGGTGAAACAAAAACAGCATGGTTTAGCACTCAGTCTGAAGAGGGTAGTGAAACCACAGTCAGCATTAACTTCGACATGATTCATGTCTGCCCTCCGCAATGCGCACCAGATTTCATTAAGCGCAGTGTGTTTGCCGATGCGAATGGCTGGGTTGATGTTGATCAGTACTCTTTGCAGCATAAAACATTTGCTAATGTTTGGGGGCTGGGTGATGTAACCAATACGCCTAACGCGAAAACGATGGCCGCTGTACGTAAACAAGCGCCAGTTGTCGCACAAAATATCGCGGATGCTTTGAATGGTAAAACACCAAGCGTGGTATACGATGGTTATGGCTCTTGCCCTCTAACAGTAGAGCGCGGAAAAATCGTTCTTGCCGAGTTCTCTTATGGTGGCAAATTGGCGCCGAGCTTTCCAACATGGATTAATGACGGAACCAAACCGACAAAATTAGCGTGGAAACTAAAAGCGGATATCCTACCATTAATATACTGGCAGGCTATGCTTAAAGGCCATGAGTGGTTAGCGTCGCCAGAAAAAGCCAAGTCATAAGCTGTCAGTATGCGTTTAAATACAGTAAAGCAATGGTTTCCAGCGACTCAATGGGTGTCTCAATACAATGGCACACACTTTAGTCAGGACATTGTTGCTGCGGTAATTGTTACTGTATTACTGATTCCGCAATCGCTAGCCTATGCGTTGCTAGCAGGTGTGCCGCCAGAGGTCGGGTTATATGCGAGTATTTTTCCACTTGTCGCATACGCCCTGTTTGGCACCAGTAGAACGTTGTCTGTTGGTCCCGTTGCGGTAATATCATTAATGACCGCAACCAGTTTAGGTGGCGTTGCAGAACTAGGTATTGCTAGCTATCTCACTGCTGCAATTACCTTGGCTTTTTTGTCTGGTGTATTTCTGCTAATTATGGGGGTACTCAAGTTTGGTTTTATTACTAACTTTTTATCTCATTCAGTCATCTCTGGATTTATCTCAGCGTCAGGAATTATTATCGCTTTAAGTCAGCTCAAGCATATCTTAGCAATTGATCTGCATGGTGACACACTGCGTGAGTTAGTCCCTTCGTTTTTAGATAATATCAATAAAACTCATTTCACAACCCTACTCTTAGGTGTTTCAATCATTGCATTTTTACTTTTATCAAAACACTACGCCAACAAGTTATTCTGTCTGCTTGGCGTGAATGCAAAATTAGCGGAAACCTTGGGTAAGACAGCGCCAATATTAGGTGTTTTTGCTAGCATATTAGTTGTTTATTATTTACATTTAGAAGATCACAATGTTGCGATTACGGGTAACGTACCTGCTGGTTTACCGTCTTTAGCATTTACGCTACCGCCTATGGCGCTAATTGAGGTCTTAGCGATTCCTGCTCTACTGATATCGCTTATTGGCTATATTGAATCTGTCTCTGTAGGGAAAATACTGGGGAGCAAACGCCGAGAAAAAATTAACCCCAATCAAGAGTTGATCGCTTTGGGTGCAGCAAACATTGCCTCTTCTTTATCAGGCGCATTTCCCGTAACAGGTGGTTTTTCTCGATCAGTGGTTAACTTTGATGCGGGTGCAGCAACTCAGGCAGCGAGTATCTATGCGGCAGTTGGTATTGCCTTGGCGTCATTGTTTTTAACACCCATATTATATTACTTACCTAAAGCTGCGTTAGCGGCAACAATAATTGTTGCCGTTATTTCACTCATTGATTTTTCTATTCTGAAGGAAACGTGGCGTTTTGCAAAAAGTGATTTTATTGCCGTTCTCACCACCATTTTATTAACATTGATCTACGGTGTTGAGGTGGGTGTTACTAGCGGTATTTTTGCTTCAATCGCTTTGCATTTATATCGCACATCAAAACCGCATGTCGCTGAAGTGGGTTTAATTGAAGGGACTCAGCATTTTAGAAATATTCATCGCTATGAAACTCTAACCGTTCCACACATCATCACGTTTAGACCTGACGAGAGTTTATTTTTCGTTAACACCAATCACCTTGAGCGTTTAATTTTAGAGGCTGTTAGCGATAGGAAAGAAATAACTGATGTGATTTTATTGTGTAATGCGGTGAACGAAATCGATTTTAGTGCGATAGGTATGCTGAAAGAACTGAATAGTCAACTGCTAGACCAAGGTATAAAGCTGCACTTCTCCGAGGTAAAAGGACCTGTGATGGATGCATTATCTCGCTGTGACTTATTGGAAAAACTCTCTGGGAATGTCTACCTCACCCAGTATGAAGCATTTAATGCAATTAAATCCTTATCTAAATAAGTTTGGAGAGTCAAATGAATGTCACTAATAATCACTGGCTAAATTTGCCAAGTATAAGTTTGTCTATACGTGTTTTGTTTACTGGTTATCTCGTCGCAATTGGATTTGGACTATTGATGGCTGGTGGTCAAATTCTATTAACGCACGGTATGGCCGATGGAAAATTGGGTCTATCTGTCGATGACATTGTGTATAGCTACTATGGTAATCGCAACAATAGTCGCTTAGAAACCGCATTAAATGGAGCGATGAAAGATAAAGCATCAGACTCCACTCGCGCCGATATTATTAAATGGGCTAGAGATGGTGCATCTAAACCGTTATGGGATGAAAAATTTCAGCAAGTATTTAACGATAATTGCACTGCTTGCCATGGTAACGTGCCAGGCATCCCTAACTTCAATCACTATGATGAAGTTAAGAAAGTAGCAAAGCTTGACAACGGTAGCTCGATCGACAGTCTTACTCGGGTATCACATATCCATTTATTCGGCATTGCTTTTATTTTCTTTTTCGTCGGATTAATATTTAGCATGGCGGTGAATATTCCTCGTTGGCTCAAGGCAACGGTGATTGCGCTACCGTTCATTTTCTTGGTTATCGATGTGTTGTCTTGGTGGTTAACGAAATGGTCACCACACTTTGCTTGGCTGACCATTATTGGCGGTGCCGGCTATACTTTTGCTTCTATGTTTATGTGGATTACGTCGATCTATCAGATGTGGTTTATGAAAAAAAATGGTTCGCAGACATATTTGAACGAATGGCGCCATGACTAGGTCTATATGCCGAAACCGGTGAAAAGTAAACTGAGCGAGTGACCTAAGTTACTGACAATGTATTACTTTACTGATGTAATACCTCTTTTTTTATATCTTTTTAGTGGATACAACGTTAACTTTGAGTCTTATTGAATGACATTTATAGAGCCGGATGAAGGGATTTTACGCATAACTGCGTTTATTGGCGTTCTAATCGTCATGATTCAACTTGAATATTTGATCCCGAGAAAGGCGCGATCACTTCCGCGTACTGAAAGATGGATTACCAATACGCTGCTAGTCGTTATCGATACAGTGACGTTAAAGCTGGTCATGCCAGTTTTAGCAGTGGCTATGGCGACCACCACGAGTGATAAAGGCTGGGGCTTATTATCACTCGTGAGTTGGCCTCTATGGGTAGAAATAATACTGGCTATCGTGGTCTTAGATATGTGTATCTATTTACAACATTGGGCGAGTCATAAAGTCCCTATCCTATGGCGCTTCCATCAAGTGCATCACGCTGACAGAGATATCGATGTAACGACAGGCTTACGTTTTCACCCTATCGAAATTTTATTTTCTATGACTTATAAATTATTGCTGGTTGTTGTATTAGGGCCAGCCGCCGTCGCGGTGATCCTATTTGAGATCATACTCAATGCATCAGCGATGTTTAACCATTCCAACGTCAGGCTACCGTTAAACATTGACAATGCATTGAGAAAAATCATTGTTACACCTGATATGCATCGAGTTCATCACTCAGTCATTCGATCTGAGACAGACAGTAATTATGGTTTCTTCTTATCAATTTGGGATCGTCTATATCGCACCTATATTCCACAACCTAGAGACGGGCACGATGGCATGAAAATTGGTTTGCTGGAATATCAGACCAACGAGCCTGCTTCGATCACATGGAGCTTATTACTACCGTTCAAACCAAAAAAAGCTTCTGTGCAAGCTAATGTTAGTGATACTCAACCATAAACCTTCGCGTGCATATTATGAAAATACTTGTCACTATTACTTTAGCAGTACTACTTGGAATAACCAGTGGGCAAGCAATTGCCTTTGGCGACAGCTTGGCTGATATCCATGAGGATATCAAAGCGCAATATGAGATTAACCATGTTAACAATAAGCAATTTAGCCAAATGAATGCTGATACGTTGGTTATATTTGATATACGTAAACCTGAAGAATTCAAAGTCAGTCATATCGACAGCGCTATTCGCGTTGACCCTGCTATTAAACCGAAAGATTTTTTTGCTCAGTATGGGGATAGTCTTGATGGCAAAACTGCTGTGTTTTATTGTTCTGTAGGTCGACGATCATCTAAGCTACTCTCCGAGGTTAATGACCAGCTCACTGATTATGGTGCCAAGAATGCTTACAATCTCGAAGGCGGTGTCTTTCAGTGGCACAATGATCAGATTGATTTAGTCAGAAATGGTCAAAATACGCGTGACATCCATCCCTATAATTTATATTGGAGTCGTCTTATCAATGACCGAAGCTCAATAGAATATAGTGTTGATGAGCGCTGAGTATTCAGGAAGTTTAATTTATGTCTAATTCGTGGTTCGAAGAATGTTTTCTCTCTAACCCTCCAGACTCACCTGGCTGGGCGCTAGTTCATGCAAAAGCTCAGTCTAAAGTATTACCCGTAGGCTCATGTTTATTCTCACAAGGTTCTCCTTGTGAGAATTTTGTCATTATTGTCTCTGGAAATGTCAGAGTACAATATCAAGATATAAACGGAAAAGAGATCGTGCTTTACCGGCTATGCCCTGCTGAAGTATGCAATACAACCACTCTCTGTTTATTAGCTGACGATGCGTATCCCGCGGCTGCATATGCTGAAACCGAAATAAAATTTGCAGTATTGCCAAAAAAATATTTCCTTATCGCCATAGAAGATCGGGGGTTTAGAGAATATATCTTTGCCCAAATTGCGCGCAGATCATTGGAACTCATTTGTTTGGTTAATGAAGTCGCCTTTTTGACTCTTGAAGAGCGTCTAGCTCGGTATCTAGTCAACAACGGCCCTTCCATTGAAGCGACACATCGAGAAATAGCAACTCAGCTTGGTACTGCGCGTGAAGTCGTTTCACGTTACCTACGCCGACTCACCAATAGTGGCTATATTCAAACGAGTCGTAAAGGTATCAATATCGTCGATCGCCCTTCTTTGGAAGCAATGATGGGGTGACTTTGGTTACTGACACTTCTCCCCTATTACGATTAAATATACTCTCTAGATTCTGTATTTAATCAACAAAGGAGAAGTATGATGAGAACGTTTGCCACCGCTGCTACAGCGCTTTCTGTTTTACTCGCAATCAGTCCTGTTTATGCAAAAAATCAAGCTTCTATTGCTACTGCTGAGATATCTACCATAGCAAATCATCTAGCTCACCAGCCCAATGCTGCGATTGATTTTCGTAAAGTCAGTGGAGAAATGTGTTTTGACGTCAATATGAAACAAGGTGGGCATATGACGCACTATGCCGTTGACCCTACTTCAACTACCGAAGACGTCATTGACTTTGTCAATGCTAAGCAGTTCGTTACTTCTGGAATGGATCTTTCTGTATTACCCGTATTTCCAGGAAAGTTAGGTTCAATGGAAGATAATACATGGTACTACCTTGCTCCTGGTGAGCTAGACCCACATCATGGTGTTAAATGGGATTTCCCTGTCATGCTGCGCGCATCTAACTATAAGTAGTAATTATTATTTTACTAGGAGAGAATCATGAAAAATATCGGCAAACTAGATACGAGTATCCGTATCATTCTTGCATTGGTTATATTCGGAGCGGGATATTATTATCAAAGTTGGTGGGGATTGGTTGGATTAATTCCTTTGATAACAGCAAGTATATCTTGGTGCCCGCTATATTCGTTTATTGGCATTAAAACATGCCGTGTAGCGCCTAAAGTTATATCATAAATTGATTGATAATTGAATGATAGGCATGTCTATTTATTAATAGACATGCCTGTTTTTTGTAAGATAATATCAGCAATAACTGTTTGTCTAACTAAATAATCTTGTATTTTTCGCAAAGAAAAACTGTTCATTTCTATTGCACTACCAGCATTTTAAAAAGAAACCAAGCAAAACAACCTAACCAACCAGCTTTAATGTAATTTAAGCTATAGAGCTCAGTGGCAATACATGATTCCCGGCCTTTAGGCCAACGGCTGCACCCCGCATGCCTCAGACAATACTGCTTTCTTCATCTTGAGCCATAGTACTTGCTCCAGTTTCTTGCATTTATTTTAACCCTTATGCGCCATTAGGTGCTCTTAGGAGAATGTCCGCGCAGAAAATAACATGCGGTTCACCGGTTACTAATGGATTATCGCTAAACCGAGGGGCAACCGTCGCACCGGGAATCTCAAATATCTCATCTTGCAAAATAGCATGTGAGAAAAATACCCTATTACGCGGTATTTCACCTACGGCTAAGCCATAATGC
>NVRQ02000123.1 GCA_002400905.2 Gammaproteobacteria bacterium | reverse complement strand
CCGCCGCATCAATAATTTCTAATTCAAGCATAATACAAGGCCTAGTCCAAGAGATGAAATTTCAGCTCTTCATCTACCTCGCTTTCTATTTTTTTTGCAAAACGTAACATCTCCTGATTACGCTCATGATCGGGATCAATGATATAGGGCGTGACAAAAATCACCAGGTCGGTTCTATTGTTACGAAAGTCTCGAGACTTGAACAACTCTCCAAGAATGGGAATGCTACCAAGGCCGGGTAGCTTGGCCACCGTCTTGCTTTCTTCACTACTAAACAGGCCAGAAAGCACCATGGTCTGACCTTGACGCACATTCATTTCGGTACGGGTTCTGCGCGTGGCAAAGCCGGGGATTCCATTGACCGCTATGGCCGGATCTATCGTGCTCACCTCAACTTCGATGGTTGTCGAAATAAAGCCCTCGGCATCGGCAATAGGTGCCATCCTCAAAATAATACCGAACTGCCTAAAGGTGACATTGAGGGCACCCAGTGCATTACTAATGGGTATGGGCACTTCGCCACCAGCAAGAAACTCTGCCTGACCACCACTGCGACTGACCAACTTGGGTTCAGCCAATAACTTCGCCACGCCTTTTTCTTCGAGCAAATTAATAAATGAGGTGAGGCGGGTAGAAATACCAAAAAAACCATTGCGGCTACCGACATCTAATGGTGGAATGAGGATGCCTGCCTCGACAGGAATGGGCGCAATATTGCTGCGAAATACGTCGTTGGTTGCTATGTCACTGAGCAGACCAAAGGTTGGCCCTTCAATAATATCGGCATAATCAACGCCTATATTTTTAAGATCATTTTTGCTGACCTCTAACACTTTGACATCCATCATGATCATGCTACGAACGGTAATGCCGCCCGCTGTCACATAGCTTGTGACGTTGGGTAATAATTCCGCCACTTGATTGATTTTCTCAAGATCGCTTGCGCGCAAGCTCTGACCTTCGATGACAACGCGATCGCCAACCAACCTGGCCTGCACGCCTTCAACATCGGCAAGGTGTCCCCGCACCTGGTTTAATACTTCTTCAGAAGGCAGGTCAACAATACGCAACAAATAGTCAAACTGATCACCACTGTCCGTCCAGATTCTCAAATCGGTAATACCGGATGATTTGGCAATAATAAGTATTTGACCGGCATCGTCGAGCACATTGACATCAGCCAATGTCCCATTACCAATAGAGACCCGGGTCACACCACGATACGACAGAATATCTGTCTGACCCGCGACCAGCTCAATGGTGTCATCATAGGGTTGCGCTGATACCGCACTGCACAATAACAGCGAAAGTGCTATTAGCATGCATTGCCTGTAAATAGCCAAACATAATTTACCCAGGCACCCCATTAGCCTGCACCACCACGAATAATCTGCACTGCCTTTGCCTTTTTAGCCACCTTTTTCGGGGCTGACTCAGGCCTGCCGAGCAAGGTATTAAGGGTGATTGCCTTACCATAACCATCTTCTGTTTTTTCTGCTCCTTTACCAGTGCGAAGCACAACGGTCAACTTGGCGATATTGCGTGCATGCGTTATTTTGGCCGCATCCAAAGGCGATACTGAAAGCGTAATGGTCTGAAAGCTTGAACCCTGCACATTGTCCAATTGATCAACTACATTACCAGCAGCCAATATTTGCACGTTTCGCAGCAAGGGCTGGGTTATTTGTTGCTTACCGTCGCGTAAGGTGACCAACAGATCGATACGATCTCCCGGACGCAGAAAGCCTGATACCGACGAGACGATATCGACAGGAAATGTCAATGCGCGCTGGCCCTCTTCTATCATGGTAGAAAAACCACTGCCTGTTGATTCTGACACATGGAACAGCAACAGTGGTTCACCATCGTTCAGCGGGTGCACGATTCTATGGTTCAGCGCCAAATCAACATTGGCTGGCGTGACTGTTTCGGCATGAACAAAGGCGCCAGGCACTTCGCGTATGGCCAAATTATTACCGTGCAACATATCGCCAGGGCGCAAATTTTGCGTCGGCACAATGATTTGTACTGGCTTATACTGCTCATCCAGTGATGCTTTCTTGGCTCTGATCTCGCTAGAAATATGCGTATCGGCAAAATACGCTGCGGCGCCACCGCTCGAAAGCGCACCGATGACTAAAAATATTGTTGCCTTGTTTGCTGCCATTTGAATCCCCTGCCCCTAAAAGGGCTGTGCAATCGATTGTGTGTATTCGAATTGATGCTCGGCCATTCGATCCATCACAAATTCCATAATCCCCCAGGTCGCCAACAAGGCCAGCGCTACCACCAAGTACTCGACCGTTACCATGCCCAGGGATTTATTTTTAAAATTCGATTTAATTCTTCTCATTAATTTTTTACCCAATGTACGGTCATTAATGTCTTACCCGGATAGGCCGGGGGGTTGTCAATAACCACTATCTGGCTTAACTCCGCCCCTCTTTGAAAATTCAATACCCGCTCTTTATGACCAGGCTGGGTGTTGCCAAAATTTTGCTCGGCCCAGCCTTGCCGACGCATACTGGCATTAACATAAGCGGCCAGTGAACCAACGCTTTGCTGGCTGGTCACGATTAATGTTTCCATGCGTTTGCCATTGTCTATGGCTTCAATTTTTTGCTCAACATTGCTACCCAAAGGCAGTGGGAAACGTGTAGAAAAATCAGGGCTGGCCTTGGCTGGCGCAAGGCCTACCGTTAACACGCCTTGCGAACCCCCTGACACATCGTAAGCCTGGACACTGTAATAATGACCGCGGTACTCCATGCCCACCGACTGGGCGCCATCAAATTCACTGCGGGTTGTTTGCGCTGAACCACGTGTTTTCCAACGGCCTTGGTATGCATCCAGTATTTGATCGGCAGAGGAAGACGAATTAAACGCGCGCATACTCATGGGTAAACCATTAATGGCCATTTTTTTGCCAATCCATTGCAACTGCATGCCTGGCAGACCTTCTATCTCAGGCAAGGTGCGATCAAACGGGTCGGCCAGTACGTTACCGACTGCCATCAGAAATAACGCAAGTATTACCACCATCAATTTCACTGACTTAATTGCTTGCATTACTATTGATTTCTCTTTCTGGCGGTAATGCGGCCGGGTTCAAGGTGTCAAAGGTATCGAAGGTACCACCAGCAGGCGCCGCCCTGCTGACCTCACCAAACAATGGCAGATCAACACCGATGGCGAACCTGCCAAAGATCGCCGCAGGGGTAGCCACACAATTAGGCTCTGCTGCAGTGATACGGCCGACACGCCTTCTATATAATTCTTCATTTTCGTCTAATCTATACAGAGTGCCGTCTAATTCTCCTGCTTCGTCTCTCGGCACCACCCAGGCATTGGAGAGAATGCCGGCTGTCGTGCTGATCACTAAATCTGACTGCCCCAATACGTTATTGATGGGTGTCTCCAGCGTCAGATCTATGCGGTTGCTGCGTCCAAGAAATAATCCGTGATCCAAGCTAACACCGAGTCCACATTCACCGATGGAAAGATCTCCCACTGCGGAAGCAATGCGACCAATACCAGGAATTCGGCTAAGCCCAGTATTCGCAACGGCATCAACTATCCGGCCTGCGCCTGGTGCCCCATAACCAGGGAGAATACTGTCATAAACCGGCAACTCAGCCCGCAATGCAGTGGTGTCGTCCGTGTCTTGCGCCTCAGATGCCCGGCGACCGAGAAAACGAATGTCCTCACCGCCTTGTCTTGTCCCCCACAGCGGATTCTCTGTTTGCCGCGCATCATCCAGCCCCTGCAAGGGATGACCATAAAAACGCCTATCAATCTCTTCAATTATTGTTTGCTCTGGTTTTCTGTTTACCTGCTCATCACCCCAGCCAGTACCAATACCAACACTAATACCATTCCCTGCGCCATTATTTCCTGCCCATATTGTTCTCTCCCACACGGCATAACGCGTGGCCTCCAACGCTTTCTGCTTAATATCCATATACTTGCCCAACACCGGAATGGAGACAAACAAAGGAATAAACACCACCATGGAGATCAGCGTTTCGGCCATGGCACCACCGGCCATGAACCTGATGTTTGTCCGAGATTGAAAACGTCGCGGCAAAACCTTTAGCCTCCCCGACTCTCAAGCGGTACATCGGGCGCGGAAAACAGTTGTGGTGAAACACAGCTGTTTAAATCCAGTTTGGTGACTTGCTCTGTTACACTGTAACCAAAAACCATCACCTTCTCCTGCAAGACAACAGTATGAATACCGTACTGGAAAGAACACAGCTCCACCTTAAAGGGAACACTTGCCGTGACAAGCTGACACTCTTTGCCTGCGATCACTTTTTTGCCGGCATAGCGGGCATCAGACTGCTTTGCCGCGTCACCAAGCCGCTCCCCAAGCACGCCCTCAGACAAGATCTTAATCGCTTCACGCGCATCGGAACCGGACAAAAGCTCTTCGAGATTATTGCGTGGTCGCTCAAAGCCTTTTTTGGTCACGTTGTCGTAATGGATATAACGATTTGGCGTTGTGATAACAATCTTGTCTTCAATTTCCACGCGATATTCTTCCTGAGGAAACGACTCGAATTCGCCTGCCTGCGCTTTTTGTAGCAATTCCTCCATTTTTTTGTGCATAGCCTCTTTATCCGGGCGCCAGAACCTGCCAGTTGTTCTTTCATAAGACTGATCGTCTGTTAGTACCAGATAGCGTTTTTCTGGTCCACGTACGTCTTCAGGCCTGCCCGGAGCACTTTTCGTGAGCCCCATACTTTCATCGTTGACGTCATACTCAAGTGAAATTGCCGATACCATCGGCTCCTCACACGCCGCATAAACAGGCGCGACAAAAAACAAGGCACTGGCGATAATAGTGGTTCGTAAATTTAGTGGCATAGACTGAATCCTAATTATTACCATTGATACCCGAAATTACCGTAGCGATTTTGTCATAAACGCCATACTGGGAACGCGCGTGCCAATAAGGATTAAACAAATTGGCATATTCCCCCTCATCGGTTGAGAATAGGTGTTCCTCGTCACTGCCATGAAAGACTTGCGCTTCGACCAGCGCAGTGGTTTTATTGGCGGTGAGCGCCTGGGTTCGCTTCACCTCATAGTGTGGATCAGCAGGATCGACATCACGAAAAGTATGATAAACCGGCACGGCAGTGGCATTGGTGTCCAGGGTGGCATAGGCATAAATACTCAGTGTATGGTGCTCGCTGTTTTGATTATTGAGAGCATAGTAGTTATCGATGCCTTTGTAGCTGGAATCGAAGTCAGTAGCATTTACGTCAGCGCAAGTACCTCGAATAAAAGTCCGAAAACGAGGCCTAAACCCAGAAAAACTGAAACGTTGTAATTCAAGCTCATCTTTGGCGTACCAATTGAGCCCCCCTGAACCTGAATCACCAGCACTTGATCGATTGCACTCATTGGTGGCCCCACCTGAAGTATGCACTGTAGATCCGCTCTTAAGGACACGGAAAGGAAACGGGGTTAGCCTCCAACCACGATCGCCACGTATCCAGCGTTCTGGACTGTCCGGGCCGGTGTCCAGGCTAGCCTCAACCAGATCCGCAGCGCGGCCATCGTCGTTTGCCACCTCATAACTACTAATAAAATTAAAGATGGCGCTAAATTGATCCCCCACTTGCCCGGCAGCTTGTGCACCCTGTTGTGAGTTGTTTCCATTAACGGAAAAAGATGATCGAGCTAGCTCAAGCAAGTCGTCGGCATTGTTAACCTGTAAATTGCTAACTTGCAAATTGACGTCGCCATAGTCACGAGCGGTGCGTTGCATAACGTCATTGATAGTCAAGGGGTTGAGGTTAGCTCGGGCGGCAACCTGGCTGAAATAAAGCCCCTGATTGAACAGGTCAATACCAGAGACATACCCATTACCCAACGCATCTACAGCTTTCCTATATATTTCAACGCCATTTTCTGCCGCTGATGTAAATCCCTTTAGCACACAACCAACCCCAGTAACAGCACAGATAACAGTAACAGCAGTATCTAACTTCTCTAAGTTTTCCTCGGTATTCTCGAGCCAAGAAGCAAAGCTGACAAAATGTCCAACAGCAACATGGTTGGCGATCATGGCGCGGTTGGTATAGGCCATGAAATTGAGTTGGCGCGCCACCCATACTCCGCCGCTATAAGCGGCCGCATCGGCAGCGTTGACCACACGCAGCTTCTCTGACGTTGCTTGACCGGTGTTGTACATCAGCACCAGCCCGGCGACAGACAGCAGCATAATGATTAGTACGGCAACAATCGCCTGGCCAGATTGTCTGATCCGTAGTTTATGCATGTTACTCCAGTGCTACTGAATATCAGTCCATTCGGGCAGAAAAAAAATGGGCGGAACACTCGAAAACATTGTGCTTAGCAAACATTCTCGCCCTAACAATACTACTGGGCGACATTTGCCCCAGCAGTAGTGTAGTTACTCAAGTTATTATTAGCAGCAGCAGCGTCTGTAGCAGCGCCAGTAGCGAAAGTAGTAGCCGCTGCCTGCTGAGCTGTAGCGTTAGTCCCTGCTAATTCATTAGCCATACCAGCCACCTGACTTTGAACAACACCACCCATACCACCGACAACACCAATTGCTGCAATAGCAATTAATGCTACGATAATGAGGTATTCGGACATGCCCTGCCCAAGTTGGCTTTTACGAGATGAAATAGAACGAAATGAAAAAGTTGAACGAGCCATTATTAATCTCCCTGATCCTTTGCTCAAAATGAATAATTCCAAACACATTTGTGTGTGCTTCCGCTCAGGTTAAGCAAGTAGCCATAGGGGTGTCAATAATTATTTTTGTAAAGTTTTCCGACACTTATGTCATACTTTTTTCTTAAGTGTTATAAAATCAAGCAGCGATTGTGTCGCTATCTCGTGATAGATTTTGCACTTCCCTGTGCAAAACCGACTCGTTTACGCGACAACTGATTCCTTTTGCACCGACCGCCCTGCGTTCGTGCTGCTACGCCACAACATCGCAAGCTCGTCGCTGGCTACGCAGCACTACCTCAGTGGCTCTGCGGCAACTATAGCTGTTTATTTTCTTCTCCATCACTCGCTATCGCTCACAATTACGAAAAAATAAATCAGCGTTACCTATCGGCGACTAACCGCCTTCGCTTCGCTCTCCTTGGCGGTCAGCGAAAGTTAACGGGACAGCAATGAAGCCATATCAATATCTCCATTGTATTTTGCTTGAACTGGAAATTGATATTGTCTGAAAACGCGGGGTAAACTGGGGGGGTGCAGTTGGAAGTGGAAACAAGCGTTTCCAGGTGGAAATCCGATGTTACTGAATTTGGCAAACAGCGCTGAAAGCCTTGGGTTCGTTGGTGTCCCGGAGAGGATTTGAACCTCCGACCCTTCGCTTAGGAGGCGAATGCTCTATCCAGCTGAGCTACCGGGACCCATCTTGTGCCCGGGTATTGTAACGTTTCACGCATTATTCTAACAGAGTATCTGATTAGTTTTTACTGCTAGCGATGTAATTCTATGCCACTTGGTTTGATAATCCACCTTGTTGATAAGCTCTATCGGTTTCGGCGATAAATTGTGCAACGCTGTGCTGCTGTAATCTTGAAAGGCTACAAAAGCGAGCGCCAAATGTTCCTGCTTCGTCATCGCGATGGCGTACTTCAATTGCGCATAACATATCGTGTTGTGGCAAGTGTACCAGGCAGTCTTGATAGAATGTGCCAGGGTTGATACTTTCTATATGTTGTTCAGGAATTCTAGCTGCGACACCATCTACTGATAGATTCACTAATTCGCCGCGGATGGGCCCTAATTCGGGGTGTGACAAGACAATTTCAATATTGTCTTGCGGCGCCACTCTGTAGGCGAGCCGCTGCTGAGTGTATAGTAAGTGATCGGGTATGCTGACTTGAAAAAAATCAGGTATGCAGGTGTAATCATCTTTGAATACTGCTGAGCTCCAGTTTAATTTTGAGTTGTTTAAAAATACTTCGATGTCCACTTTCCCTGAATTATGTAGAAATGCGTTGCCGCTCTCAGGTCGAAGCAGTTCAAGTGACAGGGCTTGTGCTTTATGATCAATATCAATAATTGAACTAAAGTAGGTGGTGTTGGAGCCATCTACTCGAAGTCTCAGGTTGGAAACTCGACGGTTGGCTATTTCAAGCAGTTGTAAAATTCGGTCCTGATCCACAATATCCTTTGTAGAGCTTGGTGAGTTGTTATCCATATCTATCCTCCTTGTTGAGGATTACAGGTTAATGTTACGTGATATTCTTGGTGATTAGAGTGACATTGCTCGATATCGTTCTATTTATTTTAGGCGCTGCCTACTGCAGTGCTGTATTGATGATGCGTCATTTTACCTAGGCGGTTATAGGCGCTATTGCTTTGGGGTAGTTGGCCGCGCAATACGTTAAGCGCCATTTCTGTTTTCCGCTGGCTTAAGTTAATAATGCGCCCGTTAATTTGATTTTTGTCACTGCATAATTGCAATTGCCGATGGAGGCTATCCCAGCTCTGCAATAACGCTTGCGAGGGATCTTTTTGAGATAGGAAAAGACGTACTGTTCCTATCCCTTTTCGATAACCCATGTCGGTGACAAGCTGAAGGCGTTTACGAGCATGTGCTTCTAAATCTGCAAGTGATGCACGCTTCTGTTGATTGGTTTGATCAATTTGTGCTGAATTTGAATTAGCTAATGCATCACGTTCATCATCAAGAACTTTGGCCATAACTTTGGCTAGTTTGGTTTCTGCGCTAAGCTGATTAAGTAGTTCTATATACATGAATGTTAAAGTATCTTTTAAGTGTCTAGTTCAAAATCAATAATTTTATCGGCGACGCGTTCGGCATTGATTTCAAAGTTCCCGTTATTTAGGGCACCGCGTAACTCAGATACCCTCTGGTTGTCAACAATCGGTATTGTTTGCAGTTGTTCTTCAATTTGGTTGAGTCTTACGGCTGTGTCAGTAATACTGACGACGTCTTGGGGTGACGACCGAACGGCGCTTGAGCTAGATCTTGTTGTATCTGAGCCAGTGTTTCTTGGCGCAATAGTATTTCGCGTATCAGTTAACTGGCTAGTACTGTTTCTGGTGATTTCAATCGTCAAGGTTTAGCTCCTGCATACTTAAAGGTTTCTTAGCCTTTATAGCGGCTAGTTTTACCTTAGCTTTAGTTCGTCACAACGTCACTGTAACAATTCCGTTCGATGTGACCACAGCATTGATTATACGGTTAGAATTTAAGTTTTTCACTGAAATACGTTCGCCGTTCGCGCCATCAGCTAACGCTTCGCCAACCATTCGCACCTCAACCCCCGATAGTATGGCACGTATAGTTACTTTATCGCCGCGATTGACTAGTTGCTTTCGATTGACGGCATTTGGACTGATTGCTTTGTCAGCACTGAGGGTTCGTTTTGCCACCATACCAACGACATCGTTAATATTTTGGTAGTACCCTTGGCGCAGCTGGCTTAGTTCCGTATAGTCAAGACGAACATCGGGAATCGATAGTACGGTTCCACGCGGGATACCTTGTTTGGCAACAACAATATTGCCAAACTGTCTTACGGTTGCACCGAGATAGAATTTCCACGCCTTAGGGCTGCTACATTTAACGGCTATTGCGATACGACCACGCAGTTCTCCCACGCCGCGAACCTCTGTCTGTAGAGGCTGATCACACTGTTGTAAGCTCAGGCGACTATCGATTTGGTTTAATTCAACCTCGATGTTTGCGTTTTCACCATCGATTTGTGTGAGGATATGTTGGTGCACGGCTTTTTCGATTGATTCATGGCTCTGCAGAGGATTAGCCGAATAGGCGCCTAGCGGCATAATAAGAGTCACTGCGAGTATCGATAGCTGGGTGTAATGGGGTGTGCGTTGCTGATTCATGGTGTGTCTTTCATTTAAATAATGTGACTGAAAAAGCAATAAACGTGCCTAATAGAGGACTATCAAGCTTGGGCCGAGTTGGCCGATAAACGGCATGGATACCTACAAACCCAGGAGCAGGGATGGCAAACGCAGCGTTACAAAATAGGTCGGTTCAAACGCTTAATGACGATGAGAGTCGTTTAGATCTTCTGCTTTTTGATTTGTCGGGGGATAAGTTATTTGGAATCAACGTATTCAGGGTTGTTGAGGCATTACCGTGCCCGCGCCTGTCACACACACCAGGTTCAAGTCCATATCTTATCGGTATCGCCCACGTTCGCGGCACAAATGTTCCGGTTATTGATCTAGCGAAGGCAATAGGTTGCCGTAATAGACAACCACTGGAGACCTCATCGATTATTGTATGTGAGTCTGGGGAACGTTCTTATGGATTTTTGGTGCAGCATGTTAAGAAAATTGTTAGTTTCTCTTGGTCACAAGTGATTCCGCCGCCGAGCGTTTTGCAAAAATCATGCAGTATCAGTTCTATAGCCCATTTGAATGACAAGGAAATGATTCAAGTTATTGATGTGGAGCATGTTCTCAGTATTATTGATCCGCCTGCGCCCAGCCGATATGATGAACTTGACTGGCTCTGTAAAGACGAGCTGAAGGGTATGCAAGTTTTGATGGTGGAGGACTCGAGGATTGCTAGAAAGCATTTGGCGCAATTTCTTGATTACATTGGCGTTGTTTATACATCGGTCGAGAGTGGCGCGGAAGCGCTAGAACTATTGAAAGAATGGAGTAGTTCAGGTGAGGGGTTGTTGGAGGGGCTCGCTGCAATTATTACTGATGTTGACATGCCTATGATGGATGGTTTGATTTTGATAAAAGAGGTGAGAAAAGATCACCGTATGAACCATGTCAGCTTATTCCTACATTCTACGCTAGGTAATATATTGAACCAACGTGTTGAAACTGAGATTAATGCTGATGCGATTGTATCAAAGGGCGACTACCCTAAACTATTGTCGGTAATGAGGCTAAAGTATTCCAGTGGGCAACGTCTTCAATAGTGGAAAGAATAGAGTTACTTCATAAAAGCATGAAAAAATGTTAACAAATAGTGATGCCAATAGTGGTGATAAACCCCAATCTGTAGCGGCAGATACCCGAACTCTTGATAAGAGTGATTACCCTGTTTTTTGTGATTACTTGGAGAGTTTATGTGGGATAGTCCTTGGTGAAAATAAACAATATCTAGTCACTAGTCGTTTGGCTCCTCTACTTGATGAGTATTCTTTTCAATCATTTTCGCAACTCATTGCGCTGGTGATAGAAGATAAAAAAAGTACATTAGCATCACGCGTTGTTGATGCGATGACAACGAACGAAACCTCCTGGTTTCGAGATCAATTTCCATTTGAGCTTCTTAAACATCATATTCTGCCGGATATGATTGAGATGGGACGTCGTCGCGTTAGTATTTGGTCAGCTGCCTGCTCCTCTGGCCAAGAACCGTATTCGATCAGTATGGCTATTACTGAATTTCTCGACGCGCATCCGAAATGTTTTCTTAATCCTAGAGTCGTTTCAACCGACATTAGTCCCGCAATACTTGATGATGCAAAAAAGGGGGTTTACGATGCTGCTGCGATATCTCGAGGGCTAAATAGCGCTCAGAAAAAGCGATTTTTTAACCCTGTCAAAGCAGGTTTTGAGGTTGGCAGCGAAGTTAAAAATCGCGTTTCATTTCAACTGCTCGATTTACAGCAGGGTTACGCTGCGTTGGGTAAGCAAGATATCATTTTTTGTCGTAACGTATTAATCTATTTTTCTTCTCAGTTGCGCGATAACATCATTGAACGCATGGTTGCCAATATGAATCCCAAAGGGTATTTATATTTGGGTGCATCAGAGTCATTAGGCAGCTTTACCCGTCATTTTAGAACGGTTCGCGGTAATGGTGGCTCGGTACATCAGCTAAAGTAGATGTTGCTTGCCGCTATTGCGGCATCGCATTGCCCCATTACCTGCTTATTTCACTGAAAGTCGCTGTGGAACGAGGGTTCTCCTCATAGAATCATACTTGGCGCAGAGGTTGCATTAAGCCTATCAAACGAATTACATAGAGTTTGATTAGGATGAAGATCAGTTTCGAAAATGCCTTAGGAGTCCATGCCGATGCGCTATCACTGCGTAGCAAGCGTTTGGAAGTCTTGGCAGCCAATCTAGTCAATGCCGATACTCCAGGCTATAAGGCAAGAGATATTGATTTTCGCACCGTACTTAATGATGTTTCTGCCCACAGTTCAGCCAATCAACTCAAGACGACTCACGCTGGCCATATTGGCACAGGCTCTGGTTCATCAGGTCCTGACTTTGAAGTGAAATACAGAATTCCAACGCAGCCTTCAGTCGACGGTAATACCGTTGAAGCTGAGGTCGAGCAAACTGAGTTTGCTCGTAACGCCACACAATACCAAGCGAGTTTGCAGTTCTTGGGTGGTCGTTTCCAAGGCTTACGTAAAGCGATTACAGGAGAATAACGATGGCACTATTTGGGGTTTTTGATGTTGTTGGCTCTGCCATGAATGCGCAGACAGTACGTTTGAATACGACGGCGAGTAACCTCGCGAATGCGAATACCATCGCCGAAAACCCAGAAGATACTTATCGAGCTCGTCATCCTGTCTTTGCAACCATGATTAAAGAGTTTGGTGATGAAGCTACAGCAGGTGTTCGCGTTAGCGGTATTGTCGAAAGCCAATCACCATTGAGAACAGAGTTTGCGCCAGATCATCCGTTTGCAAATGAAGAAGGTTACATCACTCTACCTAATGTTAACGCGATTGAAGAAATGACCAATATGATTTCTGCATCACGCTCTTATCAGCAAAATGTAGAAGTTTTGAATACCACCAAGCAGTTACTGCAACGCACCTTGACCATTGGGCAGTAGGAGTTATAGAACGTGAACGATTTAGATATTAGTAGACTGCAAAGCATCGGCATAGCGACTCGGCCCACGACACGAGAGACCTCTGAGCTGGGGCAAGACGATTTTTTGCGAATAATGTTGGCTCAATTAGAAAACCAGGACCCGACTTCGCCATTGGAAGGCAATGAATTTTTAAGTCAGATTACGCAATTTAGTATTGCTGATGGGGTTTCGGGTCTTAATGAATCATTTGCCGATTTAGCGAATTCTTTAACCTCAAATCAGGCCTTGCAAGCGTCAGCCTTGGTAGGACGTTCCGTATTAGTCCCTGGTGATAGCGCGGGACTGTCTGAGAATGGAACCTTACAGGGGCAGGTTGCACTGCCCAACGGTGCAAGCTCAGTCACGGTTGATATTTTTAACCTAGGTGGTGAATTAGTGAATTCAATCAATCTTGGGCCCCAAGTTGCTGGCAATGTCGATTTTGTCTGGAATGGTGTAACCAATAATGGCGAGCAAGCAGAGCCAGGCACTTATCGTGTTGCCGCTAGAGCCAATGTCGGCGGAACGCAAGAAGCACTTAGCACCTTGATTTCTGCAAGGGTAGATAGCGTTACGCTACAGAATGGAGGCGGTAGTCTAGAGATTAATCTCGCAGGGATTGGCCCAGTTAGTTTTTCTTCAGTTCAAGAAATACGTTAATTAATTTTATCAGGAGAGTATAAAATGCCATTTAGAACCGCCCTTAGCGGAATCAATGCCGCCTCATCACAACTTCAGGTTATTGGTAATAACATTGCAAATGCCAATACCACGGGTTTTAAATCATCACGTACCGAGTTTGCGGATGTTTTTGCCGCATCAAGTATTGGTGCGGCATCCGACGCAATTGGCTCAGGTGTGCGTGTTTCCAATGTAACGCAACAGTTTAGTCAGGGGAGTATCGACTTTACTGATAATGGCCTTGATGTGGCGATTAATGGTAATGGCTTCTTCCAGTTGGCTGATGCCAGTAATGGTGGAACCGTTTACTCACGTGATGGTGCCTTTAGTGTTGATGCGACGGGTTTTATCGTCAATAGTCGCGGGGATCAATTGCAAGCGAGAACAGCGGATACATCGGGTAACATTACTGCCAATATTGGTGGTTTGCAAGTGAATACGGGTGCACTTCCGCCAACGGCAACGACCTCTGTTGAGCTTGGCTTAAATTTGGATGCCACGGCTGTCGTGCCAGCAATCACGCCGTTTGATGCCAACAACCCTGCTACTTTTAACTCGACGACCTCATTGAGCGTTTTTGACTCACAAGGTGGTTCGCAATTGGCGACAACTTACTATGTTAAGACGGGTGACAACGCCTGGAATACACATGTTCTGATCAATGGTACTGAGCTGGCGCCAACGGCACAGGCGCTGACGTTTAATACCAATGGTACCTTAGCGACCCCAGCGGATGGCGCGATTGACTATGCTCCTTTTGCTCTGGGTGGTGGCACGGCACCTCTTGCGTTAACCCTAGATTACAGTGGGGCTGGGGCGGCCACGTCACAGTTTGGCGCGGCATTCTCGGTAGATTCACTTAATCAAAATGGATTTCCGACGGGCCAGCTTACGGGCATCGATATTAGTAGCGATGGCGTGCTCTTAGCTCGGTTTTCTAACGGGCAGTCGAATGCCTTAGGTCAAATACAGTTAGCAAATTTTGATAATCCTCAAGGCTTACGTCAGCTAGGAAATAATACCTGGGTAGAAAGTGCTGACTCAGGTGTGGCACAGCCCAATATACCGGGTGTGGGTGGTGTCGGTCTTTTGCAATCGGGTGCTTTAGAAGGGTCTAACGTTGATATTACCGAAGAGCTAGTGGCTATTATATCTGCTCAGCGTAGCTTCCAGGCTAATGCCGAAGTCATAACGACGGCTGATGCCCTAACGCAAACCATTATTAACATCCGATAAGCGTGATTGAAGAGCAGAGTAGTTAATTATGGATCATAGTCTCTATATTGCAATGAGCGGTGCCAAGCAAACCATGCTGGCGCAAGGTATCAATGCAAATAATCTTGCCAATCTAACGACGGTAGGGTTTCGTGCTGATCTTGCCTCTGTTCAAAGTCTAGAGGTTGACGGCGTAGGCCTGCCTACGCGTGTCAACTCAGTAGTGAGTTCTAATGGCACAGATTTTTCGGAAGGAGGGCTGAATTTCACCAACCGAGAGCTCGATTTCGCGATCAATGGTGCAGGCTGGTTTGCCGTAGAAGGTAAAAATGGTGAAGAAGCCTATACCCGTGCTGGAGATTTAAGAGTCAATAACTTGGGTCAATTGACAACGGGTGCTGGTCTACTTGTCAAGGGTGATGGTGGTCCAATTGCGATACCACCGTTTGAAAAATTAGAGATTGGTAAAGATGGGACCGTTTCCATTAGGGCAGTGGGTCAAGCTGCTAATTCATTGCAATTGGTGGACCGAGTTAAATTGGTGAACCCATCTAATGAAGATTTAGTTAAAGGTAGAGACGGATTATTTCGCTTAAGAGACGGCGATACCGCTGTGCCTGATGCAAGTGTGACTTTGGTTTCTGGTGCGCTAGAGTCAAGCAATGTTAATGCAGTGAGTACGCTTATTAATACTATCACTTTAGCAAGAGAGTTTGAAGCACATATCAAAGTGATTGAAACAGCTCAGCAAAATGATTCAACAGCGACGCAATTATTGCGTATTAGTAGTTAGTTCTTAAACGAACAAAGGAAGTAAGGATAAGCCCATGAATTCCGCATTATTTGCAGCTAAAACAGGCCTGGATGCGCAGCAAACTCGAGTTGCTGTTATTGCCAACAACCTGGCAAACGTTAGTACCACAGGGTTTAAGCGTGACCGAGTTGTTTTTGAAGATTTGCTTTATCAAAATGTTCGCCAGGTAGGTGCGGCTTCTTCGCAAAATACGTTGTTGCCGTCGGGTTTGAATATCGGTACTGGTGTGCGCGTCGTGGCGACTGAAAAGTTGCATACGCAAGGGAGTATCTCTATCACTGATAACCCTTTGAATGTTGCGATACAGGGCCGAGGATTTCTGCAAACACTGCTGCCTGATGGCTCTCTGGGTTATACCCGTGATGGCTCATTACAAATCGATGCAGAGGGACAGTTAGTTAACTCTTCCGGCTTTCCTATTCAGCCTGCGATAAATATTCCTGCCGCATCACTGAGTATTTCTATTGGTAGTGATGGTACCGTATCCGCTCAAATTTCAGGTCAGGCCGCACCGACGCAGGTGGGTAACCTTCAGTTGGTTGATTTTGTTAACCCGTCGGGATTGCAACCTAACGGAGATAATTTGTTTCTTGAATCCGCTTCCAGTGGTGCTCCTCAGGCGGGTACGCCGGGATTAAATGGCTTAGGGTCGTTAGTGCAAGGTGCAGTTGAAAGCTCCAACGTCAATGTTGTTGAAGAACTTGTCAGTATGATTGAGGCGCAACGGGCTTACGAGTTGAATTCAAAAACGATTGAAACTGTCGATCAGATGTTGCAGTTTGCTAGCAATAATCTCTAGCCGTCAGTCTGGAAGTTGAGGTATGTATGCGTAAATATCACTGTATATTAATTTCTCGAATTCTATTTGTTTTAGTGATCATGCTTGGTTTGGGTGCCTGTGCTTCGAACAATTTGCGTAAAAGTGAATTTGCACCACCTGTTTATGAAGTGTCGCCGCCGCCGCCAACGATCAATGGTTCAATTTATAGCTCAAACTATAAAATGTCGCTTTTTAGTGATATAAAAGCGAATCAGGTTGGCGATCTGCTGACTATTATTTTGGTGGAAGAAACAACTGCAAGTAAATCTGCAGATATTAGTGCTGATAAAGATACCTCTATAAGCATTGCTAATCCGACTATTCTCGGCCGCGCTATTTCTTTTGGTAGTAGAACACTTGAGACAGGCATAGAAGGGTCTAGCCAATTTGATGGGTCAGGCAGTGCCAACCAAAGTAACAGTCTCGATGGCAGTGTTTCGGTCATTGTCGAACAGGTACTGTCGAATGGCAATCTACGCGTTCGTGGTCAAAAGTTAATTTCGATCAATCAGGGTGACGAGTTTGTTCGTGTCACGGGCCTGGTTCGGCCTGAGGATATACGCGGTGATAATACCGTGTTGTCAACGCAGATTGCTGATGCCCATTTTAGTTATGGTGGGCGTGGTGTGATTGCAGATTCAAATTCCATGGGTTGGTTGGCACGATTCTTCAATAGTCCGTACTGGCCACTATAAAGCGACGGATATTTGTCATGCGAAGAAGTATGTACCAAAGAGGAAATCAAACTGGAAAGACTATCTGGATCATCGTTGCAGCGCTGCTATGTTTAATGGTTGTCCAAACCGCCGGGGCAGAGCGCATCAAGGATCTAGCTGTGATAGCGGGTGTGCGCAGTAATTACTTGGTGGGTTACGGTTTAATCGTCGGGCTTGACCGTAGCGGTGATCAAACTATTCAGACTCCCTTTACAGTACAAAGTGTTCTTAGCATGTTGCGTAAATTTGGTGTCACTATTCCGCCAGGTGTCATTCCTCAGTTAACAAATGTTGCTGCCGTGGCCCTTCATGCAGAATTGCCGCCTTTTGCTAAACCTGGCCAAACTATCGATGTCACGGTATCGTCAATTGGCAATGCTAAGAGTTTGCGTGGTGGTAGCTTGCTTGCAGCGCCACTGTATGGCGTAAACGGTGAAGTCTATGCTTTAGCGCAAGGCAATCTTGTCGTAGGGGGGTTAGGTATCGAGGGTGCCGATGGTTCAAGTATTACCATTAATGTGCCAAGTGTTGGCCGTATTCCTAACGGCGCGATTATTGAACGTCCATCACCGACACAATTTGGTGCTGTAGATGCGATTGTTTTGAATCTTCATACACCAGACTTTACGACAGCAAAACGTTTATCCGAAATTGTTAATGAATCACTTAATATCGACGTGGCAAAACCCGTTGATGCTGCTTCAGTATTTATTCGCGCTCCAGAGGATGCGGGGCAACGTGTTTCATTTATGTCACTGATAGAAAATCTAACAGTAGAGCCCGGCGAAGCAGCAGCGAAAATCATTGTTAATTCGCGCACCGGTACGATTGTTATTGGTAGCCACGTTAGGGTGTCACCCGCTGCAGTCACACACGGCAGCCTTACAGTGACCATCACTGAAGATTTCTCGGTGAGCCAGCCTGGGCCATTATCACCAGGTCAGACGCAGGTGATTGCCGATACGGGCATTACCGTTGATCAAGGTGATGGCAGTGCTTTTCTCTTTGCGCCGGGTACGTCACTTGAGGCTATTGTTCGGGCTATTAATGAAGTAGGCGCAGCGCCAGGCGATTTGGTGGCTATTCTGGAAGCACTAAAACAAGCCGGTGCTTTACGTGCCGAGCTGATTATTATCTAACCATGGCAGCGATTAATTCAAATAATCTTTATACTGATTTCAATAGTCTTTCTTTGTTGAAAAAAGAAGCCAAACTCAATCCAGAGTCTGATGCAACATTGCGCGAAGTCGCACAGCAGTTTGAGTCATTATTTTTGCATATGATGTTGAAATCAATGCGTTCGGCTGTTTCTGAAAGTGAGCTGATATCGAGCGATCAAACTAATTTTTACCAAGAGATGTTGGATGAGCAGTTATCAACCGAGTTGCCAAAGCAAGGTGGCATTGGTTTGGCTGATATTATTGTTAAGCAATTGGGCGGGCAGGGAAAATATGACGGTGTCTCTCAATACAGTGATGAGATATTACGCTCGCCGATTAATGCTTCGAATATCACTTCTTTATTGAAAAGAGAAAATACTGTCGGCGCAGCAGAGGGTTTAGACGCTGACGCGAAATATAATGCAACAAATCGCGCACAATTTGTTCAAGATATTATTCCCTCTATAAATAGCGCTGCACAGAGTTTGGGTGTTAAACGCGATGCGATACTTGCCCAAGCAATTTTAGAAACAGGCTGGGGAGAGTCGATTATTCATGATAGTCAGGGTCAAAGCAGTCATAACCTCTTTGGTATTAAAGCCAATGATGAATGGCAGGGTGAACGCATTACCACTAAGACATATGAGTTTATCGATGGTAGTTTACGGCCACGCCACGAAGATTTTCGAGCTTATCAATCTTATGATGAGTCGATTAAAGACTATGTTAATTTTATAAGCAATGGTGAGCGTTACCAGGAGGCATTAAAGCACGGTGATAATGTAGGTGCTTACGCCGAGAAAATTCAGCAAGCGGGTTACGCAACGGATCCTGCTTATGCAGAAAAAGTAAAAAATATTATAGCCGGTGACACGTATAAGTCATTACTTTCTAGTGCTGAGTCGGAATTTAGATAATGGCAGACTTATTAGGTATTGGTACCAGCGCACTATTAGCGAATAGTCGAGCGCTCGCAACAACCAGCAATAATATTGCTAACGTTAATACCGATGGCTATAGTCGCCAACGCGTTGGCTTCAACGAACGCCCACCTGAAATTTCTGGAATAGGTAACGGCGTATCGGTTGGTTCAGTTTCTCGAGTGTACGATGGTTTTGCTGTAGAACAAGTGAGAATTAATAATGCTTCATTTTCTAATTTTGAAACGCTTAATGAATTTTCATCTCAGTTAGACAGCATTCTAGCCGATTCCAATGCCGGTTTATCACCAGCCATATCAGAATTTTTTGATGCCTTACAAGAAGTGGCTGGCGATCCAAGCTCGACTGTGACGCGACAGGTATTGTTGTCGGAGTCAGAGTCGTTAGTCTCACGTTTTGATGCGATTTCGGGCAGGCTGGAGTCATTAAATAATGCGGTGAATAGTGATATTACCGCAACCGTTAATGATGTGAATGTACTTTCACGTTCGATTGCAGATTTGAATGGCCAGATTACGGATACCGAAGCAGGCAGCGGTGGTGTGGTGGCTAATGGTTTGCGGGATCAGCGCGATCGTTTGTTGCTGCAACTATCTGAATATACGAACGTTAGTACGGTCGAACAAAATGGTGGTGCGCTAAACGTTTTTATTGGTAATGGCCAATCGTTGGTATCAGGCTCCTTTGTCCAGACATTATCAGTAACTACGAATGAATTTGATTCGAGTCGCCTTGAGATTGGTTATGTGACGAGCGGTGCTACCGCACAAATTTCTGATCAGATAGCCGGTGGCCGTCTTGGTGGATTACTTGATTTTAGGGCGAGTGTGTTGGAGCCATCTCGTAATACATTGGGTCAAGTTGCGATTGGAATTACTAGCCAAATCAATGACCAGCATCGTCTTGGCCAAAATTTAGACGGTACAGCTGGTGGCTTATATTTTAACGATTTGGCGGCATCGTCACCCTTAGCGTTGCAAAATACGAATAATACGGGTACGGGTGTCATTGATGTAGCCGTGACGGATGTCAATTTGCTGACCAATAGCGACTATTCACTGCGTAATAACGCGGGTGTTTATAGCGTGACGCGTTTATCTGATAATACAGTGACTAATCTGCCACCCTCCTTCCCTGTTACGGCCGCTGTGGTCGATGGACTGACGATTAGTGTGGCATCCGGTACAGTAAACAGTGGCGACGCCTTTTTAATTAGACCTACTGCGGCTGCCCCCAGAGATTTGCGACTACAAATTTCCGATGTTCGACAGATTGCGGCTGCCACACCGATTATTGGGCAGGCATCCTCTAACAATACGGGTAATGCGAGGATAAGCTCAGGTGTCGTCAACGCGCCACCCCCACCTAATGCGAATTTAACGCAGTCTGTTACGATCACATTTACTACACCGACCACGTTTAATGTCACAGGTACGGGCACGGGTAATCCGACAAATGTTGCTTATACGTCAGGTGGTGCTATTACCTACAATGGCTTCACGGTTGAAGTGAGTGGTGTGCCTACAGCAGGTGATATTTTCACTGTTTCGGCAAATACCGGTGGTGTAGGTGACAACAGAAATGCCTTGGTATTGGCGAACATTCAACAACAGCTCGGTTTGAATAATGGCACCTCATCGATTAGCAGTGTCTATGGAAGTCTAGTTGCCGAGGTGGGGACGCGGACACGTGAATCAGAACTTAATCGTGAGGCGCAACAAACGTTATTAGCCCAGTCACAAGCGAGAAGAGATTCTATTTCTGGGGTTAACTTAGATGAAGAAACGACAGATCTCTTGAGATTCCAACAATCCTTTCAAGCGGCAGCGCAGATTATTAGTATTGCCGATGACTTGTTTCAAGTGTTACTGGGCGCTGTGTCTCGTTAGTGATGAGAATTTCAACCAGTCAATTTATTCAGCAAGGCTTGAGTCAAATATTGACTCAGCAGCGACAGATAGCGGACACACAAGAACAGCTGGCCACAGGGCGTCGTGTAGTGAGACCTTCTGATGATCCCGCAGCAGCGACCCGCTCACTTTCTTTGAGAGAAAGTATTGCCACACTGCAACAATATAATGATAATAATGATTTCGCTCAAAGTCGTCTGCAAGCAGAAGAAGTCGCTTTAATTAGTGCCGGTGACTTGCTGCAGCGTGCGCGCGAGTTAGCAATACAGGCAAACAACGCAACACAGACTAACGAGACGCGTGCGGGTACTGCTGTTGAATTACAGGGCATCCTCGATGGTCTACTTAGCGCAGCCAATACGCGTGATGCGAATAATGAGTATATATTTGCTGGTTATAGAACCGCTGCACCACCATTTGTGCAAACGGGTAGCGGCTTTAGTTATATTGGTGATCAGGGCGTCAGAGAAATACAGATTGGTGCGTCCAGGCAGATTGCCATAGGTGACTCCGGAGCAGCGGTATTTTTTGATATCGCCAATGGTAATGGCACGTTTGCAACCGGTGCCAGCCAGGCCAATACGGGTAATGGCATTATTGATATAGGCAGTGTTACTGATATAAGCAGTTATATCCCTGATGATTATACAGTGACATTCACATCAGCATCAGCCTATGATGTTACCGTTATCGATAGTAGCGGTGACGCTGTCGTCGTCGCGACGGGCACGCATACTTCGGGTCAGCCTATCGAATTTCTTGGTATTCAAGCCGTTGTGACGGGTCAGCCTGCGACCGGGGACACGTTCACTTTTGCTAACAGCACTGGACAGGATGTTTTTACGACCATTCAGGGTTTGGTTACAATTTTGAATACCACGGTTACTGACCCCAGCTCGCAAGCAGGTTTAAATAATGGAATCAGTTCTGCTTTGGCTAATATTGATCAGGCTTTGAATAATGTTCTGCAAACGCGATCAAGTGTTGGTTCACGACTCAATGCATTAGATGACCAGTTGAATATCAATAGCATTTTTCAATTTGAGGCGCAAACAAGCCTCGCTGGTATTGAAGATATCGATTTTGCCGAGGTGATTAGTCGATTCAACCAACAGTTAGTTTCGTTGGAAGCCGCGCAGCAGGCTTTTGTCCAGGTTCAGCGTTTATCGCTCCTTAACTTTCTTTAATCCTCTATCGTTGCTCAGTGCTGTCCCGTTAACTTGAAATATATCGCTGTTCAATGGGCTAAATGCTTAGCGATTAGATTGTTTTGAGGTGCTAGGGACATGAAAACCAATAATACCCCTCTGTCATTCCGGCGTAGGCCGGAATCCAGTGGTTTCAACGACATTCTGGATTCCGGCCTACGCCGGAATGACGGGGAAAAGTTAACGAGACAGCAATGATTGTTGTTATGATTGCCATTGACATGAATCAGGCAAATAAAAAAACAATATTGCTTACTGGTGGGGCTGGATTTATCGGTTCGGCTTTGGTTCGTCAACTTATCTCAGAGACCGATTCAACGGTTATTAATATTGATAAGCTGACCTACGCAGGTAACTTGGCCTCTCTCGAGAGTGTTACGCGAAATAATCGCTATCATTTTGAGCAGTGCGATATTTGTGACGATGTGGCGATGGCGAAACTGTTTGCTCAGTATCGACCTGATGGCATTGTTCATCT
>NVRQ02000122.1 GCA_002400905.2 Gammaproteobacteria bacterium | reverse complement strand
GCCAAGCCCCGCTGGGAATAAAAGCACGTTCGGCCATGGAGGCTGGACAGCTAGTCCCTAACGAAGTTGTGCTCGGTATTATCGCAGGCCGATTGGCGGATGCCGATACTGAAAATGGCTTCATTCTTGATGGCTTTCCACGCAATATTGAGCAAGCCCGCGAGCTGGATGATATGTTGCGTAATCTTGGCCAGCCCTTGCAGTTGGCGATAATGTTAGAAGTCGATGCCGATATTTTATTGCAACGACTGACAGGGCGGCGCACGTGTATTAATTGCGGTGCTGTTTATAACGTCTATACGTCGCCGCCTAAAATGGAAGATCGTTGCGATGATTGTGGTGATGTACTTAAGCATCGCCCTGATGACCAGGAATGGACAATTGAACAGCGCTTACGCATTTTCCAAGTACAGACGCGGCCTTTAGCTGCGTATTATCGCGAGAAAAGAAAATTACGCACGATTCAGGCGATTGGTGATGTCAATGACATCTACGCCGGTATTAACAAGATTGTGAGTCAAATTGATCAAATGTCGGTGATTGATGAAGAGCACGACGAGCCAATTGATGAGATTATTAATGCACCGTCTGTTGTGGTGACTGAGCCTTTGCCGCCGATGGTGTTGCCAGAAGTGGTGAAAAAACAAACTAAGCTCAACATGAAAAAAGAGGCTGCCAACGATGATAATGAAGAGCAGCCAAAGAAGGCTCCTGCGAAAAAGAACGTTGTTAAAAAGCTTGTTGCGAAAAAAACGGTTAAGAAGAAGGTTGTCCTAAAGAAAGCCGCTGCCCTGCCAAAAGCTGTCATGAAAAAAGTAGTGCAAAAAAAAGTGATTAAAAAGGCGGTAGCGAAAAAAAATTCTGCGAAGAAAAAGGTGGTTAAGAAAAAAGTCGTTGCCAAGAAAAAAATAGTGCAAGCGAAAACAGCCAAGAAAAAGACGATTAAGAAGCTTGTGGCCAAAAAATTAGCTGCAAAAAAATCCGGCGTGACAAAAAATACACCCATCAAGAAAAAGTCAGCGAAAAAAGCGGTGCCACAGAAGAAAGTTATTAAGAAGAAGATGGCGAAGAAGCAAGCGACGAGCCAAGCTGCTGCCAAGAAAAAAGTGATCAAGAAAAAGACAGCAAAGAAAAAAATCGCTAAGAAGAAAGTAGCCAAGAAAAAGCCTGCACAGCAACCCACGGCAAAGAAAAAAGTATCTAAAGCCAAGAAACCGGCTGCTAAAAAACGCGGCAGACGTTAACAGAGAGCAAACATGCCAGTAGAAGAGTTTGAAGAAGGCCCCGTTGTTCCGCGGCGTATGCGGCGTATGCGGCGTGATGCATTCAGTCGTCGTTTGATGCGCGAGAATGTTGTGACCGCCAATGATTTGATTTATCCCCTGTTTGTCGTAGAGGGCAAGGCTCAGCGTCAACCCATTGCATCGATGCCAGGTGTTGAGCGCGTCAGTATTGACGAGCTATTAAAAGAGGCGGCGGAGGCACTTGAGCTGGGTATTCCAGCATTAGCGTTATTCCCCTTGGTTCCAGCAGACAAGAAAAGTGAAAATGCTGAGGAAGCCTATAACCCTGATGGCTTAATCCAACGCGCAGTTTATGCGTTGAAGTCAGAATTTCCAGAGTTGGGTATTATCACTGATGTGGCGCTTGACCCGTTTACCACACATGGCCAGGATGGCTTGCTTGACCAAAATGGTTATGTCTTGAATGACGAAACGGTAGAAGTGCTCATGAACCAAGCGCTGAGCCATGCTCAGGCCGGTGCGGATGTGGTGGCGCCGTCCGATATGATGGATGGTCGTATTGGCGCTATTCGTCAGGCCTTGGAAGAGGAGCGGTTTATCCATACACGTATTTTGGCCTATTCTGCTAAATACGCATCCAGCTTCTATGGGCCATTTCGTGATGCTGCAGGGTCTGCTGAGAATCTAGGCACCGGTAACAAAACTAGCTATCAGATGGATCCGGCGAACGCTAATGAGGCCTTAGTTGAGGTAGCGCTCGATCTTGATGAGGGCGCCGATATGGTAATGGTTAAACCGGGTACGCTGTATCTTGATATTGTGTATCGGGTTAAAAAGGAATTTGGTGTGCCGACCTATGCTTATCATGTCAGTGGCGAGTACGCGATGTTAGCCGCTGCCGCTCAAAATGGTTGGCTCAATGAGCGCGATACAGTGATGGAAACCATGCTCTCATTTAAGCGCGCGGGTGCTGACGGCGTGCTGACTTATTACGCCAAAAAAATTGCTACTTGGCTGCGTAGCGCAGAGTAAATTTAGAGAGCAACTCCTCCTTGGTCTGACATCTTGGCGCTATCGTCGGATAGTGCCAATTTGTTAATCGTTGCAAGCATGTAGGGCATCTCTATTCATTGCTTAACAAGCCGCAGCCTGCCTGCGCAATGATGCCTTGATCCTGTGCTCGTCTGTAAGCCAGAGATTCTAAGCAATGAATAGAGGGGCCCTTTAGTTATTCCGCTGATGTTTTTCATCTAGACCTTAAAGAACTTGCAAATAAGCGCCGATACCAGTCACATGGAATGTGTTGTCTGTAGTAGGGAGCGGTAGCCCTGGCCACCACAGGGGTCTTTCAGGAGTAGGTTTTATATGCTAGTTATTGTTGGCGCTATTATTGTTCTTGGTGCGGTTGTCGCAGGCTATCTGTTGTCACATGGCCACCTGATAGCATTGTTTCAGCCTTATGAAGTGCTGACTATTTGTGGCGCAGCGTTGGGCGCATTTTTGGCAGCCAACCCAATGCCGGTGATCAAGCGTTCGATCTCTGGTCTACTCGGTATATTGAAAGGGTCACCTTATAATCAAGCGACTTACCTTGAATTATTGTCCTTCTTCTTTGACATATTTGGTAAGGCACGTAAAGAAGGCATGATGGCAATTGAGGGTGATGTCGAAGAGCCTGAAGAAAGCGAGATTTTTAAGAAATACCCAGCAATTTTGCATAATCATCATGCGGTTGAGTTTATTACTGACTACTTACGCCTTGTCGTTGGCGGCAATATGAATCCAATGGAGCTCGAAAATCTAATGGATATCGAGCTTGAGTCGCACCATCACGAAGCCGAGGCAGCCGCTAGCGCCATTAATGCGGTGGGTGATGCATTGCCTGGCTTTGGTATTGTTGCGGCGGTACTCGGTATTGTTATCACCATGGGCTCTTTGGGTGGCCCGGTTGAAGAAATCGGTGCTCACGTTGCGGCAGCTTTGGTGGGTACCTTTCTCGGTATTCTTATTGCCTATGGTTTTGTTGGTCCGTGGGCAACGGCTATGGGGCATATGAATAAGGCCGAAGCTAAATTTTTTGAATGTATAAAAGTTTGCATTATGGCGCAGGTCAATGGTTATGCGCCGCAAATTGCCATCGAATTTGGTCGTAAGACATTATATTCGACTGAGCGTCCTAGCTTTTCCGCATTGGAAGAGCACGTCAAGAATAAAGACAAGTAGTCGTCTGACACGCAATGTCAGCATAGTGAGCGCTTGAATGGACGAAGCAGAACGCCCGATGGTCATAAAGAAGATTAAAAAAGCCGGCCATGGTCATCATGGCGGCGCCTGGAAAGTTGCTTTCGCTGATTTTGCGACGGCAATGATGGCCTTCTTTCTTTTAATGTGGTTATTGGCGGCCGCAACACCTGAGCAACAAGAAGCTATTTCGGGGTTCTTTGATGCTGATTCCGAAATAGGTGTGGGTCAAGGTAGTGGTTTTAGCGATAGCATGATTGATCTGGGCGGTACTGGCGATACCACTAAAGGTGCTAAGGGTGATGAGTGGGAGCAGGGTGGTTCCAGTAATAGTACCCAGAAAGATGGCGATGGTTCAGGCCAAAGTAATCAGGAAATGGCAGAAGAAGCTAAGCAGATGGAAGAGCTGCTAGAAGTATTGAAAGAAGCCATCGAGAATAAGGAAGAGTTAAAAGCATACAAAGATCAACTTAAACTTAGCGTTACCCCGGAAGGTTTGCGTATACAAATTGTTGATAAAGAAAACCGCCCGATGTTCGAATCGGGGAAAGCAATTATGCGCGAGCATGCAACAAAAATTCTAAACGAAATTGCCCCGATTATTAGCAAGGCGGGTAATCGAATTAGCCTTACAGGTCACACTGACGCCGCGCGTTTCTTCCGTAAGGATGGCTACAGTAATTGGGAATTGTCGGCGGATCGTGCTAATGCAGCACGAAGAGCATTAATCAATGCTGGTATGTCAGAAAAGAAAGTTGGTCGTGTCGTTGGCTTGGCAGACTCTTCACTTTATAATCGTGATAACCCCTTAGATCCGATTAATCGGCGAATTAGCATCGTTGTGATGAACAAAGCCACTGACGAAGCCATTGGCAGGGAAGACGGCGCGCTTAAAGTTGATTCCGATTCAGTAGAAGGTCTTGATCTTAATAACCCACCATCAAATTCAAACCCACTTGAAGGTATATCAGAATCAGTGATCAACGACGCTAATGCGATAAAAAGTGATAATGTTATTGTTGATACGCTGAAAGCGCCTGAACCTACTGCTACACCTGCGATAGATCAAGAGCCAATAAAATTGCCTGATATATCGATACCTGAGCTCAATAAAATTGTTCAAGAAGCAGGGTTAATCCCTCAAGATAAAGCGGAACCACTTGTTAGTGATGTTCCTTCTGAAATCAAGATTGACTTTGGTATTGGCTTGCCCGCGGCCAAACCTGCGCCAGATGCTGCTATCAAACCAAATGCGCCACCTATTATTATGATTGATCTTGGCATTGATTCGCCATCGGCTAAGACGGCACTTCAGCCTGTTGCTAAACCTAAAGCAGCGGCCCCTGTTCCTGCAGCGCCGGTTACACCCGGTGCTGTCCCTCTTTCTTTGCCAGGCTTGTAAATTTCTTGCCGCTCTTCACTTGGCCTAAGCCCGGCTAAGCGTTATTATCTTAGTATCCTAGGACTGATGTATTGGGAGTTTCCCCATGAACTTAGCAACCCAAGCCTGTGTGCCGTGTCAGGGCGGCATTCCACCCATTGCAGAAGATGTTGCACGATCCATGATGGACCAGGTGCCGGTTTGGCGCTTAACTGACAGCGCACGTAAGCTTGAGCGTGGCTTTGAATTTAAAGACTTCGCCTTGGCTATGGAATTTGCAAACCGAGTCGGTGCTGTTGCAGAAGAAGAGAATCACCACCCGGATATTACTTTTGGTTGGGGTTACTGCACCGTCGTTTTTTATACGCATAAGATTGGTGGTTTGCATGAAAATGATTTTGTTATGGCTGCCAAGGTAAGTGCCCTGTTGAAATAATAATAATGATTAATCCTGGGGTAAACTCTCCTCCTTAAAATTTATATTCAGAGTAAATCTGTAGCGAGCGCTCTATCCAGGTGATGGTTGCGCCGAATCCGTAATTATCACCTGGATAGAGCACTAGAGTAGTATTCCACCATGTCTTCCCTATTTGATTTTGATACCCCGTCTAAATATGCAGTAATGGGTAACCCTATTGCGCACAGTAAATCACCACTGATCCACGCTGAGTTTGCTAGACAGACTCATCAGCGTATGCAATATACAGCCATACAGGTCGATATTGGCGGTTTTGAACAATCAGTTGGTAACTTTCAAGCCAATGGGGGGGCAGGCGTCAATATTACTGTTCCGTTTAAGCAAGATGCCTATCGTTATGCGACACGATGTAGCGCGCGAGCACAGCAAGCAGAAGCGGCGAATACACTTGTTTTCGAAAGTAACAACGAAGTTTACGCTGACAATACCGATGGTATTGGCCTAGTGAGAGACCTTAAGCAAAACCTGGGTGTTGATCTTGCCAAGAAAAACATTCTCATTCTTGGCGCGGGCGGTGCGGTGCAAGGAGTGATGGGCCCGTTACTTGAAGAGCAGCCGTCACGTATTACGATTGTAAACCGTACTGTCGATAAGGCCTATAGGATAAAGCAACGATTCCGGGATTTGGGTAATGTTTCTTCATGCAGTTACGACGAGCTCGGTCGGCACGGTGCTTATGATATTGTGATTAATGCGACGTCTGCAGGGATAGAAGGCAAGCTCCCACCTTTGGTTGACACGATTGTCAGTAGTGATAGTGTTTGTTATGACCTATTTTATGCTGCACAAGATACTGCATTTGTCGCGTGGGCAAAGCAGCGACAGGTGAGCCGTGCCTATGATGGATTAGGCATGTTGGTGGAACAAGCCGCCGAGTCGTTTTATCTTTGGCGCAAACAAAAACCTGATACGGCGCCGGTCATTGATCTAGTGCGTAAGACTATTAGCTAAGGAACCTCTGATCTATTCATGAACTCGTATCTTGTGCCTAAAACATCCAGTTTCTGCGTTGCAAATCTTCGTGATAGCCTGCTATTACGTGCGATTCGTGCCTTGAAGCTGAATATTTTAGATCACAATCTACTTCGTCCAGAATAAATCAGAGGTTCCCTAATTGATGTTTTCTCCAGTCATTGCAGCAAAAGGGCTGACAAAAGTATACGGAGAGGTTGCGGTGGTCTCCGATCTCAGTTTTGAGATCAATAGTGGTTCTATTACTGCATTGCTAGGGGGTAATGGTGCCGGTAAGACGACAACGCTTTCTATGTTGCTAGGTTTGTTGTTACCGACACGCGGCAGTATTCATTTGTTTGGTATCGATATGGCAAATGATCGTTTTCAAGTTTTGCCACGCATTAATTTTTCTTCACCTTATGTTGATTTGCCACAACGACTGACTGTTTCAGAAAACCTACGCGTCTACGCACGCCTGTATGGTGTTGACAATATTAGTGAACGCATCGATCAAATGTTGGAGGCGCTCGATTTAACCGCAATGCACAAGCGTCGTTATGGCACCTTATCGGCAGGTCAAAAAACACGGGTAGCGATTGCCAAGGCAATGTTAAACGAGCCCGAGCTATTGTTGCTCGATGAGCCAACGGCTTCGCTTGATCCGGACAGTGCTGATCGTATTCGTCAATACTTGATCGACTACAAAACAACAACGCAGGCAACGATATTATTGGCCTCGCATAATATGGCTGAGGTCGAAGAACTTTGTGATGACGTTATCATGCTGCATCGTGGTGGTATTGTCGCGCGTGGTGCGCCAGATAAGTTAATTGAAGGTTTTTGTCGTAATTCGATGGAAGAAGTATTTATAGCTATCACACGTGAAACCATCCGCTTTTCAGAAGAAGGCCCCATTGAACTTTAAAGTGATTCGCACAGAGCCAACATATAAAGACGAGAGTAGTCAGCGTGTTTACGCGATGTGTTTGCGTTATTTATATCTTTTGCGTAGTTCTTGGCCGCGGATCATCGAGTTGGCTTATTGGCCGACAGTGCAAATGATTATGTGGGGGCTGATTAGCCAGTTTTTTGCTGAAAATAATAGCTGGTTGGCTCAGGCGGCAGGAATACTGATTGGTGCTGTGATGTTGTGGGATGTGGTCTTTCGTGGCCAGCTGGGTGTCTCGCTGGTTTTCTTCGAAGAGTTACATGCGAGAAATTTGGCGCACCTATTCGTTAGCCCGCTACGGCCCATCGAGCTTATTTATTCCTTGTTGTTGATTAGTTTCGTGCGCACTATCGTGGGCGTTGGTGTCGCGGCATTACTTGCTATTCCTATGTATCACTATTCAATATTTGAGCTAGGGTTGCCCCTGGTCGCTTTTTTTATGAATCTCTTGGTGATGGGCTGGGCAATGGGCTTAGTTGTGTCAGCTCTAGTATTACGCTTTGGTGTTGGCGCAGAAAGTTTGGCGTGGGTGGTGGTTTTTGCGATAGCGCCACTTAGTGGTATTTTTTACCCTATCGAAATATTGCCGCAATGGGCGCAAAGTTTGGCATGGTTCTTACCAGCCAGCCATGTCTTTGAAGGTCTGCGAGCAGTAATGATTGATCATCACTTTTCGTTTGAATTGTTTTATACGGCGGCATTGCTCAATGTGGTTTATTTGTTGGGGTCTGTAGTGGTGTTTCTCTATGTTTTTTCTGTTGCTCGCAAGCATGGCTTACTTATGCGCATTGGAGAGTGAGTATGGCTAGCGATAGTATTCGTCGTTTTCTATTTGAGAAATTAGGTATTCGTGGTGAAATTGTGAGGCTCAAGCATAGTTATAAAACTGTGCTTGAGCGTCATTCCTACCCACCTGAGTTAGCACAGCTGCTTGGTCAAGCGATGGCGGCAGTAAGTCTATTGGGAGCGACAATAAAGTATCAAGGTAAATTAACTTTGCAGGTGCAAGGTAGCGGCCCAGTCAATCTTCTCATTGTTGAATATGATAGTCAGCGTCAGATACGCGGAATCATAAACTGGAAAGAAGATTCACTATTGGATATGGAGATCGGAAAATTATTTGGCGACGGCCATATGGCGATTACAGTCAATCCGCACGATAAAGCAAGTCAGTATCAAGGTATTGTTGAGTTAGTGGAGCCAAGTTTAGCGGGATGTATAGAACATTATTTTAAGCAATCGGAGCAACTTGCGACGTGCTTGTGGTTGGTTGTTGATGCGAACTGTGTTGCAGGATTTATGTTACAACAAATGCCTGGTACCACTGAAGAGAGTGATGATTGGCAGCGAGTAAAGTTATTAGCAGAAACGCTAAGTGATGATGAATTGCTAACGCTTGATGACGAAGCGCTTTTACATAGATTATTTCATGACGATGATATTCTCTTATTTGAGAGCGAAGCAATTCGTTTTCATTGTTCTTGTTCCCGCGAACGAATAGAACGCATGCTGCTTGGTTTAGGTAAAGATGAAGTTGATAGCATTATTCAAGAACAAGGCAATATCGACGTTGCTTGTGAGTATTGCAATAAAAACTACAGTTTTGATTCGGTGGATGCGATGCAATTATTCACTGACGGAGACGTAGGGCTTCATTCTGACACACGCCATTAAATAGGGCTGTTCTACTTTGCTCATGCAGCAAAGCTATTCAACCTATTGGCTGGGGCTATCAAGAAACAGCTAAATGCGGCGTTATGAATATTCTTAATGTGGTACATAGGTAATGACAATTTTTCTTATCTGCCTTCCTGCAGGATAATGGCTATCAATGAAGATTTGTGGCATAGCGCCATATCCAGGAGTTGCAATGAAAAAATTATCTATTGGGTTGTTGGCTTTAAGCGCTATGTTGGTATTGGCTAATGCCAATGCTGGTGATATGGGCCGTTTGCATGGTTATGCGCAGGGGCCAAGTTCATCAAATACCATTCCGTTGAGTACAGTTGTAATAGTGGATAAAAATAAGATGATTGGAAATTATGGTCGTTTGAGTGCTTACGATACGCCGCGACGCGTTGTAGCAGGTGAGCGTGAAACTATGCCAGTTCTTGCAGGGATGAGACAGATTAAACCAGTGAAAACTACTGGAGGCTTGGGTCGTTTGAATGGTTATGGCGAAAAAGTTGAAAAAGTAGAGGATGATTTTTTTAATGTCCTCGATACGACCAATATGGCGGTCTGGCATTAATAAATAATTCTATTTTCTTTTTCGTAGTTGAATTTACCCAAATAGATAATCATCTTTCAGCTCAACATAATGTTGCGCTGAAAACTCCAAATAAGCCAACTCGTTTTCAGTCAACGGTCTTGCTTGCTTGGCGGGTGAGCCAATATAGAGGTAGCCGCCTTCTAATATTTTTCCTGGCGCGACTACGCTGCCAGCAGCGATCATTGTTTTTGACTTTACTATGGCGCCATCAAGTACGGTTGCATTCATGCCGATCAAGCAAAGGTCTGCTATAGAACAGGCGTGGAGTACTGCGCCATGCCCTATTGTCACATTGTCACCAATGGTTAAAGGTTTGCCGCCTGGTACAAATTTACTCTCGCACGTGACATGTAATATCGCACCATCTTGAACGTTAGTACGATTGCCAATAGTAATTTTATTGACGTCACCGCGGATCACTGCCATTGGCCAGACCGATGCATTATTGCCTAGGGATACATCACCGATGATGCATGCTGATTCATCGACATAAGCGCTTGTCGCGATCGTAGGCAGATGATCTTTGTAGGGCCGAATGTTCATGATAGCTGTTCTTCATTAAGGCTGATAATAGTATAGAGCATAACTCATGAGCGAGTTGACGAAGGGGTGGTCTGATAGTAATTAAGGGTTAGCGAATGTGATAAGAGGCCTATAGTTATTGTGTCTAGAAAAAAATTGGATACTTACTGCGTGCCCTATAAGCTGCGCAGTATTTAGCCGCCTTGGTGAGGTGCGTTGACTTGTTCGCAGTCATGTGAGGCGTAGACGAATAGCTTATTTTTTAGAGGCTCGTCATGTTTCTAACCGAAAAAACCAGTGGTGACTTGGTGGAGATTATTAGTGTCAGTGATCTCTTTAACCCCTACCGTACTGAACTAGTAGGTCGTTATAACTGCGGAGAGGAAGCTCAAGGTTCTGATAAGTTTCAGAAAGCAAGATTATCGTTTCTTTCTGGGGAAGGCTTGCCACGTTGTTAGGTAGGCCCGCATTATCGAGATCACGAAATTACAAAAAAACACAAACGATCTATGTTGCACCGAGGTATTTATCGCTAGAGGTGAGAAGATGTGGTTTTGATAAGTGTTATCAAAAAAAGTAAAGGCGGTAAGGTCTTTTTTACCTTACCGCCTTTTGCTCGTCGCTAGAAATTAACTGCTAGCAATTGTTGTATTGTCCTCAACAGTTTCATGGGTGCCGTAACCGCCAAGACGACCATACTGGCCAACATTCGCGTAAACACCTTTGCTGACTTCGTAGGCATGGTTGATAGCATTGTCGTAAGCACTCATGCGACCAAACTGCCCCACATCGGCATGCTGACCTTCGCTCGCTGCTTCAACAGATTTGTTGAACGGAATGGTATAACCGTGCATACGGCCAAGGTTGCTGCTTGCTACTGGTATTGTAGCCCCGTTTTCTGAGTTGTTAAATTCATTTGCGTGAACAAAAGCTGATGAGCTTGCGCCAATAACTGCCGCAATCAATGCGATATTTTTCATGATATTTCTCCTATAAGTTAAACTGGAAGTCCTTGTACATTTCTATTATTGGGTGGTTGATGCGAAAGAAGAAATTGAATATTCCTATTAAGCTGTTAGCGCAAAACTATTGGCCGCAGTTTTCTAACATACAGATATTAATCTTCGCTCTTCGCTCTTCGCTCATTGTGTAATATTCATTCTGGTCGGCCTGTGTTCAGGTTTAGTATTGCAAAGGAATTTTGGTGTACGAACTTATTTATTGCCTTGTTGCCAAAAAACCCCAGATGCCGGGTTGATAGATTTTCTTGATATATCTAAACCGAAAAATCACCAGCTTGGTTTGATTGGAATGCTTATCTATGTATAGTCATGGGCTTTTGGTGGTCGTTCTACCCCTATAACGTCTCTTTGAGCTAAGAGACGTCGACAACGAGAAGGCGGTGAAGGTTTCCCTTCACCGCCTTTGTGCTGCTACATTGTTAATTAATGGCTGGCGATAGTCGTTGTTTCCACTACTATAGTCGTTTCACCATAACCGCCAAGACGACCATATTGGCCAATATTCGCGTAAACACCTTTGCTGACTTCGTAGGCACGGTTGATAGCATTGCCGTAAGCACTAATGCGACCAAATTGGCCTACATCGGCATATTGACCTTTGCTCGCTGCTTCAACAGATTTATTGAAAGGAATGGTATAGCCGTGAATACGGCCAAGGTTGCTGCTTACTACTGATACAGTGGCATCGTTGTTTGAACTACCAAAGTCATGAGCTTGAACAAAAGCTGATGAGCTGGCTCCTATTATTGCTGCAATCAATGCAATATTTTTCATAATCATTTCTCCAAAAAATTAAACAGAATCTCTGTACAGTTTTATTATTGGGCTCTTGATTAGAAAACAGAAATTGAATATTTTTACTAAGCCGTTAGTGCAAAGCTATGGCTAATAATTTTTTAACGTAAAGGTATTAGAGTTGGCTCATTGTTTGGTAGGGGTTCATTTTTGTTGCGTTAAGCTTTAGCTTAAAATAGTGCAAGGAAAGCTTAGTGTACGAAATAATTTATTCCAGTGTGGCCACAAAAAAATTCTCTGACGCTGAATTGATGGACTTGCTTGGTATATCTAAGTTGAAGAACGAACAGCTTGGTCTGACCGGAATGCTTGTCTATGGCGGCGGTACCTTTGTCCAGCTTATAGAAGGCGGAATGGATGAGGCTCGGGAGCTGTATCAATATGTTTTCCTGGATCCGCGTCATACTCGGGTAGAGTTATCGCACCAACAGCGAATTTACGAACGTTCATTTTCTGGTTGGTCTATGGTTTTTAAGAAGTTTGGTTACGATGCAATCTATGAAAACGAGCCGGGCTATGAGTCTTTGAATGCAGGATGCCTACCTAAGAACCTGGTTCCGGGCACAATGACTTTAGGTATGAAGGTGCTCAGGAAGCATTTGGATAAGTTGCACTATGAACTGTGTTAGTGGCGTTTGCTTCGAACACAGTTGAGTGCTCGAAGCGGGGTTATAAAACGATTTTTCAAGTTAACGTAAAGTGACCAACTCTTCTGCGGCAGTGGGATGAATGGCAACCGTATTATCAAAATCTGCTTTGGTTGCGCCCATTTTCATAGCGACCGCAAACCCTTGTAGCAATTCATCTGCACCTTCACCTATAACATGGCAACCTATCACACGTTCATTTTTACCGGTAACAATTAATTTAAATGTGGCTTTGGGTTTGTTGTTAGTAATGCCATTACGTAAGGGTGTAAAGGTAGACTGATAAATTTTTATATCGTCCGCGTATTTTTTCCGCGCCTCCGCTTCGGTTAAGCCAACCGTGCCAATGGGGGGGTGGCTAAAAACGACAGTTGGGATGGTGTCGTAGTGTAGTTTTGCTTTGCTTTGATTATCAAACAAACGATCAGACAATCTACGACCTGCTGCGATGGCTACGGGGGTCAGTGCCGCGCGCCCGGTAATGTCACCAACAGCATAAATATTTTTGACGCTAGTCTCTTGATATTCATTGGTTTCGATAAATCCGCGATTGTCAGTATTTAAGTCAGCGTTGGAAAGAGCTAAGCTCTGCGTCGCCGGGTGTCGGCCTATAGCCCAAATGACCGTATCAAGATCATTAAGAAGGCGACCGTCTTCAAGCTCTAAAGAAAGCGATGCGCCATTTTTACTGAGTTTAGTCGGAGTCGCTTGAGTGACAAGGTCGATACCTTGATCTTTTATTGCCGTAACTAACGTTGCGACCATGGTATGGTCAAAATTTCGTAGCGGAGAATCACGGCGCACCAATAGCTGAACTTTGCTTCCCATGCCTTGCAGCATGCCAGCAAGTTCGACAGCGATATAGCCAGCACCGACTACGGCAACATTTTTCGGTTGTTCGGTTAGCTCAAAAAAACCATCAGAAGTAATGCCGAGCTCTGCGCCTTCTATTTCAGGCACCGCAGGGTAGCCACCCGTAGCAATAAGGATATGTTTGGCTGAATAGTTATGGCCATTGACGGCTACCGTATTAGCGTCGACAAATGCACCCATACCGCTAATGATATCGACTTTGTTCTTATCAAGGTTGGTTTCATAAATACCATTTAAACGATGAATATAGGCTTCTCGACGTTCTATTAGCTTGCCCCAGTTAAATCCAGGCTTTGAAGTCTCGAAGCCATAGTCTTTGGCTTCGCGAAATGCCTCAGCATAGCCGGAGGCATACCACATGATTTTTTTTGGTACGCAGCCGCGATTAACGCAAGTGCCACCGAGGCGGTCATTCTCAATGACTGCGACGCGAGCGCCATAAGAAGCTGCGCGATTGGCGCTAGCGATACCGCCGCTGCCGCCGCCGATAACGAGGTAGTCGTATTGAGTAGCCAAAGTTATTCCCTATTTAAGCGATTGAATATAATGATTTTAGCTATAGATCAAGCTAAGGAACCTCTGATTAATTCTGGGCTGAATGGAAGATTTTAGCCATTAGACATCGGGCCATGAATTAATTAGGGGTTCCCTAAGGTATGATTCAAATATAGCATTAACATGAATAGTAGGTCGCAATGAACAACCCATTACTTACAGATCAACATCTTCCACGCTTTGATGACATTAAACCAGAGCACATCGAGCCAGCAATCGATCAGCTATTGGCTGAACAACGTCAGCAGATAGAGAGTTTACTAAACCAGGGCACAGCGCCAACGTTTGCCAATTTTGTCTTGGTAATGGATGCCTTGTCGGAGCGTTTAAGTCGAGTATGGTCGCCGGTGAGTCATATCAACTCAGTGGTGAACAGTGATGCATTGCGAAAATCGTATAACAATTGTTTACCAAAGATCAGCGAGTTCTCTACCGAGCTGGGGCAGAATAAAGCACTCTATCAAGCTTATAATACGGTTGCTGAAAGTGCTGAGTATGCGCAGCTTGATATCGCCGCACGCAAGATGATCGATAATGCATTACGTGATTTTCGTCTTTCAGGTGTTGCACTAGAAGGTGAGGGAAAAGCGCGCTATAAGGAAATCAAAGCAGAATTATCGCGCTTAGCCTCCAAGTTTGAAGAAAATGTACTGGATGCAACGGGGGCCTGGAAAAAAGGCATTACACGTGAGCAAGATTTAGCCGGTTTACCCGATAGCGCTAAAGCGCTGGCCAAGCAAGCAGGTGAACAAGCGGGCATAGAAGGCTGGCAGCTTAGCCTGGAAATGCCGTCTTACATCGCAGTGATGACGTATGCAGATGATCGAGCTTTACGTCGTGAAGTCTATGAGGCGAATACTACGCGCGCTTCTGAGCTAGGGCCGCACGCACGTCACTGGGACAACTCTGACATCATGACGCAGCTTTTAGCGTTGCGACATGAGCAGGCACAGTTGTTGGGCTTTGGTCATTACGCCGAATATTCCTTAGCAACAAAGATGGCAGAGACCTCCGAAGAAGTCTTAGCCTTTTTGAATGATCTTGCAGAACGGTCGCGTGCCGTCGCACAAGAAGAATTCGCCGAGCTCGCGCAGTTCGCCAAAGAGCGTGATGGCATCGCTGATCTCTCAGCCTGGGATACAACGTATTACAGTGAAAAGCTACGCCAAGTGCGCTATGCCATTTCGCAAGAAGAGCTCAAACCGTATTTCCCAGTGCCTAAAGTGCTAACAGGTATGTTTGCTGTGGTAGAGCGTTTATACGGTCTGCGTATCGAAGAAACACAAGGCGTTAGCACATGGCATCCTGATGTACAGTTTTTTCAGATTCGTGATGAGCACGATGAAATACGCGGTGAGTTTTATCTCGATCTGTATGCTCGTGCGCACAAACGTGGTGGCGCGTGGATGGACGAATGCGTTACGCGTATGCGCAAACCGGAGGGTGTCGATACGCCTGTTGCCTACCTCACGTGTAATTTCACACCGCCACTAGGTGATAATCCATCGCTGTTAACGCATGGAGAAGTGATCACCTTATTCCACGAGTTTGGTCACGGCTTGCATCATATGTTGACCAAGGTTGAATACTCTGGTGTTGCTGGTATTCGTGGTGTCGCCTGGGATGCCGTTGAGTTACCCAGCCAATTTATGGAGAACTGGTGTTGGCAGCGCGAAGCGCTAGATTTAATTTCTGGCCATTATCAAACGGGTGAGAGCATACCCGAAGAATTATTTAATAAGCTCAATGCCAGCAAAAACTTCCTTTCTGGCATGCAAATGGTCAGGCAGCTAGAGTTTTCACTATTCGATTTTCGTATACATAGCGAATACGATCCAGAAAATGGATTAGATATTGAAGCCGTGCTAAGCGACGTACGTTCAAAAACAGCAGTCGTACCAACACCGAGCTTCAATCGTTTTGCTAACGGCTTTTCTCATATTTTTGCTGGCGGTTATTCAGCCGGTTACTACAGTTATAAATGGGCGGAAGTTTTGTCGAGCGATGCCTTTTC
>NVRQ02000121.1 GCA_002400905.2 Gammaproteobacteria bacterium | reverse complement strand
AATAAATGACGAAACTGCGAGAACAAACATTGCAGCAATAGCTGAAAAAATTGATATTAAAGTTGTTTCTGCTATTGACCACCAGCCAGCCTCACACATACCAGAAACCATTTTCTCTTCAGGACATAAATTTATAATTTCAGAATACGTTATCATTCCAAATATAAATATGAGGCACCAAGAAGCTACACTTATGGGAAAAATCATTGCCCAACGAAAAACCTTCATGCTTACATAACGCTCCACTATAACGCAGCAACAATTAAAAGAAACCGTGATAGACCATAATGACAATCACTTTGATTTGTCATCAACTCCTTTAATTTGAAAGCTATAACGACTAGCTGTGGCGCACGATCCGCAACACGGAGAAGCATCCCACACAAGTACATTCTATAGATACCCACCTACGCAGGCATGACAAATAGCTTGCTACTTAAATTTCAACCACAACATCTTGCCGCCCGTCTCCTCCGCTAGCGTCTCATACTCCCAACGTGTAGAAGGACTAATGCGGCCTAAGGGCAACGTAAAAACGGGTGCTTTAATTTTTTTATAATAAATACGATCATCCGAGGGTTCATCACCGATAAGAATATAAGCACTCGGCACATCGGCATTTTGTTCCGCGCGTTTAAAGGCTGCACCAATGGTTTCTTGGCTACCGGTAAACGGTGCGCCGTCAATCAAGGCATCGAGCATGGATGACATCGAGCCATGAAAGGTATCGCCGCGACCATCGGAAAACCAGGTAACGGCATCAAGGTCTTTACCCGAACGCAATGCGATAACGCGTAGTACGGGAATAAGAAACGTCGCAGCACCATGCATAGAACCGGTACCGTCGATGACCATATGTATGGTCGTGCCGGGTATATCGCGGAGACCTTCGACAAAGAGATCAAAATCTTTTCTACCCTGGCCTTCACTTAGCCCTGCGCCTTCTAAAACCAGCTCTACTTGTGCGCCGGTGCCAAGACCATTTTGTTCGGAGATATCGCGTTGAAATACGTTAAGACGCTTTTGCGTCCGATCGAGTTCTGCCTGCGCTTCGGCCAGTTCTTTTTTTAGGCGCGGGACTTCATGAGTGTCTTGAATACGGTAGGTGATGAGAATAATAACGAATAGGAAAATAAACGCCGCTAACATCAACAGCGAAAGAGCAGAAAAACTTTCATACATGGTGCCGCCTGTGCGGCGACGTGTACGAATACTCATGGCTCGCTATCAGCCACGCCCTGTTACACGTCTAAATAAATGACGCCAGCGCATTCGCCATGGGTTATTCAACGTGTTGAGCATATCAATTTCTGCTTTTAACAGGTGGCAATAATAGTCCTGCATTTTTACGGCTTGATGCAGTGAGGCCTCTGTTTCTTCTTCCTCTACTGGCACCCTTAGTAACCGCACTTCGTTTCTGAAGTTAGCGAGAGAATTGGCAGACCCAACAAACGCTTGATCTAGCCCTTCAACATTCTTTCTTAAACGCTCAAGCTCAGTTTCTAATTCATGAATATCTCGCTCTGCTGAGGGCTTAAGATCAGCGCCAAATTTCACTATGCATAAGCGCATAATCATATCGTGTAGGCCATCGATACTGTGCTCGCTAATTAAGGCAAACACACGCAGAATAACGCCACCCAATGCGGCACCTAATAGGGTGGTATAAAACGCGGTACCCATCCCGGCCATGGAGTCACGCAAACTCGAAATCAATAGCTCTTGATCGCCACCTAATGCTTTCAGTGATCCGGTTAGGCCCGTTAGTGTTAGGGTAAGTCCAACCACTGTACCAATCAAACCCAGGGTGATAAGTAAATTACCAAGCGTCTCAATAAAATGATTGGTGCGGCGATAACCACCCATCTCAACATTAAGTAGCTGCTCTGGGTCGGGGCTGGCGTTAATGGAGAGCGCGTATTTAAGATTACGCAAATAGCGGCCCAGCATTCGACGAAAACCTTGATTATTAAACCCCGCTAATCCGCTTTCATCGACCTTATCTTCAACATCATAGGCTTGCGCCCATTCGAAAGTCAGCGCCAGCACTAGCAGCAGACTGATTATGGCGCCGAAGATAAATACAATTACAATCAACCAGGTAATTCGACTTTTGTCGTGCTGCATAAACTCGACGACATCGGTGCCTTGATGCAGTTGTGCATAGCCTACAATGGTGACTGTAAACCATATGGCCCAGTAAAAGAGTGCTTTAAGTGCGCGTTGATTCACGTGTTAAAAATCTATTATTGTTTAAGATGCGTGGATTTTGATATAAAGGTCGTGCCTATTTTTATCGGCCACTATACGACAAGGGAACTAACTAACAATTCCCTTTGCATGTAAAAATCTCTTGGCCTCATGACCTAATAGTGCCATTTCGAGTTCTTTTTCCCAGTCATAACACTCGAGCTCTTCTTCATCGTCATCAACCGCAATATCGAAATAGTCAGTTGAGGCATAAATACGCGTATGGCGTATCTCTTCCATAGAGGGTGTTAAGTCGGCCCAGATCTCATGAAATAAATCAGCAGGACGGGTAATTGACCAATCTTCGATTAATTTATAATTAGCCGGTAAGTCAGTAAACGCTTCGGGCAAGCCTGTCTGGCTGACGCCTTCGTGCTCATGATCTGTATACATATAGATAACCAGCTTTGGTTTTGTCGCCAGCATAGTCGGCGTTAAATTTACGCTGGAGGGCATCCATACACTCAAGGCAACATCGACACCTGTTTCAATGAAGTCATCATCGTCTTCGATTAAAGCAAATACTTCGGGATCGTAGAATGATTCAAGCTGATTCGGCTTATAGTCTTTACCGCGAAGACCTTCGACCTTAACGCCTTCGCGACCCAACAAACTGCCGACAAAACCGTTTCCGCATTCAAATTCAACTGTACGCGGATGCGTAACATTCAGCTTCTTAATAAAGGCGGCGATACGTCGTAGCTCGCTACGCAGTGGATAAAACGGCGCAACAGTATGTCGATGTGTTTCCGGGTTACGATCAGGGTTACTGAAGACTAAGGCATGCAAAGGCAGGTCTTTAATACGCTCGTCAAAACTCGCGCTTTCATCCCAAGCCGGGTGCTGTTTTTCCTGAAATGCAATAATGCGATTAAGCATGGCATCCGAAAACGGCCCCATTTGCTTAAGACGTTCAAAATCCATAGTCTGTCTCTTCACTCGTTTTGTGTTTTATAGCGAGTGATTTTTTCCGACAACCAAAGCGGTTTTTTGCCAGCATAGCGGCCCTATGCCAAAGAAAAGCAACACAGAGTGGCGTGAAAAAGTGCCGATATACGCCACATAATGAGTGAAGAGACACGCTAATTGTTTGCCTGTTTCAAGTCACTGCCTGGATGATAAGGCTGGCTTAACTCGTGTACGGATTCGATAAAGGCTTTAACGTTACCCGGATCAATCTTTGGATGTATGCCGTGACCCAAGTTAAAAACATGGCCGGGGCCATTACCGTAGCTTTCTAATACGGTAGCAACTTCTGCACGGATTCGGTCGGGTGAGCTATACAAGACACAAGGATCCATATTGCCTTGTAGAGCAACACGATCTTGTACGCGTTCACGTGCTTCGGAAAGATCCATGGTCCAATCGACGCCAATGGCGTCACAACCGGTGTCGGCTATTTTATCGAGCCAGTTACCACCACCTTTGGTGAATAAGATAACGGGTACTTTGCGACCATCGTTCTCACGAATAAGGCCATCAACAATGCGCTGCATATAGTGCAGTGAAAATTCTTGATAATCACGTGGTGTTAAGGTGCCACCCCAGGTATCAAATATTTGCACGGTCTGCACACCTGCTTTAATTTGCGCATTAAGATAGTCGATCACCGCATCAGCAAGCACGGAAAGTATTTTATGCAGTAAATCTGGACGCTCAAACATCATGCCTTTGATGTGCGCGTATTCTTTACTCGAACCGCCTTCAACCATATACGTTGCCAGTGTCCATGGGCTGCCTGAAAAACCGATTAGCGGCACTTTTCCATCAAGCTCTTTACGAATTAAACGCACTGCGTCCATAACATAACGCAGATTATCTTCTGGATCAGGCACACCTATTTTTGCCACGTCAGCTGCCGTGCGAATCGGGCGTTCAAACTTAGGGCCTTCGCCTTCAGCAAAATATAAACCCAAACCCATTGCGTCAGGAATCGTTAAGATGTCAGAAAATAAAATTGCCGCATCTAAAGGGTAACGACGCAACGGCTGCATAGTCACTTCGCAGGCTAATTCTGGATTAGTGCAAAGATTCATAAAGCTACCTGCTTTAGCACGCGTAGCGCGATACTCTGGTAAATAGCGGCCCGCTTGGCGCATCATCCACACCGGCGTCGCATCAACTGGCTCGCGTAACAGCGCACGCAAAAATCTATCGTTTTTTAATTCACTCACATCGATCCCCAAGGCTATCGCCTTTAGATAGTGTTATTTAGGCCAAGTCACTCTGGCGAGCTAGACTCCCAGATACTCTATAATGCCATCGGCCGCTTCGCGGCCTTCAAATACTGCCGTCACAACCAAGTCGGCGCCGCGCACCATATCACCACCGGCGAATATTTTTTCATGCGTGGTTTGATAAGCATGTTTAGCTTTAGTCACCGCTACGCGGCCACGCTCATCAGTATCAATACCCGAGGTATCAAACCAGTCCGGTGGGTCAGGTCGAAAACCAAATGCGATAATCACACGGTCAGCCACAAGAATTTCTTCACTGCCTGCTATCGGTGTTGGTGAGCGACGACCGCGCACATCAGGCTCACCTAATTCTGTAGTGATAACCTTAACTCCCGTGACACGACCATTTTCACCTACGATTGCTATGGGTTGACGGTTCCATAAAAATTGCACGCCTTCCTCTTTCGCATTGACCACTTCGCGTTTGGAGCCTGGCATATTCTCTTCGTCACGGCGGTAAGCACAATAAACATTGGCCGCACCTTGACGAATGGCGGTGCGATTACAGTCCATCGCGGTATCACCGCCGCCGAGAACCACAACGTTCTCATCTTTGGCATTAATAAACTGGTCAACGCTTTTTAACGTCCCTTCTTCGTTACGCGTATTAGAAATCAAATACGGTAACGCTTCGGTAACGCCTTCGAGGCCTTCACCAGGAAAGCCGCCTTGTAATGCGTTATACGTACCCATACCAAGAAAGACAGCGTCGTACTCGGCAAGCAGGTCATCAATAGTAATATCAACACCAATTTCAGTGTTCAAACGAAACTCTACGCCCATTTCTTCAAGCAAACGTCGTCGTGTTTTAACTACTTCTTTTTCAAGCTTGAACGGTGGAATACCAAACATCAATAAACCGCCGATCTCTTCGTAACGATCAAAGACCACGGCCCGAACGCCATTACGTGTCAGCACATCAGCGCAACTTAAACCTGCAGGGCCTGCACCAATAATGGCAACGCATTTATCGGTTTTGACTATGCCCGACATGTCGGGACGCCAACCTTGTTTTAGCGCTTCATCAGTAATATATTTCTCTACCGAACCAATCGTTACTGCACCAAAGCCATCGTTAAGCGTACAAGCACCTTCGCACAAACGGTCTTGCGGGCAAACACGCCCACAAATCTCGGGCAATGAGTTGGTACGGTGCGACATTTCTGCCGCCTCGAATAAATTACCTTCGGCAACCAATTTCAACCAGTTCGGAATAAAGTTGTGCACGGGGCATTTCCATTCGCAATAAGGGTTACCGCAACCCAAACAACGTTCAGACTGATGCCCTGCATCACTTTTATCAAACTGGCCGTAGATTTCTTTAAATTCGTGAATACGAATCTCTACGTTGGTTTTTTTTGGATCCTGCCGCGGTAGGTCCAAAAATTTAAATACATCACTCATTATTTATACAACTCAAAGAGGATAGCTAACATTAACTAAGCTGCATCGCGCAGCGAATGCAACAAGGTCTCAATATTTGAGGCTTTTGGTTTTATCAACCAAAAATACCTGACCATAGAGGAAAAGTTATTAATAATTTTTTGCCCATGCTGACTATGCGTTTCATCAACAAATTCACGCACCTTATCTAGCAAGTACTTATGATAAGACTCCATGCTTTCGGCAGTGATGCGATGGATATCTATTAGCTCATGATTGTAACGATCGACAAAAGTATTGTCTGAATCAAGCACAAAGGCAAACCCACCCGTCATGCCCGCACCAAAATTCAAACCCGTTTCACCCAGTACAGTAACAACCCCACCGGTCATGTATTCACAACCGTGATCACCAACACCTTCAACAACGGCATGCGCACCAGAATTACGTACGGCGAAACGCTCGCCAGCGAGGCCTGCTGCATAGAGACGACCACCCGTCGCACCATATAAACAGGTGTTACCCATTATGGTTGTTTCAGCACTGGCAAAAGTACTGCCTTGCGGTGGCCTAATAATAATTTTACCTCCGGCCATACCTTTACCAACGTAGTCGTTAGCATCGCCATCTAGCGTGAGGTGTAGACCCCCTGCATTCCAAACACCGAAACTTTGACCAGCTGAACCATTAAAGTTCAGGTTTATCGGCATGCCTGACATACCTTGATTGCCATAACGTAACGCAATTTCACCTGAAACACGCGCGCCAATCGAACGATGTCGATTACAAATAGCGTAACTGTAATTGCCGCCGCTAGAGGCTTCAATCGCTGGCAACACATCAGCAATAATTTGTTCCGCAAACTCGCCTTTGTCAAAGGGCTCATTTTTTGAATATTGACAATACTGTGGCTTGTCAGCGCTAACACCGCCACTAGAAATAATCGGTGTGAGATCGAGACGCGATTGCCGCTCAGTCTGCCCCTCGATTACTTTCAATAAATCCACACGACCAATCAAATCTTGTAATTGGCTGACACCAAGTTTCGCCATCCACTCACGTGTTTCAGTCGCGACGAAGCGAAAATAGTGCATAACCATTTCAGGCATACCGATAAAGTGTTTTTCGCGCAGCACATCATTTTGCGTTGCAATACCTGTCGCACAGTTATTCAAATGACAAATACGTAAATACTTACAGCCAAGCGCAACCATTGGCCCCGTACCAAAACCAAAACTTTCGGCGCCCAAGATTGCGGCTTTAACCACGTCAAGACCGGTTTTTAACCCGCCGTCTGTTTGCAAACGCACACGATCACGTAAATTATTTGCGCGTAGCGTTTGATGCGTTTCAGTTAAACCTAACTCCCAAGGGGAGCCAGCATATTTAACCGAGGTCAGCGGACTTGCGCCCGTGCCACCATCATGGCCAGCAATGGTAATTAAATCGGCATAGGCTTTCGCTACACCCGCAGCAATAGTGCCAACACCTGCTTCAGAAACCAATTTAACGGAAATTAATGCCTTAGGATTAACCTGCTTCAAATCAAAGATGAGCTGCGCTAAATCTTCGATCGAATAAATATCGTGATGCGGTGGTGGCGAAATGAGTGACACCCCTGGCATGGCGTATCTTAAGGTCGCAATCATTTGATTGACCTTGCCACCCGGTAGCTGGCCACCTTCGCCTGGCTTCGCGCCCTGCGCTACTTTGATCTGCAAGACCTCAGCATTAACCAGGTAATGCGGTGTGACGCCAAAGCGACCCGATGCAATTTGCTTAATTTTAGACATGCGTTCAGTGCCATAACGATCGACGGCTTCGCCACCCTCACCGGAATTAGACCGACCACCGAGTCGGTTCATGGCAATGGCTAAGGCTTCATGTGCATCAGGTGATAACGCACCCAATGACATACCCGCGCTATCAAAGCGCGGCAAGATATCTTCTATCGGTTGCACATCTTCTAACGGTATCTCTGTTTGCGTATCAACCAACCCCAAGAGATCGCGTAACGCAGCAATCGGACGCGTATTGACCAGTTCTGCGTATTCTTTATATTTCTCGTAGCACCCTGTTTGCACGGCTTCTTGCAAAGTCGCGACAACATCAGGGTTGTAAGCGTGGTATTCGCCACCGTGAATGTATTTAAGCAAGCCACCTTGCTCGGGCAATTTACGCGGGTTCCAGGCGTTATCGACCAATAATTGCTGATCGCTTTCAAAATCGGAAAAGTCTGCGCCCTCAATACGACTGGTAGAACCGCTAAAACAAAGATTAACAACATCACTGTTCAAACCAACGATTTCAAATAATTGAGCACCACGATAACTGGCAATGGTAGAAATACCCATCTTCGATATGATTTTATAGAGGCCTTTGTTAATACCTTTGCGATAACTTGCCTGTAGCTCAGCCGCTTTGCGATTTTTGATTTCGCCATTACGAAGCATACCAGCCAGTGTTTGGTAAGCTAAGTATGGGTAGATGGCTGTCGCACCATAACCTAACAACACTGCAAACTGATGCGAGTCACGCGCGGTGGCAGTCTCTACGACGATATTCGCATCGCAGCGCAGGCCTTCTTTAATTAGGCGATGATGTACTGCACCCGTCGCCAACAAAGCGTGAACCAAAAGTTGATCCTCAGCAACATTTCTATCACTTAAGACTAGGACAACACTGCCTGCTTTAATCGCGGCAACAGCCTCGTCACAGACAGCAACAATGGCCGAACGCAAATCTTGTTGCTTTGAGTTGTAACTTAAATCAATGATCTTATTGCCATAGGCGTCTGTATCTTGCGTCAGCAACAAACGGAACTTACTGTCGCTCAATACCGGCGAGTCGATGACCAAACGCTTAGCGTGAGCATCACTTTCTTCAAATAAATTATGCTCGCGACCAAGACAGGTCTCAAGTGACATAACGATATTTTCGCGCAAGGGATCAATCGGCGGATTCGTCACCTGAGCAAACTGCTGACGAAAGTAATCGTAGATTGACCGTATACGGCTAGACAAAACGGCTATCGGGGTATCGTCGCCCATTGAACCAATCGCTTCTTGGCCCGCTTCGGCGAGCACACGCAACACTTGATCTCTCTCTTCAAATGAAATTTGAAATAGTTTTTCAAGAATCACTAATTCTTCTGCAGGCATTAAGTCTGCGGAACCAGCGTCTTCAAGATCAGACACTAAGCGACGCGTATTAGCATTTAGCCATTGGCGATAGGGCTGACGCTTCTTCAGCTCAGCATCGATATCATCGGGCAATAATAGCTCGCCAGTTTCAGTATCGGCAGCGATCATTTGACCGGGCTTTAACCGCCCTTTAGCGATAACATCGCCTGGCGCATAATCATAGACGCCAATTTCTGAGGCCACGGTAATATGGCGATCTTTGGTAATGACGTAACGTGCCGGGCGCAATCCGTTACGGTCAGTAACACACGCAGCGTAACGACCGTCGGTCATCACAATACCCGCGGGGCCGTCCCACGGCTCCATGTGCATGGAGTGATATTCGTAAAACGCACGTAGATCATCATCCATGGTGTTAACATTTTGCCACGCTGACGGCACGAGTAAACGCATAGCACGGAAGATATCCATACCGCCGGCTAGCAGTAGCTCAACCATATTATCGAGGCTGCTGGAATCGGAACCTGTGGTTGAAACTAACGGACGAATACTTTCAATGTCTGGAATTAGTGGTGTCGAAAATTTATGCCCACGCGCCAAAGACCAGTTCCGATTACCTTTAATGGTGTTGATTTCACCGTTATGCGCAATAAAACGAAATGGCTGAGCCAAACGCCATTGCGGCCAAGTATTAGTTGAAAAGCGTTGATGGAAAACGCATAGCGATGACGCCAGGCGCTCATCACCGAGATCCAAATAAAACTTTGGCAAATAGGCTGGCATAACCAGACCTTTGTATGAGAGTACTTTACTGGACAGACTCGGCACATAAAATGTGTCGTCGCTTGCTTCCAAAGCCAACTCACTACGACGACGCGCAACATAAAGGTGGCGCTCAAGCGCATCAACCGCCATGCCAGGCGGGGCATTGACGAACACATGCTCTATTTGCGGCAAGCTCTTTAAGGCCTCCTCACCGCATGCGCTGTTATCCGTCGGCACGACACGCCAACCTGCAACACTTAAGCCTTGTGATTCTAGCTCAGTCGTTAGCTTGGCTCTAGCAATCTCGCGCAACGCGTTATCATGACTAAAAAAAACCATCCCCAAGCTATAGAGTGATGCTAGCTCAATGCTATTTTCTTTAGCAATTGCAGCGACGAAGTCACGTGGCATTTTCATTAACAAACCACAGCCATCACCAGTCTTTCCGTCAGCAGCCACTGCGCCGCGGTGCGTCAAACACGCAAGCGAACTGATCGCCGTACTAACCAACCAGTGACTGGCGACGTCGTCCATCTGCGCGATTAAACCGAAGCCGCAGGCATCTTTTTCAAATTCTGACCGATAAAGTCCATTATGAACTTGCGATTCGTGACCCAAGGTGTGCTCCCGCGTACTGCTTTTGAGCCGCACAACAGCGACCCAATCAAAATGTTCAGGCAAAAGGGGTGGAATTATAGCTGAGGCAGCCTTGGACGTTCAATCAAAGCTATAGAGGATGTGACAGAGAATAAAATAATGGCATTAAAATCAATAGCTTATTAATTTCTGGCTACCAATAAATTTATAGAAAAACTAGCGCGCAGCACGAATCGCATTGTGAATGCCACCAAAAGTGCGCACCCACGGCTTGGTACCACTCAGCACTGGCGGCAACGTCACTGAATTTGCCGCCGAACGTGATGGGTAACTGCCATAAGTCACCGCATACCAAGGATTGCCATCACGCTCGCTGAAAAAATACGCCACGGAGTCAGTCAAACCATTCCCTTCAATGTATTGAAGGACACCAGGCTCATTATTGGCGGCCATCAACTGCAAGGTAAAGTAGTTAGGGTCTTGCTTCAGCAACCACTCATCACGCTTGGCAAAATTGCTGCTTGGCGGTGCTGCAACCGGCTCTATCGCAGCAATCGCTGGCGCTACGTCAGGCTCGGCAGCTAACTCTTCTATAGGCACTGCAATTTCCTTTATCACTTCAAGCTCGGGAACCAATGCGATAGGCGGTGACGCCTCTGGGCTTACCACAGGTGCCGGCACCAGCTCAGCAACTTCGGGTTGCTCATCTTCAACTAGTGTTTCGACGATAGGTGGCTCGTCTTTTGACGCTGGCACTGCAACCACCACCTCAGGAGCTATCGGCTCGACGACTGGTGCCGACAGATTGAGTATCGAGGTTTCTGGTTCACTGACTACCATCGGCTTGATTTGCTTAACCACCTCTACAGTCACTGCCGCATCATCGGCACTAAATCGCAACACACCCATCACCGCCAACGCCACACCCAAGGCAATCGCACCAAAGATAAGTGGGCGTGAATATAACGCTTTAATATTGTTCTTTGCTTTATTTTTGTCGAAAAGATCTATTGTCGGTAATACCGACGATGGCTTGTCTGATGCTTTTGACATGTTTGATTCATTGAGTGCATCGGCTATCTCGCTGATCATTTGACCGGGGTAGCCTTCGGCGCGTCGATAAATTCGCTTTATTACACTCGCATTAAACAACGCTTTTTTATCTGGCTCAATCTTCTCAACATAAGCTTGAATAAACTGCGTGGAAGTTGACTCGGAAAAAGGCGGAATATCTAAACGATGAGCAACGCGGTCTTGCAACCCTGCTAACCCAGGGGCCGCTATCATGTCATCAAGCTCTGGTCGGCCAGAGAGAATCAAATGCACGGGTTTGCCATGGCTATCCCCGGCAGCCAACATTTTATCAAGTAGCTGCATAGAGGATACAGTCAATTTTTCCGCGTCATCGATAACCAATATGATCGGCTTACTTAAACGCCGTAAACGCGGAATATGATTAAGAAGATGCTGAACACGATCAGCATGTCCGTCACCTGCACTGCCAAAGATATCAGCAAGACGATTGGATAAGCTGGTTTCCTGTGCGAGAGCCGCGCCTTGCAGTTGATGAATCTGCCAACCATCACCCATACGCTCAACAAAGCTTGCTAGCACTGTGCTCTTCCCGCTGCCTTCGGCGCTGGATAACAACAATAAATCAGCATAGTGGATAAGGTGCAGCAGTAAATTAATCCGCTGATCGCGCGCAGGGTCAGAAAAGTAATTGTCAGGATCAACAGCATTGGCAGCACCATTATCAGAGTGCCGTTGCATCGTGTTAGCTACCGTCGAAATTTCTACTTGATCGGCCTTTAGCTCCATCTGACAAACACTACTAAGTCAATTCACGCGGATCAAAAATGCGCGCGTATTCTGTTATGGCAAAACGATCAGTCATTCCGGCAATGTAGTCAGCAACAATTCTTGGTGTGGTATTTTCATGATGCCTGTGATTACTCTCGTCGGCAAGACCATAAGCACTATCAGGCAGCAATTGTGAATCGTTAATAAACGCCTCGTACAAACCACTAATCACCTTTGCCGCTTTATTCGTCATACGCTTCACACGGTAATGGCAATACAGCTTATCGCGTAAAAAGCGTTTCAGCTCAAGATTCAACTCAGCCATATCTTCGCTGAAACCAATCAAGGGTTTGCCAAACTGACGCACCGCATCAGCACTTTCCACACCCGCTTCTTGCAAATTATTCTGGCTAGTTGCAATCAAATCGTTGACCTGTGCATTAATCATGCGCCGAATCACTTCATGAGTAATCCGTCGATCGCTAAGATTTCGATACTTAGCCACCACTTCATCAAAATAACAAGAAAAAATAGGTAGGCTGCGCAGCTGTTCAATACTAATCATACCTGCACGCAAGCCATCGTCAGTATCGTGATTATTATAAGCAATCTCATCAGCAGCATTGGCAAGCTGCGCCTCAAGACTCGGTTGCTCTCTCGTGAGAAAGCGTTGACCAAGTGGCCCCAATGCCTTAGCACGCTCTTTATTACAGTGTTTCAATACACCTTCACACGATTCAAACGTAAGGTTAAGCCCATCAAACTCAGCATAACGCTGCTCTAACACCGTTACCACGCGCAAGGATTGGAAGTTATGTTCGAAACCACCATGCTCTCGCATACAGGTATTGAGTGCATCCTGGCCAGCATGACCAAAAGGCGTATGACCTAGGTCATGTGCCAAAGCAATCGCCTCAGTCAAGTCTTCATTTAATTTCAATGCGCGCGCGATCGAACGGGCAATCTGCGCTACCTCAATAGTATGGGTAAGGCGCGTGCGAAACATGTCGCCTTCATGATTCACAAAAACCTGCGTTTTATATTCGAGCCGGCGAAATGCCCCGCAATGGACAATACGATCACGATCGCGTTGATATTCTGAACGTTGAGAAGGCGAGTCTTCTTTGTACTCACGGCCGCGCGATGCTTCTGCCTGCGAAGCATAAGGGGCGAGCTTTGTTTCTCCATCTTCTGTCATTGTCGTTAAAAAACCCAGATAGAATCGAGCATCTTAGACTGCATCAATATCAGAAAGAAACTGTTTAAAAATGGCTTTATCAAAATCTGCAGTCGTTACCGCACCACCTAACGATTTTAATAATACCAGTCTAAGCTTACCGTCCTCAACTTTTTTATCAACCGCCATCAAATCTACAAATTGCTCAGAGGACATCGTAACCGGAGGCTCTATAGGCAGCTTTGCTCTTTTAATTAAACCAACAATTCTTTGCTTATCGTCATACGACAACCAACCAAGACGATGAGATAAATTCGCAGCCATACACATGCCCGCTGCGACAGCCTCGCCATGCAACCAAACACCATAACCACAAGCCGTTTCTATCGCATGACCAAAAGTATGACCAAAATTGAGTAAGGCTCGCACGCCGCTTTCATGTTCATCTTGCTCAACAATTTCTGCTTTATTGCGACACGAAACTTCTATCGCGTAGGAAAGCACATTACTATCGCGCGCTAACAAAGCACCGACATTGTTTTCTAGCCATTCAAAAAAAGTCGTATCACGAATAACGCCATATTTAATTATCTCTGCGATACCTGCACTTAATTCGCGCTCAGGCAAGGTATCAAGCGTACTGATATCAGCCAAAACGCAACGTGGCTGATAAAAAGCGCCAATCATATTTTTACCTAACGGATGATTAACAGCGGTTTTTCCCCCTACTGAAGAATCCACCTGCGCCAATAGTGTGGTAGGTATCTGAATAAAATTAACGCCACGTTGGTAACACGACGCTGCAAAGCCAGCCATATCACCAATAACGCCACCACCTAATGCAATAATTGTCAGTTGACGGTTGAGCTTATTACTTAAAGCAGAATCAAATATTTGATTAAGCGTGTCCAACGATTTGTATTGCTCGCCATCTTTGAGTACAACGGAATAACAATCGTACGACTCCAGCGTCGCCAGCAACCTATCCAGATAAATCGGTGCGACCGTATCATTACTAACAACCAACACCTGCTTGCTCGCAATATGAGGCTCAAGCAAAGCTTTTTGTGTGAGTAACTGTTGGCCGATATATATCGGATAACTACGATTTCCAAGATCCACATTAAGAGTCTTCATAAATCTAAGGAGCCTCTAATTTATTCTGGACGAAGTAGAGTGTGATCTAAAATGTTCAGATGCAAGACGCGAATCGCACGTAACAGCAAACTATTACGCCCTGAGGCAATGCGGTAGCATTGCTGAAGAAGTACTCTTGGGGTGCGCCCTGAGGCAATGCGGTAGCATTGCTGAAGACGTACTCTTGGGGTGCGAAGATTTGCAACGCAGAAGCTGGATAGTTTAGGCACAAGATACGAATTCATGAATAGACCAGAGGTTCCCTAAGCAAGATTGAGGCAAAACATGAGTATACGCAACCTAGTACAGGGCTGACCAGAGAGTTGCACCTGCTAATCTGTTTGCGACGCTTGTATTTGACTCCGTATTTGTTTAACTGCCTGCGCCACCGTACAGTCATCCGTTTCAATCACCATATCAGCAATTTCGCGATACAGCGGATCACGTTCTTTTTGCAGTGCTTGCAAAACAGCATACGGATCATCTCGGTTCAGTAAAGGCCTGCTTTTGTCTTTTGAGGTCCGTTTGAACAAACGCTCTAGTGAGGCTGAAATGTACACAACAATACCGCGTGACGTTAAAACACGACGACTATCTGAATCAAGCACACTGCCTCCGCCTGTCGCCAGCACAATGCCCGAACGTTGAGTCAAGTCGTCGATCACTATCTTCTCGCGTTTACGAAAACCGCTCTCGCCCTCGATATCAAATATCCATGCGATCTCTGCGCCAGTACGCTCGACGATTTCCGCATCGCTATCGAAAAAATCAAGCTTACCGGCCCGCGCGAGCTGTCGGCCAATAGTGCTCTTGCCCGAGCCCATCAGGCCGATTAAAAAAATATTTTGTTGCGAAGAACTTTGCAGCATAATAACCAACAGGTTGTTGGTACAAAGTATACCGCAGTGTGCAGAGTGCCGTTTAAGCAACACTCTGAGCAGGAGCAGGTAACGCCTAGAAACTATTGATCTCTAACGAAGCTCTATCCCGTCTTTAAGGATTTTTGGGGTAATAAAGATCAATAACTCTTCTTTATTGTTTAGGCTCGTCTCGCGCCGAAACAAACGACCTATTACCGGCAGGTCACCAAAGAAGGGTACCTTGTCTATCCCGTTAGCCGTCTCTTCTTCAAATACCCCACCTAGAACAATCGTCTCTCCATTTTTAACCAGGACTTGTGTTCGCACCTCATTAGTGTTGATAGATGGCACACCTGCTGTCACCTCTCCGACGCTATCATTTGTTACATTCAGATCCATAATAATGCGATCATCAGGTGTAATTTGTGGTGTCACCCGCAAGCTCAGCACTGCCTTCTTGAACGTAACCGCCGTCGCCCCACTAGCGCTCGCCTCCTGGAATGGTATCTCTGTCCCCTGCTCAATCAATGCTTCTGTCTGATTAGACGTAACAACCTTAGGTGATGAAATAACCTCACCTCGGTTCTCTGCTTGCATTGCAGACAACTCAAGATCAATCAATGTTCCAAACGGTAAATGAGCGAAACTAAAACCAAATGTGCCCGTAGGAGCAACAACACCTAGGTTCGAGTTCAACCCATCATTAACTCCTATAATTGTCTCGCCATCATCATTAGTACCGGTAGAAAACGCATTGGTCCCACCGCCACTAATTAAACCACCACTGCCAGGCCCACCAAAATCACTAATATCCTGGGTAATGCCAAAACGCGCGCCTAAATCTTTAGCATAACCGTCAGTCGCGACAACAATACGTGACTCTATTAATACTTGGCGAATAGGGATATCAAGGCTAACCAACAGCTTACGAATCTCTTCGAGCTTATCAGTTGTTTCATGAATAAGCATATTGTTTGTGCGCTCGTCAACTGACACTGAACCACGCTCAGATAACAATGATGATTCACCCTGTAGTAGCGCCGCAATATCTGAGGCCTTTGCATAATTCACTTGAATTAACTCAGACCGCAGTGGTGCTAGCTCGGCAATCTGTTGCTTTGATTCAAGCTCTTGCTGCTCTCGCGCAAGAATCTCATCGGCCGGGCCAACTAACATCACATTGCCAGACTGACGCTTATCCAAGCCTTT
>NVRQ02000120.1 GCA_002400905.2 Gammaproteobacteria bacterium | reverse complement strand
TTAAGAATTAGTGCTCATTCTAGGGTTAGAACAGAAAAAATTCTTAAAATCTCTATTCTCATTAGAACACGGCTGTTTACCGTCAATCAACCTAGCATAACTGTAGCACCTAGGTGCTACAGTTATGCTATACAATAGTACGCCAATCCATACCGCATTAATCGCAGCAATAACCACCCTAGGCGAACCTTCACCATACATACTCTCAGTAATAAGCGGTGAAAATAGTACTGTTACAAAATCAATTTAAGCTTAGACAAAACCCCTTACCCTACGATCACCAATTCATGCAGACGTCTCATCATCCAAACACAGTGCATAACCCACACCCGCAGCAAGTTCAGCAGGGGTAATATGACCATCACCATCAATATCCAAGGCATCAAAAACACGATCTGTTCCTGTCCATTCTTCTCGCGTGATAACGCCATCACCATCAAGGTCAAAAATTGCAAACATATCAATAGCACATGGATGCGGCTTGCTTAAACTGTCTAATTCTGCAAGTCGATTAGCCAACAAACGTTCAAGCGTAACGATGGCTTTAGAAAAACCACTAATCCCTTCACTGAGTTTATCACTCGCCATTTTATCTTGAGCATGCATCTCATTAAACGTTATTTCATCGACAGTGATTTGTTCTATTTCTAGAGTAGCCGCGTAATCAGGGTCAAGCTTGCGTTCCAACACACCCTCTGTCTCCTGTAACTCTGCCAGAAAATTCGGTGAAATAGTTAGCAAATCACAACCAGCTAATTGTAGTATTTCGTCGAGGTTACGAAAACTCGCGCCCATGACTTCAGTCTTATGATTAAATCGTTTGTAGTAGTTATAGATACTTGTTACTGATACGACACCGGGGTCTTCTTGTGGGGCATAGCTCTCTATTCCCGTATCATTTTTATACCAATCGAGAATTCGACCCACGAATGGCGACACGAGTGTCACACCTACCTGAGCGCAAGCAACAGCTTGATGTAAACCAAATAACAAGGTTAGATTGCAATGAATACCTTCTTTTTCAAGCTGTTCAGCAGCACAAATTCCTTGCCAGGTAGATGCGATCTTGATCAACACACGTTCGCGACCAATACCCGCTGCTTCGTAATAGGCAATAAGCTCATGTGCCTTGGCAACGGTCGCTTCCCTATCGTAAGATAAACGTGCATCAACTTCGGTCGAGACACGACCATTTACAATCTTGAGGATACGCAAGCCAAATTCAATCGATAGTCGATCTATCGCCCTGCCAACAATGGCATCTGGATCGCTACCAACTTCGTCACGTGCGTGATTTAACGCTGCATCAACAACGTCAGAATATTCTTCCATTTGCGCTGCAGCAGTAATCAGTGACGGATTGGTCGTCGCATCTCGCGGCTTAAATTTTTCAATAGAATATAGATCACCCGTATCAGCAACAACCACCGTCATAGCCACTAATTGATCATAGAGATTCCCGCTCATATCCATTCCTCCGCACCTTAGTGCTTGTAATGATTAATACATACCATTGTGAAAAACTACTAGTAAAATTTAGCTATTCTTAAACGTATCGCAACGCTCCATAGCACCACTAGATAAACCAATTTTGAACCACTTAACGCGCTGATCTGAACTACCGTGAGTAAAGGAGTCCGGACTGACATAACCTTGAGATTGTTTCTGCAATGTATCGTCGCCAATGGCACTGGCTGCTTTCAAACCTTCTTCTATATCCCCCACTTCAAGCAGTTGGCGTGCATTATTAGCGTGATTCGCCCAAACCCCAGCAAGGCAGTCTGCCTGTAATTCTTGTAGAACAGAAAGTTTATTTCCTTCAATTTCGCTAACGCGATTACGCGCCGCATGCACTTTGCCCGATATACCTAATAGGGTCTGAATGTGATGCCCCACTTCATGTGCCAAAACATAGGCTTGAGCAAAATCACCCGGCGCCTTAAACTGGATTTTTAACTGATCGAAAAAAGATAAATCAATATAAATCTGTTGATCAGCAGGACAATAAAACGGTCCTGTTGCAGATTGCGCCATACCGCACGCTGACTTAACAACATCGCGAAACAACACTAAGCGTGGCTCTTTATAGGTATTGCCTTGCTCCTGAAACAAGGTCGTCCAGGTTTCTTCCGTGTCAGCTAAGACTACCGAAACAAAATCAACAAGCTCTTTTTCGGCAGCGGTTTCTTGCACCGATCCTGATGATTGAGTCACCGCTGTACCACTCTGTCCAGTTACCAGTGAAAACACACGGCCCAAGTTTCCTGTCGCAAATAAGACACCACCAACCGCCACCACTGCGATAACAGTGCCTTTTATACCTAGAAACTTAACAGCAACGGGGAGTAAACGTAACAACCCGCCTCCACCGCCTAGTCCACCAATACCTGACGCGCGCATGCTGCGTCTATCTTCAACATTGCTACTTTTACGGTTTCCGCGCCAACGCATAACTCATCCACCCAATCTAAACATTAACCCTAATGCGGCATATTAACCCATTAGTATTTGCGGTTGTCTGACACAGGCAAGTTAAAGAGAAATACCCATAAACAAAGTAATGATAATTGCCCTTAATTGATTCTAGCTCTCTCAGTCATAGCTTTAACTTATCGACCCCATAAATACTATTAACTTCACTTTTTTAATAGATTTTATTAATATTTGTCCCGTACTCAATTTTTAATCCTTTCTTAAATATATAAACTTAGGAGATTTTCACATGGCCTTAATTAATACCCAAATCAAACCTTTCCAAGCTAGCGCATTCAAGGAAGGCGAGTTTTTTGATATGTCTGACGAAGACGTAAAAGGAAAATGGGCGATATTTTTCTTCTACCCTGCTGACTTCACCTTTGTTTGCCCAACGGAATTGGGAGATATGGCTGATCATTATGAAGAATTCCAAAAACGCGGTGTTGAAATCTTCTCAGTTTCAACTGACACGCACTTTACGCATAAAGCATGGCACGACGCCTCTGACACGATTGGCAAAGTCCAATACACCATGATTGGTGATCCAACGGGTCAAATCACACGTAACTTTGAAGTCATGCGTGAAGATCAAGGTCTTGCAGATCGCGGGACATTCTTAGTTGATCCTGACGGCATTATCCAAGCGATGGAAGTTACTGCTGAAGGCATTGGTCGTGATGCAGAGCAACTATTAAACAAAGTTAAAGCAGCTCAGTACGTTAGAGCAAACCCAGGTGAAGTTTGCCCAGCTAAATGGAAAGAAGGTGAAGAAACCCTAGCTCCATCACTAGATTTGGTTGGCAAAATCTAAACCTGTCGTAGAACTAATAACAGTTCATGCCGAACCAGTCACAGCAGTAACGTGACTGGTTCACTCTACGATTAACACGCGCTCATCTCAACCTAAAGGATACGAAAATGTTAGATGCAAATATTAAAACGCAGCTGGACACCTATTTAAAAAACCTCGTTAATCCGATTGAGATTACTGTGTCCGTTAACGATGGTGCAAAAGCACAAGAATTATTAAGCTTAGCAACTGAAATTGCTGAGTTATCAGAAAAAATCACGCTAAGCAAAAATACCGGCTCTGACGGTCGCGCACCTTTAATGGCTATTGGCCGACAAGGCGAAGCAGCACGTGTCGAATTTGCTGGCATACCGATGGGCCACGAGTTCACCTCATTAATATTAGCCTTACTCCAAAGCGGCGGCCACCCAGCTAAAGTTGAGCAAGCGATTCAAGATCAAATTAAAAATCTCGATGCAGAACTTAGCTTTGAAACTTATATATCGTTATCGTGCCAAAACTGTCCTGAAGTGGTTCAAGCGTTGAACCTAATGGCTGTGCTCAATCCGCAGATTAAGCACACTATGATCGATGGTGCTTTATTTCAGGACGAAGTCGAGTCACGCAATATCATGGCGGTGCCTGCTATCTACCTTAACGGTGAGCTTTTTAGCCAAGGTCGCATGACAGTTGAAGACATCCTTAATAAGGTTGATACCGGCGCAGCGAATAAAAAAGCCGAAGCCTTAACTGACAAAGCCCCTTATGACGTATTAATCGTTGGTGGCGGCCCTGCCGGTGCGTCTGCAGCAATTTATGCCGCACGTAAAGGCATTCGCACTGGCATCATTGCCGATCGCTTTGGCGGTCAAGTCATGGACACCCTGAGCATTGAAAACTTTATCTCTGTTAAAGAAACTGAAGGACCAAAGCTCGTCGCCAACCTAGAACAACACGTCCTAGAATACGATGTTGATTTAATGAAAGGCCAAAAAGCGAGCAAGCTTAAAGCTAGAAAAATCAATGGCAGCGACATGGTCGAAGTGACATTGAAAAGTGGCGCAATATTGAAAAGCCGTTCCGTTATTCTCGCTACCGGCGCACGCTGGAGAGAAATGAATGTACCTGGTGAGCAAGAATACCGCGGCAAAGGCGTTGCTTATTGCCCACATTGTGATGGCCCATTGTTTAAAGGCAAACGCGTAGCAGTGATCGGTGGTGGTAACTCCGGCATTGAAGCAGCGATTGATCTGGCCGGCATTGTCGAACATGTCACCGTGCTTGAGTTCGCAGATAGATTGCTTGCCGATGAAGTGCTACAACGTAAAGCACGTTCTTTGAAAAACGTCGATATCATCATGAATGCACAAACAACTAAAGTACTTGGTAACGGTGAGCGTGTAAACGGGCTTAACTATACTGATCGCGTAAGCGGTGAGTCTCATAAAATTGAGTTAGCGGGTATCTTCGTACAGATTGGCCTATTGCCTAATACTGAGTTTCTTAAAGGTGATATCGAATTGAGCAAGCGTGGTGAAATCATTATCGATGACCGCGGTCAAACTTCTATGCCAGGCGTCATGGCTGCAGGCGATGTGACTACTGTACCGTACAAGCAAATCATCATCGCCATGGGTGCAGGCTCAACTGCTGCGCTAAGTGCGTTTGATCACTTAATTCGCACTTCTGCTCCTGATGAAGAAAGCTCAACCGAAAGTAAAGCGGCGTAAAAGCTAACTTAGCGCCGCCAATAAGTAATACGCTACAGCGTAACTGTAGCGTATTACTTTACGTCAATATTAACGATAAAACTCAATCGTAGAAAATAGAAAGTCAGAATGTTCGACATTTTGTGAGCCAGCTCACAGGAACCACCCTTCCCTCGTAATATAATCCTGAAAAATCCAGAAATTCAGTTTGCGTTCAACTTATAAGCGTATAAATAGAAAAAAATTTAATGGCTTTGTTATTTTTTAAATAAACCAAATGCCAAGACCGAACAGACTCAAGCAAGTGAGCAGCAATCAATATTCACATTTTATTTGTTAACTTTCAAAAATCAACTAACAACTACTACTAACCAGGAGGTTTTTTGTGGTTCGGAAAAATTTATCCGTATTATTTTTGGCGCTCGGAGTTAATGCTTGTGGCGGCGGTAGCGGCGGTAGTGACGGTGCATCAGACTCAATTGCGCCAAACCCATCACTAACAACATTTATAGAAACCACTCAAGAATCATCCGGTTTTTTAGTAAAAGCAAGTTTTGGTGGTTCCGCACAGAGCATACAAAATCTAACTGGTGGCGACGTTGCAGAATTCATAAATTCAGAATTTAACGCACCACCCACTTTATACTTAAACAGAGTATTGCAAACCCGCGAACCTGACGGTGATTTCCCAAGAGATATCGATTCAGATTTATTTTGGCAAGCGATAATTGGTGGCAATGACCAGCTACGTCAACGCATGGTATTTGCTTTATCACAAATTTTTGTCGTATCGAAAAACAGCATACCTAATGCCGAAGACCGTTTCGCCGCCTATATGGACACCTTATCACGCAATGCGTTTGGCAACTATCGTGATCTATTAGAAGAAGTGACTTACTCATCTGTCATGGCTGAGTACCTAACCTATTTACGAAATCGTAGAGGAAATCTAAATACAGGCAGGATGCCAGATGAAAATTATGCGCGCGAAATCATTCAATTAATGTCGATTGGCCTTATCGAGTTAAATTTAGATGGCACACCTAAACTCGATTCAAACAACTTACCTATCGAAACGTTCTCTAATGAAGATATTGTCGGCTTAGCACGTGTTTTTACCGGTTTAAGCTACCAAGGTAATAGTAATTTCTTTGCGTCACCAAGCGTAGATAATAGATTCCTTCCAGTGGTCATTTTTCCACAGCAACACTCTGAACTAGAAAAATCATTTCTTGGTACAACCATACCGGCTAATACAAGTGGCGAACAAAGTATTGATATTGCTTTAGATACGATATTCGCGCACCCAAATATTGCGCCCTTTATTTCCCGTCAACTTATCCAACGCTTTACCGCAAGCAGCCCTAGTCCAGCCTATATAGGCCGTGTAGCGACTGCGTTTGAGTCCGGCTCATTTAGCGCCCCGAATGGTCGCGTCTTTGGTGCCGGTTCACGTGGAGACCTAGAAGCTACTCTTGCGGCCATTCTACTTGACCCCTCTTTTTTTGACGGATCATCAACACAAAATAACAATTTTGTGAAAATACGTGAACCCATACTGCGCTTTGCTCACTGGGCACGTGCCTTTAACATAAACCCTGATACCGTACCGAACGAATCGCTATTAGGAAACACCTCTAACCCTGCTACGCGTTTAGGACAACACCCCTTTCGCTCAAACTCGGTATTTAATTTTTATCGCCCTGGGTTCATCGCACCCGGCACAGAAACCAGTCAAATCAATCTGACAGCACCTGAACTGCAAATCGTTAGTACGACTTCTCTGGTCGGTTATATTAATTTTATGACAGATTACGTTTTTAATCGCACGCCTAGCGGCGGAGTTGAATCATTCACACCAAACTACAACGCACAAGTTGCATTAGCAGATGACCCACAAGCATTGATAGACAATCTCGACACACTATTAACGGGTAATCGGCTAAGCGATAACACTAAATCAGAATTACTCGGCACATTAAACGCAACGCCAATCAGAACTGGCAACGAGAACGCTGATCGTCTTCGTCGTGTCCAAGTCGCCATAATAATGGTGTTGGCATCACCGGCATATACCATAATCAATTAACTTTATATCCATTTTTCAGAGAGATTAATATGGCTCATTTCATCAATCGAAGACGCTTTCTTGCAGACACTAGTGCGCTAGGGTTTGCATCCGGCATGGGACTGTTAGGTGGCCTAACCTCATCACAAAGCTTTGCCGCTGATACCTCAGGCTATAAGGCGCTAGTCTGCGTATTTTTATTAGGCGGAATGGACCACAGTGATACCATTTTGCCGTTCGACCTAGCATCTTATAATCAATTAGCGACAACGCGTGCTGGGCTATTTAATGCTTATGGCGTAGATAGCGGCACCTCTTCACGTAATCGAGAAAATTTACTACCACTTTTACCAATTGGTGATACAACGCCATTAGGCGGGCGCGAATTTGCTTTACCCTCACAACTTGGCCCATTACACACGATATTTGATGCAGGAGATCTTGCCATCATCGGTAGTGTAGGACCATTAATTCAACCAACTACACGCTCACAGTTTGACGCACGCAGTGTACCTTTGCCGGCTCGGCTCTTTTCACATAACGATCAACAGTCTACTTGGCAAGCACTGGGCACAGAGGGAGCGGTGTTTGGCTGGGGCGGCCGCTTTCTTGACGCTGCACGCGCAGCAGACCCAAATTTCAATGAACAATTCGCTGCCGTCACATCCGGCGGCAACAGTGTCTTTCTTTCAGGCGAAAACGTACAGCCTTTTAGCGTACCATCAGGCGGCCCACGTCGTGTTAATGTAGTAAACAATCGCTCTATTATCAGCGGCGGCAACGCCTTTAATAACACTCGCAGTAGGTTGTTTGACTATTTTCGACGCAGTGACCTAGGTATGGGTAATGCGTTTGCACGTGATATCGCAGCACTGCAATCTGAAGGACTCATTACAAGCAATGATTTTGCCGATGCCTTCGCTAATGCGAACGTTACAACCCAATTTCCAGAGACTAGCCTCGGTCGACAATTAGACTCCGTAGCCAACACAATCAGCATTCGCAATACAGCAGAGCTAGCAGGCACCAATCGACAAATATTCTTTGTCGGCATTGGTGGTTTCGATTCACATAGCAACCAAGCGAACAGCTTACCGGGGCGCCATAGTGAAATTGCCAACGCAATATCATCATTTCGTGAAGCCATGATGGAGCTTGGCGCATGGAATGATGTCACCCTTTTCACCGCATCTGATTTTGGCCGCACACTTAATGATAATGGTGATGGCACAGATCACGGCTGGGCAGGACACCATTTTGTTACTGGTGGATCGGTACAAGGACAAAGAATATTCGGTAACCTTCCATCGTCCGACCCCACTTCCACAGAATACACCTCCAGCCGCGGCCGCCTTATTCCTACCGTCTCCGTTGAGCAATATGCAGGGACACTGGGCAAATGGTTTGGCTTAAATGATACCGAACTTAATACGGCCTTACCTAATATCACCAATTTTAATAACAGAGACCTTGGGTTTATGGCATAACTTCCATAACAAAAATTTATACGGCATCATTACTAAACCAATTTATGACTGCATCCTTCGGCGCCATCTTGTTTTTCTCGAAGATTGTCTTCCTGTGTCCATTGGCGCCAGAAGGATGTGGAAAGCCACGTAGTCTTCGTGACTGATCAAGCCAACCTTTAGAGACCGAATAATCCAATACCGATTAGACGGTCTTACCTAGTGGCCATATCAAACACTCGTCTCCCGTAGCGAACTCATCGAAAAAAACCGTATCAAGCATTTCGCATAGCGCTGGGTGCTTTGCTGGCTTGGCTGAATACCCAGTGTAATTTTTTCTGTTTTTTAAAACCGGATATTTCAAAACTGAACCGGCTCTAATCAGCTCAGTGGCAAACAGGTCGGTCGACGTTTTCACATCGAGCACTTTTTCGATACCGATCTCATCCATCATAGCGATCAAGTTATTTCGCATCGATCCAGCAAAGGCAACTCGCGACTTCTTTACTTGCGGCAGCCTCAATTCAAGACAAGCCCTGTCCCATCGCCTTAGCCGCACCTTCATAAGCAAGGCGCATTTGATTCCAACCTGGAGCAATACCAAGCATCCAAAGCTGCGGTTTCAGATTGGCTTTGACGTGAGAGGAACACCTTATCTTCAATGCCTCATCGTGATACATACGCAGTTTTTTACTCAGCCCATCTAAAGACGCCGGCGCAACATCAGGCAGTAAGACTTCGTATTGTTCACTACTGGAAAACCTGCGTGCAATACACATAAAAGTGATGCTATTTTTCTACTAATAAATTTTCACTCAGCTTCTTTTTGAATGATTCAACTCGCCTTTTATTCACGCCAGCATCGCTATAACCTACTCTAGAGGCTGAACGAATATGCAAAACACTATTTTCCAAATCGGCTCTCACTTCTAAATCGTCGACAAAACCAAAGAGGGTGGAAGAAAAAATAGCCGCAATATAGTTATCTGTATGCACAAAAGGAATACCACCCATATTCCGAATCGTTGTTTTCACTAATAACAGAAAATCCAAGTCAGATTTATTTGGAATAATAACGGGTTCAATATAGTGAGCAGTATCGTCCTTATACTCACTGCAGACACAATTAGGCTTATCCGCACATCGTGCAAGAGACAAATCAATTAAACCAGGCGCATGCCCCGTTTTTGATTCTTTTCCGCTAACAAATAAAAAGACAATAAACAAACCAAAGAGAAGCGCCAAAATTATGCCGGCAATTTTCATACTTTCACTCACTGCTGTCCCGTTAACTTTCGGTGAACTCAGCTAGAAGCCATACGGATAAAAAGCAGAGGGATAAACAGAAGCTTGGGAGACATGAAAATCAAAAAAGAATGTTGTCATACCGGACGGCGTTGTGCGGATCCGGAATCCATATCTTTCCATGGCTGACTGGATACCGGCCTGCGCCGGCATGACGAACTTTAGTTAACAGGACAGTAATAATTTTCATTAAAAAATCAACTGATCAAAAAAATAAAATGGAGCATTAAAAATAAGTCGATGACTTACGTCCCTGTTTGCGCAATCTCGTGACACGGCGCATTAAGTTCAGCGAACAAAGACTGTGCATGCTCAGCGGCCGTAATACCAAGACTCGTGAGATAACCACCGTCTTCCTGAGTAATAAAGCCTTTTTCAAATAAGCCAAGCGCCGCCGCCGCGGCAGACGGAGTCGCCGTTTTATGAACTTTAATACCCGCTTGCAAAGTAGATAAGTCAAACAATAACAACAAATCTAACTCAGCAACATTTTCAGACGTGAAAGACATATCAACTTCTCCACCATATTGTTATTTTACAGGCAAATCACATTTATATTTTCTCTATACTCTGCCATATCAAAGACAAGGTCAAGAGACAGCCTTGTCCAATATGAAATGAGTCTGAACTGGGGCGTATTTCTAGCATGAAATGAGCCTCAAATAGTCAAAACTGTTCATCATCACCTGATGAGAACGATCATGACGATAAAGAATTTAGACACAATTGAGGCGCTTAAAGCCTTTTTTCAAGGCTTTAAGCCTGTAGCTTTTTCTGTTTCCCGGAAATCGAGGTGCGAACCGAGTGTACTTGAAGTAAGCAAGTAATATTTTTCAAGTACACTCGATTCCGTTGTATGTTGTTGTTATGTGTCGATTGCCTCATTACTTCGAGCTATATAATGCATCAATAATAGGGCATTCCGGCGTAGAATTTCCAGAACATTTTGACGATATTCGAGACAATGTTTTTTCTAACTTTTTTAAATCTGATATTTTTTGTCGAATATCGTTAATATGTTTAATAGCGATTAATTTTATATCATTACACGAATAGCTACCTCCATCCACAAGTTGTAATAGCACTCGAATATCTTCAATAGTAAAACCTAATTCTCTGCTTCTGCGAATAAATACTAGACGTTTTAAATGACTTTCATTGTAAATTCTGTAACCCCCATCAGTTCGCAATGGCTTAGGAAGTAATTCGATCTTTTCGTAATACCGAATAGTCTCTATTTTGCAGTTTGCGTGCTTTGATAGCTCTCCTATTTTCATAGCTAGCTGATTTCACTCCAATTAATAAATGTTGACTCTGTAGTTAATACAGAGCTTAGACTATGTTGTAGTGTAAATAAACGATAAGTCGATATTTTTTATCAAAGGAATTAAATGAATAACTTAACTTCAGAAAACACATTAAAAACAACAACGGATAACGCAAAAAGCTCACTAATTGTTGGTTTACTGGCTGGCCTTGCTGCGTCTGCTTGTTGTGCAGGGCCGCTTATATTACTCATGTTAGGTATCAGCGGTAGCTGGATTGGAAATTTAAGTGCCCTAGAGCCATATAGACCTTTTTTTATTTTGTTAGCTGCAATTTTTCTTGGACTTGCATACCGAAAAATATTTATTCCATTGGTCTTACCCACGAAAAGTAGACACCATTTAGGCACTCATTTCGTAATAATTATTTTCATACTCTACCGGGCTTATATTGCCATTCGTTGAATGCTTTCTCACTCGATTGTAAAACATTTCTATGTAT
>NVRQ02000012.1 GCA_002400905.2 Gammaproteobacteria bacterium | reverse complement strand
TTTTAGCCGTTTAGAGCAAGTCTCTCGCATCAACAAAAGTGCCTTACCCGAATTCCTGCGTACCCATCCCGTAACACAGTCACGCATTGCTGATTCGCGTTCGCGCGCCGATCAATATAAACAGAAAGGTCGTAAAGATAGTGCTTATTTCCGGCACATTAAAGCACGACTACGTGTAGTGTCAGCTAAAAATAAAAAAAATATTTTAAGGCAATTTAAATCGGAGTCCAGCAAGAAAAATGTCCGCGCCAGCACACAATACGGTTATGCCCTGGCGCTGAGAGAACGTGGGCAATATAAAAGCGCGCGTGAGATACTAAATAATTTACTCATACAATCACCCGATGACAGCCATTATGTCAGCGCATTAGCCAAAGTCGAACTGGGTGATAAAAATAATGCCAAAGCAGTCAAGTTACTTGCCGATAGTCTTGAGCTCAACCCTAATAACCACGCTATCACGTTAAATTATGCCGAAACATTATTACTGACAAATAAGCCTGACGATGCGCGTAAACTGTTGCAAGCTCACTTGCGTAAGGGCCATTCTAAGAGCGCACTAACATACAAACTCTTATCGCAAGCCTTAGGTAAAACAGATGCCACGATGGAAGCCCATGAAGCACTGGCAGAATACTATTTGGCTACTGGTAATAGCGATGGTGCAATAGATCAACTTGAGATTGCGGCCAGACTGGCTGAACAACAAAATAATCTCTCCATACAGCGCATTGAATCGCGCTTAGAACAACTGCAACCAAAAAAACATAAAGATAAAAAAAGCTAAGTTAAATCAAGCTAATCGTCGAGTTTAATTCCCCGCTATTTTACTGCCTGTATAGCCGCTTCAGCGCGATGGCGGGCCTGAACAAAGTCTCTATGCGGCACATAAAGTAACTCAGCCACTTGGCGCACCACTTTTTCCTCATACTTATCTTTATCACTGTCTGATAGCGCCACTCGCCATAACATTTCGACTACCTCAACTTTTTTCTGCAAGGTATATTCAGCATTGATAAGGCTAGTGAAGGGATGTAACGATGATGCCTCATCAGCCAATGTCTCAGCTAAACCTAACAGCTCTTTCGCCTCATCTACGGTTAATTGAAACGTGGCCTGCAATGACATCAGTATAGACTTTAGCTCCTCGGAGGCTATCTCATAATCAGCCCTCATCACCTCTACGCACAGTGTTGCTGCGGCTAATCGTAATTCGTGTTCTTTATCTACCGAATCACTAGCTACCGAAAAATGTTGATTGAAGAACGTTTTCACTTTACTCAGCATGTCGTCACTCATCGAAATAATCAGCCGCCTATGATACCAGCCACACTCACATTAACACTACGCCAAAAACAACCGATACCACTATAATAAGCGACCGTTTCGACTACTACAGGGTGCAAAGGATCTCGCGCTTGCAAACAAATCATCGCTTGGCTATCAAAGCACACATTCAAACTATCGACACTGGCATTAGATAAGTAGAGAATAAGAGCGTATAAACCAACAATTGTTGGTGCCACGAAATGATATGACACACAAACCACCTCTTTCAGCGACACACCCCGCTATCATTATTGATATCGAGGCATCTGGCTGTGGCACAGGTAGCAACCCCATCGAGATAGGGGTCGCTTTCCCAGACGGCAATACCCAGTGCTATCTCATCAAACCCGAGAACAATTGGCTTCATTGGAGCAAAAAGGCTGAAGCGGTACATGGCATCAAGCAAGAGACACTCATTGAATATGATTCTGATGCACGCACGGTAGCGCAACGACTTAACTCACTATTACGTGGTAAAACCGTTTATAGCAATGGCGGGTCAAAAGATGTCTCGTGGCTAGCCACACTCTTTGAAGCGGTAGAAAATATCCCACTATCTCGTATCGAAACATTGACAAAGATATTGAGCCCGATGCAAATGGATCGCTGGAGAATCATTAAAGCTAATGTGATCCGAAATCTTGGTCTCACCCTTCACCGGGCCAGCGTAAACACACCCATCTTACAGCGCACTTACCAACGCAGTCTAAATCCACTCGGTGCAACCGAATAACATGCAAACAATAAACAACTTCGGTTCACTGTCAGTCAAAGCCAAGCTTAAGCTGATCAATACCATTATTGTTATTGCTGGCGTAATCAGTGTTGTCGGTGCATTCGAAATTGCGAAGGGAGCCAAACTGCATGAGTTAAATTTTTTACACGTAAAATACAATCATGTTTTTTCAACCAATGTTGCTCGTTTTGAAAGTGGTTTTCTTATCGATACAAAAACCCTTTCCGCTAATATTCGAGATATACGCCAACAACCAATAGATTGCCTGAAAATTGCCACGTGGTTTGAGCGCACTTTAATGAAAACTATCGGAACCTACGACGCCATTGAGCTTTGTCATGATGACCTACGGCTTGGGGATAATATACTTAATCAAGTACAGGCTTATGAAGAAAAAAAGCTAACTAAAGATCAGTTTCTCACTGCGCTGAATACCGCTGTCTCTGGATTTACTGACAATTCTGAGAAGTTTGAGCCTTTTGTATCACGAACAGTCTCCTTAGTATTACGAATAATGATCGCTTTGATCACGCTCATCGCTATAGTGGCCACATTAATTGGCATGCTACTTTCACGTAGCCTCGGGGCAGACTATAAAAGACTCGCCAAGACAGAAGCCTCACTAGAAGAACGCACCACAAAACTTGAAGAAAAAAATTCCGCTTTAGAGCAATTTAGCTACCACACTTCTCATGATTTAAAATCGCCACTAACATCAATTCGCGGGCTCACGCACTTTGTAAAGCAAGACATAAAAAGTGGCAATATAAACGAAGCCACAATAAACGTTGATCACATAGAGAAATTAGCATATCGCGGTGAAGAACTTATTCAAGATATATTAAACATCACTCGCTCCGATGCGCTTTCAGAGTCGATTGTTGAAGTAGACATCAGCGGGATGATCGACGACATCACCGACCAACTCGCTTTGCAAATTAAAGAAAAAAGAATTCACATTTCACATAACCATAATCACACCCACACCTTGCGCTGCCAAGCCAACCGGCTACGCCAATCATTGGAAAATTTGTTATCCAATGCAATTAAGTATTGTGGCCCAACTAATGAAGATAAGCGCATTGAGACCACCACCTACTCAAACAACACAGAATTTGTCATAAAGATAAAAGATAACGGGCTTGGCATACCACCGTCGCAACATGCCCGTGTATTCGGTATGTTTAGTCGTTTTCATCGTCAATCTGCCAACGGTAGCGGTCTTGGACTTTATTTGGTAAAAAAACATATCACACAAATTAATGGTATAGTAAGTTTTACTAGTAGGCCAGGAGATACCTGTTTTACAATAACATTGCCAATCAATGAATAGGTCTACAGCACTATGAAAAGTTCCGTTCTCGTTATCGATGACAACGATATCGATCAGTACCTAATAAAACGCCAATTAACCGAAAGTGGTTTTACAAAGCAAGTCTTCAACTCTGCTAACGGTGAAGAAGCCATTGTTTTTTTGAGCGACTATGATAATAACAAAGCGGAATACAAGAATGAATTTCCACCTGGATTAATTTTGCTCGACATCAATATGCCGTTAATGGATGGCTTCGAGTTCCTGAAAGTTTTCAAAAAATTACGCCAAGAACGAGATTATTGCGCGACGCCAGTCGTCGTATTCCTAACATCATCCAATAATCAAGCAGACGTAGACAAAGCAATGGATTTCGATTTTGTTAAAGGCTATCTACATAAACCATTAGACATTGACCAACTTAAAAAAATAGTCAGCAATTAAACCGATTATTTTTCGGCACTCTGCCACTCGCTGCGCAACAAGCTCATTGTGACTACCGAGTAATATTGATCGCCACACTTAACAATATCGCGATAACGACCTTCGTATTTAAAACCACACTTCTCGTAACAATAAACCGCAGAATCATTAAAATCTAATACGCCAACTGCGATTCGGTGTAGCGCTAACTGAGTAAATGCTGCATTCACAAGCTGAAGAACAATTGCCTGGCCTATCCCGCGACCACGCTGCGCATTCGCTCCCACTAATACACGTGAAATAAAGGCAGACTGATTTTCCAAGTCAATACCATCTAACTCTATATGACCAACAACTTCGCCGCTATCACTATCTACCGCCTTAAAAATCAACCGGCTCGGCGGCTCAACCAAAGAAGTTTCTAAATACTGCTCGCATTGCATCTGTGATAGCGGAAATTCAAAAAAAGAACCCGCCCAACTTAACAATAGCTCTTTACTATCGACCCATGATAATAAGCGCCCAATATCTTCCTGCTTAAACATGAGCAACTCGATATGCATTGTTCAATCTCCGCCCAGTCGTAATCAAACATCACTACACACCCACTAAACTAGCCCTAAACTACCATAGGTGCCTTAGCCACTTCGAGTAATTTTTCATACGGCATAGGTTTACCGAAGTAATAGCCTTGCGCAAAATCACATTGATGTTCCTTCAAAAACTCCAGCTGCGACTCTGACTCAACCCCTTCTGCAATAATTTCTAGGCCAAAATTTTTCGCCATAGCAATAATGGTGCGGGCCAGCGATGCATCTTGTTCGCTATCACTAACACCACTAACAAAGGAACGATCGATTTTTAGCGTATTAACATCAAACCGTCGTAAATAACTCAGTGCAGAATAACCTGTACCAAAATCATCAATTGACAATCGAACGCCAAGCTTACGCAGGCTTTTAATAGTATTAACCGCCTCTGACTGCTCATCGACCAATAGGCTTTCAGTTATCTCCACCTCAAGCCTGTCGTGAGGTAGCTCGTAGGCTTCAAGCGCTGCAACAACTGACTCAACAAAGTGTCCACCGCGAAACTGTCGTGCTGAAACATTAATCGCCATACGAATCGGCAAGCCCATCCTATCCAGCTCCGCGGCAACCTTGCATGCCTCGTCCAATACCCACGCGCCAATAGGAATGATTAAACCAGTCCCCTCTGCCACATGAATGAATTGGTCTGGCAACACCCAACCCAGGGTGGAATTATTCCACCTAAGCAATGCCTCAACAGCAATGATTTCACTCGTTTTAACGTCAACAATGGGTTGATAGAGTACGGTAAATTCGTCATTATCGAGCGCATGACGAAGCTGTGACTCAATTTCCAGTCGTTCAATAAGGCGTTTATTCATTTCTGGAGAAAAGAACTGAAAGCCATTTCTACCTGAATCTTTGACAGCATAAAGTGCTGTATCGGCACTCATCATAAGTGCTTGTGCCTCAGCGCCATCTTCAGGAAACACAGTGATACCGATGCTTGCTGTCACAAATACCTCGTGATTATTGAGGAAAAAAGGCTCTGCGCAAGCTTCGCTTAGGCGGCCAGCCACTAATGCAGCATCTTGCCCAGAAGCAATCGACGGTAAAATAACCATGAATTCATCACCACCAATTCGCGCGACAATATCACCGCTCTCCTTACGCAGCGCCTCGGGTCCATCTCCGGTCTTTACATTTCGACTGGTTACACTATCTGTCCCGCGCAAGGCGCTAGATAGGCGTCCTGCTGTTTGCATAAGAAGCTCATCACCCATACCGTGTCCCATGGTGTCGTTGATCTCCTTAAAGTTATCAAGATCAATGAACATGAGCGCACCCGAACAGTGGTGTCGCTTAGTCAACTCGATGGCTTGATTTAAACGATCCAACCCCAGCAGGCGATTAGGCAGATCAGTCAACTCATCATAGTTAGCCATCTTAAATAAGCGGCGTTCATTTTCACGTAGCTCTGTCTCAACACCTTGCCTTTCTTTTATCTCTCGCCTTAAAGCATCTGTTCTTTCATCTACGCGGCGTTCAAGATTATCACGCGCATTTTTTAACTCTTTTTCGTTTTCGCGAATAATTCGATGCTTATCACCGATATTTATTACCATATCGTTGAAGGCGTCAACGACATCGCCGATCTCATCATCGCCCTTAACGTCAGATATTAACGTCTTAAGATCGCCGGTTTCCACACCTTCTTTTTGCAAATGAGAACGCAAACTTAAAACAGGGCGCAAGACTGTTTTATGCAACACAAACATTGTGACGATTGTTGCAAATAAACTAATAATCGCGATAAGCCCGAAGATCCGAATAAGAAAGGCCTCTAATGCCGCCGTCAAACCATCCATACTAAGTCGAGCTTGAATATCATAGGGCAGGCCAAAAGTATTCCCACGCCACAACACATCAAGCACCTGACCACTTGATGTGTCCACAAGAGATTGTCTTGTATCTTTGCTGATCGACGTCGCCGGTAGATTACCCCCCTGAGCAAGCTTTTCACCCTCCCCGCTGGAATATAATGTCCAGCCAAGAAGCGTCATGCTTCGAGTAAGAATATTCAGACATTCTGTCATCTCGTCGACGCTAGCTGCACTAAAGTCATGCATTGACGAAAAAATTCCCTTCGCCGCAGACAGCGCTTGCTCATGTTTGTTTTGCTGCCAATCTCTAGAGTAATTTTTATATGACGGGATTAAAATAATCGCCTCGACGAGCAAAACTGCAAAAAAGGTAGCTAACGCAACCTTCCAACAGATCCGACAATTTAAAAATTGCCCGCCACCTTTCATCGTGTTTACGGAGTTAGACGTCATCGCCTCTTACTCCCTTTATATTGAATAATATTTCTCACTAACGTGCTGACAGTTTCCAAAATAAATAAGGTTACCCTTATCCAGGTATTAGCGGCAGATATATCTAGTGATTAAGGGGTACTGATAGAAATATATTGCACAATTTTTGCACCTTCCATGATGCGCTGAAAAATGACTATTTAGTTCTTATCACGCGTCATTAGAACCTCAAGTAAATCGTCATAGGGCATAGGTCTACCTAGATAATAACCTTGAGCTATATCACAATCATGACGCATCAAGAAATCGAGTTGTGTTTGATCTTCCACCCCTTCGGCAATAATCTCCAGACCAAAGTTTTTTGCCATATCAATAATTGTGCGTGCCAGTGATGCATCTTTTTCATTGTCACTGACACCAGCAATAAACGACCTATCAATCTTCAACGTATTAACATCAAAACGTCGTAAATAACTCAACGAAGAATAACCCGTACCAAAATCATCAATAGAGAATCTAATGCCAAGCTCTCGCAGCTCATTAATAATTTCCGTAGGCTCACATGTTTCATCGACTAAAAGGCTTTCTGTTATTTCAAGCTCTAATTCCGAAGCAGGCAATAGACTTCGACTCAGCACGCTGGAGACCACATCAACGAAACCTTTATCGCGAAACTGTCTCGTCGAGACATTAACCGCCATACGCATGGGAAACCCTCTCTGGCTAAGCTTTGTTGCGGTTAAACAGGCTTGTTCTAACACCCATTCACCAATAGGAACAATAAGTCCTGAACTTTCAGCAATGGGAATAAACCGATCGGGTTCAATCGAACCAAAGCATTCATTCTGCCAACGCAACAACGCCTCAACCCCCATCACTTTTTGTGTCTTAATATCGACAAGAGGCTGGTAGTAAAGCGTCAGCTCGTTTTTCTCCAAAGCATGTCGTAGCTGCAGCTCAATATCCAGGCGATCAACAAGCATGCTATTCATTTCTGCCGAATAAAAACGATAGTTATTTCGACCCGAATCTTTGACAGAATAAAGCGCAGTGTCAGCATTCATCATTAGGTCTTGATGATTATCTCCATCCCTTGGAAATATTGCGATACCAATACTAACGGTTGAAAGCAGCTCTCGTCCATGCAGTTGAAAGGGAGCCGCGCATGCCTCGCTCAATCGACCTGCCACTATCGAAGCATCCTCTTCCGAGGCTAATTCCGGGAGTATAACCATAAACTCATCGCCACCAAAACGAGCAATCATATTTTCATTATCAGCCGTTTTATTGGCGCTCTCGGCGCCCGTTAAACGCGCGACACTATCGGTACCACGCAATACACCCGATAACCTCTCAGCCGTGTGCTTGAGTAGTTCATCACCCATGCCATGGCCCATAGTGTCATTAATTTCTTTGAAATTATCGATATCAATAAACATCACCGCACCAGAGCGGTGATGTCGCGCCGCGTAGCTCAATGCCTGCCGTAATCGATCAGAACCCAGAGAACGATTTGGCAAGCGGGTCAATTCATCATAGTGCGCACTCTGAATGTGATCACCCACTCGGACAAGCAAACCATTAAACGCATCGATAACATCACCCACTTCACTATTAGGCGATTGATTATCGACCAGTGCACGGGTATGCACCGCGTTGCCACTCGCCTTCAATGCATAAGTACGAAGCGCCAAAATGGGTCTTAACACTTGTCTATGTAATACATACATCGTCACCATAGTGACAAAAATACTAATCACGAAAACCAGGCCAACGATTCTCCAAATAAACGCTATTGAGGCACGCATCAAACCACGCATATCCAACCTGACTTCCACATCAAAAGGGATGAGCAATGTCTGGCCAGACCATATGACATCCTTCGTCTCTTCTATTTCAGTCACCAAACCCGCGCCTTGCAAACTATTGTCCAATACATCATTAGCCCTATCTGCAAAATGTCTAATTCGGTCATCGCCAGGTCCATCTACTATTCGCCAACCTAAGATGACGTCGCTGGTCACAAGTGTATTGAGTGCGTTGGCAACGGCATCGTAGGATGCCGACGTGTCTTCCTTCAGAGAAAATAACGCAAAGCGTGTCGCGACCAACGCCACTTCTTCACGGTCACGCTGCCAGTCTCTAGAAAAATTACTATACGAAGGAATCAGAATAATGATTTCGACAAGAATAATCGCCAAAAAAGTGGCCAAGGCCACAGAGCGGCACATACGGCAGCCAAAAAAACCATTTTCCAGTACAGTCTCATTTCGTATAGAGTTCATTGCTATCAAGAAATCCCTTAGATTCACCTCCGCTGATCGAGCAAGATAACGCGGCACCCAGCTAGTTATCGGCCATATACTCTATATATCTAGGCCTTGCTTTGAGTAAATTAACTAAGGTTTGTCGGCTCTGAGTGCGCTCTTAAAGCTATGGAACTAGAGATAGGCGTCACCAAACCGGCTATCTCAAGTAAATAGCGAGTGTCGCAGGGCTTACGATCGCCGTCGCCATAAAATTAGCAATAAAAAAGGGATTCAGAAATAAAATAGAAATGAGAATGGTGGGTCGTATAGGATTTGAACCTATGACCATCGGATTAAAAGTCCGGTGCTCTACCAACTGAGCTAACGACCCATTACCAGGGAACGCGTCATTCTACTAAAAAAGCCAGGAAAAACAAGGATTAACTCGGGGCAGCTAACAATATCGCGTAGGATCAGGTATTCCCGCCGCACTAAATCCTTCGGCGCGCAGCCGACATGAATCACAGTGCCCACAAGCACGACCCTGCGCATCAGCCTGATAGCATGAGACAGTGAGACTGTAGTCGACACCCAGGCCAATACCACGGCGTATAATCTCGGCCTTCGTCATATTGATCAAGGGGGTATGTAAATGAAATTGATGACCTTCAACAGCCGCCTTCGTCGCCAAATTAGCCATAGTTGAAAATGCATGGACAAATTCTGGCCGACAATCGGGATAGCCAGAGTAATCCACCGCGTTCACGCCGATAAAGACGTTATTCACTGCCAGTACTTCGGCCCAGGCAAGCGCATAAGACAAAAAAATAGTATTCCGCGCCGGCACATAAGTCACTGGTATCGCATCTCCACCCTGCTCCGGCACTGAGATCGCTGTATCCGTTAGCGCAGAACCACCTAACGCGCCCAATGCGGTGAGATCTATGACTCGATGCTCGGTCACCTGCGCACTTAACGCTAAGCGACGAGCGGCATCGAGTTCACTGCGATGTCGCTGACTATAATCAAAGCTCAAAGCATAAATTTGATAGCCGCACTCTTTTGCCTCAGCGAGAACGGTAGCAGAATCGAGTCCACCCGATAACAATACAATGGCGCGTTGCACAGGTTCAGCAACAGTCATGTTCCCGCAACCTCACCCCATAGGTATTTATGCAACTGAATTTGCAAACGAATATCGCGTTGATCTGCCAGTAACCAGTTAGCCAGGTCTGAGGCAGGCATAACATCATAAACGGGGGAGAACAATAGTTCGCAACATGATACCAAGTCGTGTTGATCAATAAACTGCAATGACCAATCATAATCAGCGCGATCACTAATAACAAATTTCAGTTGATCATTTTCATTTAAGAATCGAAAATTTTCGATGCGGTTCTTGCTACTCTCACCCGAACCAGGCGGCTTAACATCAACCACTTTGACCACACGCTGATCAACTTGAGAGACATCTATCGCGCCACTGGTTTCTAAAGAGACCTGATAAGCCTGATCACACAGCAGTGCCAACAAATCAACACACTGTTTTTGTGCCAACGGCTCACCACCAGAGACAGTGACACGCCGCGTATTGAAAGCAGCAACTTGAGATAATATGGCATCGAAACCTAGTGTCTCGCCGCCATGAAAAGCGTACTCAGTGTCACACCAAACGCAACGTAAAGGACAACCCGTTAAACGAACAAAAACGGTGGGGAAACCAACATCTCTTGCTTCACCTTGCAGCGAACAAAATATTTCTGAAATACGCAAGCTGGCTTTGGCAGCAGACATGGTGATCAATTCGAAAAATTCAGGACAGGCGGCTAACGCCCATCTGCATCCATCTGGTCAAGCCGCTTATGCGCGAGCTTGCCCGCAGTAGAACCTGGATAAGCATCGACCAATTTCTGTAGGCTAGCGCGCGCCTCAGGCCATTGCTTTAGTTCGTAATAGGAGAACCCTATTTTTAATAAGGCATCTTGCACCTTGTTACTCTTAGGGTGATCTTTCAAAACTTTGTTGAGTTCTTCAATCGCCACAGGGAAACGACGCGTGACATAATTCGCCTCACCCAGCCAATACTTTGCATTGGCTAAATATTTCCCACTCGGATAACGCTCGGCATAAGATTTAAACGCGACTATTGCATCATCATAACGACGCGTGCGCAAAATCTCAAAAGCATTTTGATAGTCTAATAACTCTTTACGGTCATCAATCGTAGCGCCCGCATTGCTGACATCAGCGTTATCATTCGCTGCCGACTCACCGGCCCCGCTACCAATAGCACCAGACTGCTCAAAAGCCATCAGTCGTTGATCAATATCAAGATATAAATCGCGTTGGCGTTTTTTTATCCCTTCTATACTGTAGTTCAGCTGCTCTTGCTCACCACGCATTTGCTTCACATCTTGTTGCAGCGCCTCTAAGCGGCGCAACATTTCTACCAAGGGCTGCGATTCGAGCATGCGCTCCAAGCGAGAGATACGTTGGTCCAACGCAGCTTCATCAGCAACGGCAAATGAACTAACAAGGCAACTGCCCAAACAAAAGCTCGTAACAAGTAAATAGCGATACAACATTTTATACTCTAGCGATTAGTGTAAAGAATCTCTACGCGACGGTTCTGACCCCAGAATGACTCACCTTGACCAGACTGCGCAGGCCGCTCTTCACCATAGCTGATCATCTCAACCTGACTCACTGACGCACCTTGTAAAAGCAGAAAATCACGTACAGACTTAGCACGACGCTCACCCAAGGCAAGATTGTATTCACGCGTACCGCGCTCATCAGTATGGCCTTCCAAAACCACATTCACTTCCGGGTTATCAGCCAAAAAGCGTGAATGCGCTTCAATCATCGACGTATATTCATTACCGATAACATTAGAGTCCGACGCAAAATAAATAATGCGCTCAGACAACGGACTATCAGGATCATCAAGCTCGGTAAATGAATAGGAGCCATCGCTGCCAATACCATTGGTTTCGCCGCCCGACACGCCATCGCCAATACCACCAATGGACACACCATCCTCGCCATCTTCTATAGAAAATTCAGCAGGTTGACGATCTTCAATATCGACACCCTCACCTGTTTGCTTTGTCGACGAACACGCAGCCATAGCTATCACTAATACTGCCAACAACAACCGGTTAATCATAGTAATCATTATCTATCCTCACTAACACTAATTTTTAAAAGGAGACCAAACTGGCTCTCGAGTATCGCCGTCCTCAATACTCAAACGTTGATGCACGCGCCCATCTGTCGACACTGCCGCAAGTACACCGCGGCCCTGTTGCTCGGTTGCATAGATGATCATGCTACCATTTGGTGAAAAGCTTGGCGACTCATCTAACTGCCCTTCGGTCAAAACTCGTAAGGTTCCAATATCCATATCAAGCACCGCAATACGGTAAGCCCCGCCACTGTTGTTGCCAACATGCACCATGGCTAAAAACTCACCATTTGGAGAAAAACGCGGCCGCGCATTGTACTTACCCTCAAATGTCAGTCGTTCACTGCGACCGCCATTGACTGAAATACGGTAAATTTGCGGGTTACCACCCCGATCTGAGGTAAAAGCCAGCATTTTGCCGTTGGGTGCCCATGTCGGTTCTGTCTCAATCGCAGTACTCGTCGTTAAGCGTGTTAACTCACGGCTCGCCATATCCATCACGTAGATATCTGGGTTGCCATCTTTAGACAATACCAAGGCCAGCTTTTTACCGTCGGGAGACCAAACTGGCGCCCCGTTAAGCCCAGGAAACGATGAAATCACCTCGCGTTTACCCGTAGCCACCTCTTGAATATAGATACGCGGACGACGCTCTTCGTACGATACATAGGCCATCTGGTTACCGTCAGGCGACCAACTTGGTGACAATATCGGTTCAGGCGAAGTCAATAAGGATTGCGGATTAAATCCATCGGCATCGGATACTTGTAGTGAATAGCGTTTCTTGTTCGCTTTTTCACCGACAGAGACATAGGCTATTCGAGTGGCAAATGCACCGGGCTGCCCAGTCAATGCTTCGTAAACAATATCACTTATCTGATGCGCAGCATTACGCAGATTTTGCTTATTCGCACGCAATGCATAACCCGTTAACTTCTTACCTTTAAAAACATCAAAAACGTAAAACTCAATGACATAGACATCAGAGTCTTCCGTAATGTCACCAATGATAAGATTACTCGCATTAAGTAGACGCCAATCACGAAACTCAACATCATCAATAGCCGTCGGTGCTGACAAAAAATCGCTGTCATCGATGGCTTCAAACAATCCAGTACGCTGCAAGTCAGCCGTCACGACAGCCGCCACATCGAGTGGTATTACCGTTGCACTATTCCAACCAAACGGCACGATCGCAATCGGCAAGGCAGTATCCACACCCTTAGTGATCTCGATCTCTAGGGGCTTCGACCATGACGTCGTAGACACTACGCTCAATACAATACATAACGCGGCAAACTTCAGTAATTTCATTTAATTTTCCGGTCTAAATGTTAATTTCAATTCTCTCGCGAACAGACTTAAGTCTTCTGGCGGAGGCAACGGATCCGCTCGATACACCGCACTCTCAACAGAGTTGCGAAACTGTTCATCACCATCACATTCACTGTCAATCACCGCCGCGCTCAACACAACTCCACCAGGCCCTTGCCTAACCAACACCTTACATTCCCAGCCCACTTGAAAGTTAGCCGGGCGAAACCAAGATGACTGAACCTTCTGAATAATGTCATTTTCATAACGTTGCTGTAATATTTGCAACTGACTTTGATTCTCGTTTTCGAGTCCAACACCTTCACTCTCTAACAATTGATCTAGCAAACGCTGCTCTTCTGCATTTCGCTGCTTCTGCGCCGCCTCATCGGCCTTGCGCTTTGCCTCGGCAGCAGCCTTTTTGCGCACCTCTTCAGTTTTGCGCTGTTCTTCCGCTGCTTTTTTTTGCGCAGCCTCAATTTCTGCTTTCTTTCTCGTCTCTTCAGCCTTTTGTTTAGCTGCTTCTTCTGCTTTGCGTTTGACTTCTATTTCAACCAAACGTTTCTCTTTAATCACTTTTTGCTCGGCTAATTTTTTTACTTCTAACTCGGCTTTCTTTTTTGCCGCCTCAGCTTTGCTTTTCGCCTCTTCCTCTAACTTCCTCTTTATTGCTAAATCTGCTAACCGTTTTTTATCTGCCACTTTCCGTTCAGCCAATTTTTTTACTTCTAGCTCAGCCTTCTTTTTCGCCTCTTTCGCTTTTCTCGACGCATCTTCTAATTTTTTCTGTCTATCTACCTTAGCCTGGTGCTTTTCCCGCTCTTTTTGTTCTTTCTTGTCTATCTGTTCTTGTAACGCGGAAGCGTCTACTATGCTGCCTCTGACGATTTCAACCCGCTCTCGCGCCATCGGCTTTGCTATCGGTGTGCTGTGATCAAAACCAACAATCAATAGTCCACCAATGAGGACATGCACAACTGCCGCTAAAATAAAAGCTCTAAACTTTTCAAAAAACCCTGACATCACTCGCTATTATTGGTCTTGTAATTCTGGCGGATCAGTCAAAAACCCTACACTTAACACACCCGCTTGCTGCAGCAACACCATAGCTCCAACAACAGCACCGTAATTTGCGGCCGTATCACCCTCTAAATAAACCCTTGTTTCGGGCTTGCGCTTAAGCACGGCTCTCACACGATTCTCTATTTCATTGGCTGACTTAGGTTCACTGACATCTTCACCTGCATTGAGATAATAGTTACCGTCAGCATCGACACTGACTATTAAGCTATCACTACTACCCACATCACCGCCTACAGGATTAGCCTTAGCAGGAGGTAAATCAACTTCAACGCCCTGCTGCAACAACGGCGCTGTCACCATAAAAATGATCAGCAAGACCAGCATAACGTCAATGTAAGGCACAACGTTGATCTCTGATATAGGTTGCTTACGTTTATGACGACGCATAGTCTTTCAACGCTGCCTTATACGTGAGCTTGGCGATGAAGAATACTGGCAAATTCTTCCATGAAATTGTCATAGCGACCAATCAACCGCTCAACGTCAGTGTTGTAACGATTAAAAGCAATCACTGCGGGTATTGCTGCAAACAAACCCATAGCCGTAGCAATCAACGCTTCAGCAATGCCGGGGGCAACCATTGATAGTGTCGCCTGTTGCACATCACCTAAGGCGCGGAATGAATTCATGATTCCCCAAACCGTGCCAAGTAAACCGATATAAGGACTGGTTGAACCCACTGTGGCTAAAAATGGCAATCTATTCTCCAGCGCATCGATTTGTTTATTCATGACGACACGCATCGAGCGCTGCGCTGCTTCAACCATGGCCTCTGGATCAGCATTTTGTTGCTTACGTAGCCTTAAAAACCCTTTAAAACCCGACTCAAACATCGCCTCCATTCCGTATACGTTTTTATTACTTGAGGTGAGTTTTCTATAAAGCGTATTAAGCTCGCCACCAGACCAAAAATCACTCTCAAAAACATCAGCCGCTTTAGTCGCTTTGCTTACCATACGCGCCTTATGAAAAATAATACTCCATGAAGCCATAGACGCTAAGACCAAAATCAACAACACCAGCTGCACGACCACACTGGCTTCAATAACCAGAGAAATCAGTGACATATCTGTATTCACTCGACAAACTCCTCAATCATGGCATTCGGCAATCGCGTTGGCTTTAACGAGTCACTAGCAAAACAAGCAATTTTGACCGCTGCACTACACAGAACAGTACCACTGCGCCTAACCTCTTGCACCCCAAGGGTTCTTTTTAATGCCCTCTTGATGGGCCACCTTGCTCATTAAAACGAGCTGGCTGCAAAAAGTCTAGCCTCACCGAACGTACTACAAAAATAAGCCCTTGCTGCGCAATAAGCGCATCCTGCTCATAACCACGAGCACGCAACTATTCGGTTCTTGCACGCTCCAAAAATTTCAGATAATTGGCATAATAAACAACACCACCGCTGTCCGTATCCTCATAGTAAACACGTAACGGCCAAACAAACTCAGTCACTTAATAGTTCCAATGCCGACGGTTCAGTTTGTTTGGGCATATTTAGTCCAAACAAATGATAAGTACTTTGCGTCGCGACACGACCACGCGACGTACGCATCATAAAACCTTGTTGTATCAAATACGGTTCTAATACATCTTCTATTGTACTGCGCTCTTCACCAATAGCCGCTGCCAGACTGTCAACACCAACCGGGCCACCATCGAATTTTTTAACTATCGCTTCAAGTAGACGGTGATCCATGGAGTCAAAACCATTGGCATCAACTTTAAGCATATCAAGCGCTAAGCTAGCAATATCACGATTTATACGCCCATCCGCCTTAACCTCAGCATAATCACGCACACGTCTTAATAAGCGATTGGCGATTCGTGGCGTGCCACGCGAACGACAAGCAATTTCATCTCCGCCTTGCGGCTCCATCGAGACACCGTAGATCTCTGCCGAGCGAGCAACGATAAAACACAGATCTTCTTTTGAGTAAAACTCGAGCCGTTGCACAATACCGAAACGGTCTCGTAACGGAGACGTCAACATGCCTGCCCGTGTCGTTGCACCGACCAAGGTAAATGGGGGTAGATCTAGCTTAATAGAACGTGCGGCCGGACCTTCACCGATCATTAAATCAAGCTGATAATCTTCCATTGCCGGATATAGAATTTCTTCAATTGCAGGACTCAGACGGTGTATCTCATCGATAAACAACACGTCATGAGGCTCTAAATTAGTCAGCATAGCGGCCAAGTCACCGGCCTTTTCCAAAACCGGGCCAGAAGTTTCACGAATTTTGGCACCCATTTCTTCAGCAATAATATGAGCAAGCGTGGTCTTACCTAATCCTGGCGGACCAAAGACCAAGGTATGGTCAAGCGCATCACCACGCTGCCGCGCCGCCTGGATGAAAATCTCCATCTGCTCACAAACTACCGGCTGCCCAACATATTCAGCCAAGCTGCGCGGTCGAATAGCGGTTTCTATACGCCGCTCTTCGCTACTTGCCTCGGTATTAATCAGTCGATCAGAATCAATATATTCGTTCATAGATTAGCTGAGCATACCCTAGGCAATAGCTGCTTGTAAGGCACGGCGAATAATCTCCTCACTAGCCAAACCATCCACACCAATTTGACGCACCATCCGACTTGCGTCCTGTGGTTTATAACCCAACCCAATCAAGGCACTCACCGCGTCGGCCAATGGGCTATCTGGACCACTAGATACCGACGCTGTCTGAGCGATACCGTCGCCTAGACTCGCAACATCACCAATGCGATCACGCATTTCGATAATCAAGCGTTCTGCCGTCTTCTTACCAATACCAGGCAAACGCACAAGAGCCGCGCTATTATCTTCCATAACATAATGGCTAAAATCAGTCACAGACACCCCAGAGAGAATAGTTAACGCCAATTTAGCGCCAACACCATTAACCTTGATTAGACTCCGAAACAAAGAACGTTCTTGCAAACTGGCAAAACCATAGAGTAATTGCGCATCTTCACGCACCACCATATGCGTATGAATGACAAGCTCTTGACCAATCGTCGGCAAAACATAAAAAGTCGACATCGGTGCTTCGACTTCATAACCAACACCATTCACGTCGAGCAAAATCACTGGCGGCTGTTTGACGAGCAACTTCCCACGCAACTGAGCAATCATCGCATACGCCCTTGCCTTGCTGCGCTGACCTGCTTGACCTTGAGCAGTGTTTGACTTGTATGAATATGGGTCAAGGCCACCGCCAAAGCATCCGACGCATCGGCTTGCGGACTTTTTGAAAGACCCAATAAAATTTTTACCATATGCTGAATTTGCTCTTTGGCGGCATTACCTTTACCGACTACCGCTTGCTTGACCTGCGCTGGCGTATATTCGGTAACCTCTAAATCTTGGACCACCGCAGCACACATAGCTGCGCCTTGCGCACGACCCAGTTTTAGCGCTGAATCAGCATTGCGATTCATGAAAACTGATTCGATCGCCACAGTGTCTGGCCGCGCATCAGCAATAATTTCAGTCAGGCTTTGGAAAATAATTTTTAACCGCTGCGGCAAAGCCCCATCACCCGCACGAATACAACCACAATCAATATAGCGACTTTCACCGCCACTGACCTCAATAATCCCGTAGCCGGTAATACGTGAACCAGGGTCGATACCAAGTACGCGCATCAATTATCTAAACTAGCCATGATTTCATCTGAAATCTCAGCATTAGAATAAACGTCTTGCACATCATCAAGGTCTTCGAGCCTATCGATCAATTTCATCAGGCTTTCGGCGCCATCAAAATCTAGCGCCGCTGCCAAAGAGGCACGCATCGTCACTTCGGACATTGCCGGCTCAAGACCCGCTGCCGTCATGGCTTCGTTAACACGGGTAAAATCTTCAAAACTAGTGACTACTTCAATCGAGCCATCATCGTGACTGACCACATCCTCAGCACCCACCTCTAAAGCTTGCTCCATAATGGCGTCTTCATCACTCTCAGGAGGATAGACCAACACCCCTATCTGGCTAAAGAGATACGCCACTGAGCCAGAAGTCCCCATGTTTCCGCCGTGCTTACTAAAGGCATGGCGCACTTCAGCAACCGTACGATTGCGATTATCGGTCATGCAATCGACGATGACTGCCGTACCACCTGGGCCGTAACCCTCATAGCGTACTTCTTCGTAATTCTCACCATCGAGATCACCCGAACCACGTCTTACCGCGCGCTCGATCGTGTCTTTGGTCATATTGGCGCCAAGCGCCTTATCAATCGCCAAGCGCAAACTCGGATTGGCTGCCACATCACCACCGCCTGCCCGTGCTGCAACGGTGATTTCTCGAATGTGTTTGGTGAAGACTTTCCCGCGCTTTTTATCTTGCGCGCCCTTGCGATGCTGAATATTCGCCCATTTACTGTGTCCGGCCATGCTCTCTTCTTTGCTTTATTGGATAATCAAGTAAGTTTACCACTGCTAGCCGCCGTGATTAAGGGGAATTAAGGGCACTTAAGCACTCATCGTGCTTGAAAAAACCAAAGTCGATAAAATGAATAACCTGAATCGCCACATATTCGGAATAGAGCAGCAGAGTATGTGAGTGATGCTCAGTGGTATGGTCACTAATACCCGGCAAGCGTGTTGACGCCACCGTGACCGTACCATCGTGTGGACGCGCTAGAGGACGAGAAAAACGATCCGTACAATTACTGACGCCAATTCGGTTTGAACCGGCAATAACACCTATTCCGGTCTCGCCCTGCCAATCAGCACAATCCGTAGTCAACCCACCTTCGCCAATGCTTTGACCCAACAACCAACGTCCGAGCCGATAACGTGACAAGGTTTGCGCGACAGCGCTGGCAAAAAAGGGAGTGCCTATCGCGACAAAGCGACGAACCTTGAGTTCAGGATGGTCTTGCAAACAACGCAGACAAACTCGACCACCCGAGCTATGTGCCACCAAATAAATAGGCTGACCGTCGAATTGCTTGAGAAAATCAGCTAAGGCAGCAGCATTTTCAGCCACGGTTTGGCTGCGTGAAGGATAATCAAAAACAGCAGTCTGCCAACCAGCGTGCTCAATACGCGCTTGCAGCCGCGACATGATACGGCCACTCATTAACACGCCATGGATGAAAACGACGATACCGCCTTGAAGATCAGCCATGTTTTATAGCGTCAGGGATAATTTGAACTGTTTTTTAATCCAAGGCCACCGACACATCAAACATGCGTTGAAGCGCTAAGCGTGCATAGTCGGCTTCTTCTTCTGGAACCGTAATACGGTTAACAACATTGCCTTGTACCAGGTTCTCTAACACCCACAATAATTGCTGCGGGTTAATACGAAACATGGTGGAGCACATGCAAATCATGGGAGACATGAAATGCACATTCTTATCGGGATTTTGTTCGTTAAGGCGATTGACCAAATTCAACTCTGTTGCTACCAACCAACGTGTTCCAGCAGGCGATGCATTGACGGTGTTAATAATATATTCAGTTGAACCCACTTCATCGGCCCGCTGACAAATCTCGTAGCTAGACTCAGGATGGGCAATGACTTTTGCATCCGGGTATTTTTCTAGAAAAGCATCAATATGTTTTTCTTTAAACATTTGGTGTACAGAGCAAAAACCTTTCCATAATAAGACTTTGGCGTTGCGAATTTCTTCTGGCGTTAAACCACCCATAGGCCTGTTGTAATCCCATACCGCCATTTGATCGAATGGAATACCCATACGATCAGCGGTATTACGACCAAGATGCTCATCGGGAAAGAACAAGACTTTTCCGCGCTGCTTAAAGCCCCAATCAATCACATGTTTGGCATTGGTTGAGGTGCAGACAATACCGCCATGACGACCACAAAATGATTTGAGATCAGCAGCTGAATTAATATAGGTAATAGGTGTAATGCTTTCATCAGGCTCTAATACCGTCGCCAGTTCGCGCCACGCACGCTCAACCTGAGCCAAGTTGGCCATATCAGCCATAGAACAGCCCGCTGCCAAATCAGGCAACATGGCTGCTTGGTCGGGTCGCGACAACACATCGGCAACCTCGGCCATGAAATGCACACCACAAAAAACGATATATTCGGCCTTTGATTGCGCTGCGTACTGTGACAGTTTGAGCGAATCACCGGTGACATCAGCATGGCGATAGACTTCGTCACGCTGGTAGTGATGACCAAGAATCACCAATCTATCGCCCAACGCTTCTTTAGCAGCGCGAATACGCGCATCGCAAGTCGCTTCGTCTAGCTCACTAAACTGCTGTACGGGTAGGGCTGCTGTCATCGTGACACCTCTTGGCCTCCATTAACCGGAGGTAAATAAAATATCATATAAAACAAAGACTTAATGCTAACTTAACCACGAAAATTGAGAGCCTTACTGCATTCAGACCTTCTCTTCTGCACCAGGCTTCTTCGCTAGCTTTACGCCCAACTCACGCAATTGTTGTGATGCCACCACACTCGGCGCATCGGTAAGCAAGCAGCTAGCGCTCTGCGTTTTAGGAAAGGCAATCACATCGCGTATCGATGTTGCGCCCAACATTAACATCGCCAGACGATCCATACCAAAGGCCAAACCACCATGCGGTGGACAGCCATAACGTAGCGCATCCAGCAAGAAACCAAATTTCTCTTTCGCTTCTTCTTCACCCACACCGAGCAATTCTAAAACCGCGGATTGCATTGCGCTGTCGTGAATACGAATCGAGCCGCCACCAAGCTCCGTACCGTTTAGCACCATGTCGTAGGCACGCGATTTTGCTGCGCCTGGATCGGCTTTAAGTTGATCGATACTATCAACGGACGGAGCCGTGAACGGATGATGCAATGCATGCCAACCACCGGCATCATCAGACTCAAACATGGGGAATTCAGTCACCCAAAGTGGTCGCCAACCGGCTTCCATCAAACCAAGGTCGTGACCCACTTTTACGCGTAAGGCGCCCAAGGCATCATTAACCACTTTGGCTTTGTCCGCACCGAAGAAAACAATATCGCCATCAGCCGCGTCAGTAGCTGCCATGATTTTCATCACTACGTCGTCAGGCAAAAATTTCAAAATCGGTGATTGCAGGCCTTCAACACCTTTGCCGATCTCGTTGACTTTAATATAGGCCAAACCTTTAGCACCATACTGGGCAACATACTGAGTATAGTCATCAATATCTTTGCGGCTAAGCTTGCCACCTTGTGGCACGCGCAAGGCCGCAACACGACCATTGGGGTTTTGCGCTGGGCCTGAAAAAACTTTGAACTCAACGTCTTTCATTAATTCGCTGACTTCTATCAGCTCTAGCGAGACACGCAAGTCTGGCTTATCGCTACCAAAACGCTGCATTGCTTCGTCGTAAGGCATGCGTGGAAATGGGTTTGGTAACTCAATATCCATGACTTTGGCGAAGCCTTGGCGAATCATTTCTTCCATCATCGTCATGATGCTGTCTTCGTCGGTAAACGATAATTCGATATCTAGCTGGGTAAATTCTGGCTGCCTATCAGCACGCAAGTCTTCGTCACGGAAACAACGTGCGACCTGATAATACCTATCCATACCCGACATCATTAACAATTGTTTAAACAACTGTGGTGATTGCGGAAGCGCAAAAAACTCACCTTGATGCGTGCGGCTAGGCACTAAATAATCACGCGCGCCTTCCGGTGTGGATTTGGTCAAGATAGGCGTTTCAATTTCTAGAAAGCCATTGTCTGTCAACCAATTACGCAGACTATTAGTCAGCTCTGAGCGCTTACGCAAACGATTCTGCATAACTGAGCGACGAAGATCGAGATAACGATAACGCAAACGGTTATCTTCGCTAACTTCTGATTCGTCATCAACAGGAATGGCTGGCACATCGGAACTGGCTAAAATCGTCACGCCCTGGTTAAGTACTTCGATCTCGCCGGTCGGCAATCCTGGATTCACTGTGCCTTCAGGGCGTCGGCGCACTGTGCCTTCAATTTTTAGAACAAATTCGCTGCGCACGCGCTCAGCAATAGCAAAGCTCTTCGCATCGTCAGGGTTAAACACCACTTGGGTGACTCCATCACGATCACGCAGATCGACAAAGATAACCCCGCCATGGTCACGGCGGTTATGCACCCAGCCACACAGGCTGACTTGTTCATCGATATTCGAGGCGTTGAGTTCGCCGCAGTACTGACTGCGCATTATGGTTTCCTTATTTGTAAGTCTGAAAAATCAAGGCTGAGCACTGGCTAACAATAATAGGCTAACCGATGGTACGGCGAGGCATGCTAAGGCGCAACATAAGCAGGGCAACCGCCCTGCTCACACCTAAGCAGATAGGGCTAATCGCTTTTTTTGGGCGGTTCTGCTTTTACCGTAAAATCTCCAGCCTCATCATTTCTAAAACGAATTCCCTTAGGATCAGTGGGGTCAGAGCCATGCGGCGGCTTCGGTGGCCCCATGGTTTTACTATTGTATTCGTCATCATGCATTTGTTTTGAATGCTTGGCATCGTTATCCATAAAGTGTTCTTTATCTTGGCGCCCCAAGGTTGGTGACTTCAACCAACTGTCTCCTTTAGAAACACGTGGCGCAGAAACAAGCTTGATCAGCTCTGGCTTGCTGCATTCTGAGCAGTCGGTAAGCGGATCAGCGCCAACCATCTGCATCTTAGTAAATTGATGCCCACAGGACTGGCATTGGTATTCGTAAAACGGCATAGCAACCTCGACGAAACTCAAATATTATTTTCAGTTAATCGCCTATTATATACAAAGGACAGCAAAACCCCCAGAATAGCTGCTTAATGTCATTCAAAGCAGTAGCCAGGTAACATCCAATGCCCCAACCACGCCGACAAAGCTGGCACACCATTGCTAGCCTGTTGCCTTTTCTATGGGAATTTCGTAGTCGCGTCATTCTCGCCATGGTCTGCCTGGTCATTGCCAAATTAGCCAGTGTCGGTCTACCACTGATACTCAAAGAGATTGTCGACGCTCTCGATCGTAGCCAGAACTTACTCATCGCGTTGCCTGCAGGACTGCTTATCGCCTACGGCATAGTCCGGCTGGCATCGTCGATCTTTGGCGAGCTAAGAGATTTAATTTTTGCCAAAGTACTGCAACGGGCGATCCGGCGCATTGCCATCAAGGTGTTTCGCCATCTACATACGCTGGCACTTAGCTTTCATCTCGAACGCCAAACCGGTGGCGTTTCGCGGGACATCGAGCGCGGCACTAGAGGCGTCAGCTTTTTATTGAATTTCATGTTATTTAATATCTTGCCCACATTGCTCGAAATCGGCCTTGTCACCGTAATATTGTTTGTTAACTACGATGCAACATTTGCCATCATCACTTTTGTCACGGTGAGTATCTACATCACATTAACGCTGGTGATCACAGAATGGCGGCTAAAATTCCGCCGCACCATGAATGACATGGATTCCAAGGCCAACACCAAGGCCATCGATAGTCTGATTAATTACGAAACCGTTAAGTACTTCGGCAACGAAGATTTCGAAAGTCAGCGTTATGACGACAATATGTCAGTGTGGGAAAAAGCAGCCATACAAAGCCAAAACTCCTTGTCATTGCTCAATATGGTGCAAGGCGTAGTCATCACCATCGGTCTTACCGCCATGCTCTTTCTAGCCAGCGAGGGCATCGTCAAAGAAGAGTTAACGCTTGGTGACTTTGTACTCATTAACACCTATTTACTGCAACTTTTCATCCCACTAAACTTCCTTGGCTTTGTCTATCGCGAAATAAAAAATTCGCTTATCGATATGGAGAAAATGTTTACCTTGCTTGGAAAGCATCAAGAAATTCAAGACAAAGACGATGCCAAACCACTTGATATTGCTGATGGTAACGTTGTCTTTGAAAAAGTCAGCTTTTCTTACAACCCTGAACGACAAATATTGTTTGATATTGATTTCGAGATTCCCGCTGGCCACACCGTCGCAGTAGTGGGCACCAGCGGATCAGGTAAATCAACACTAGCACGGCTGCTATTTCGCTTTTACGATGTGAATGAAGGCGGCATTATTATAAACGGGCAAGACATTCGCGACGTCACGCAACATAGCCTACGCAGCAATATTGGTATCGTGCCACAAGATACCGTGCTATTTAACGATAGCATTTACTACAACATCGCCTATGCCAAACCTAACGCCGAACGCGAAGAAATTTTTGAAGCAGCAAGACATGCTCATATTCACGAATTTATTAAATCATTACCAGACGGCTACGAAACAACAGTAGGTGAACGTGGGCTCAAGCTTTCCGGCGGCGAAAAACAACGTGTCGCGATAGCACGAACCATATTGAAAAACCCGCGCATCCTAATCTTTGATGAAGCAACGTCTGCCTTAGATTCAAAATCGGAACGCGCCATTCAAACTGCGCTGACTGAAGTTGCAGCGAACCATACTACCTTGGTGATCGCACATCGACTCTCGACAATTATTAGCTCTAATCAAATACTTGTCATGGAACATGGTCGCATAGTCGAGCGTGGCACACATCAAACCTTGTTAGCAACGAATGGTATTTACACGCGCATGTGGCAACTGCAACAAGAAGAAAAAAAGCATAGCGATGACAGCATCAACGCCTAACTCCAAAAAGATTGCCTCAAATGCCCCCTTTACCGGGACGCGCACCATACTAATTACTGGCTGTTCTAGCGGTATCGGTTATACCACCGCAAAAAGCTTATCGAAACGAGGGTATCGCGTCTTTGCCAGCGCACGCAAAGCTGAAGATGTCGAGAGACTCAGCAAAGAAGGCTTAAACACAGTTCAGCTTGATCTTGCCGATAGCGACTCAATTCAAACCGCGTTAAAACAGATATTAGAACAAACCAATGGTGAACTTTACGCACTATTTAACAACGGCGCCTATGGCCAGCCTGGCGCAGTCGAAGATCTAAGCCGTGAGGTATTACGCGAACAGTTTGAAACCAACCTTTTCGGCACTGTAGAGCTAACCAATTTAGTCATGCCCATCATGCGCAAACAAGGCTATGGTCGCATCATCCAGTGTAGCTCTGTATTGGGCTTTGTCGCATTAAAATATCGTGGTGCGTATAACGCCAGCAAATATGCCTTGGAAGGGATTAACGATACACTACGCCAAGAATTATGTGGCAGCGGCATCCACGTATCATCAATTCAACCCGGCCCCATCAGCACACGTTTTCGCGCTAACTCGCTAGCCATGTATCAAAAAAATATCAATAAAGAAACCAGCTTCCACAAAACCACGTATCAAGCGATGGAAGACCGGCTACAAAAAGAAGGCCCGGCTGTACCCTTCACGCTACCCGCTGAGGCCGTAGTAAAAAAAGTCATCCATGCTCTCGAGAGCAAGCGACCAAAAAATCACTATGCCGTCACCTTCCCTACTCATTTATTTGCTGTACTAAAACGCATCCTGCCAAGTCGCACGCTCGACAGAATACTTAGCAAAATATAAAGGCATTTCACTATGATCGATTGTTTTACTCAAGACACCAACACCACACCCATCACCTGCGTAACCTCCGCGCAATATGATCAGTGGCTTAAGCAACAAGATAAGCTCACGCAGCGCTGGCTAAAGAATACGGCTTATAAAGCGCAGCCAGGCCAATTTAGCCTCATACCGAATAGTGACGGCGATATCCATCAAGTCGTACTTGGCGTAGATAACCATGATGACATGTGGAATCTCGCCGCACTGCCTAAAACATTGCCTGAAGGCAATTACCAGGTCGACACGCTAAACGAACTACAGGCCCTGGCTTGGGGCTTAGGACACTATCAATTTAGTCGCTATCGACCAAACAAAAACAATGAGCGCTTAGCAAAGCTCAGTTTTGACTCAGAGGTAATTAGTGCGCAAATTGATGCCATTAGCCTAACGCGTAACATGATCAACACTCCAGCATCAGATATGATGCCACAAGACATCGCCATAGCCGCAAAGACGCTAGCACAACAATATAAGGCTACTGTTGACGAAATTATTGGTGATGACCTGCTTGAACATAACTACCCCACTATTCATGCCGTTGGCCGTGCCAGCATTCATCCACCACGATTAATTGATATGCG
>NVRQ02000119.1 GCA_002400905.2 Gammaproteobacteria bacterium | reverse complement strand
TTTTTCTTCTTAAAAAAATCAAACATTAAACTGTTCCCAATCGATGTTGTTAATGCGATTGTTGGCGATGTAATAAATGGAGTCGCCAGCTTGGATTGCTGAGTTGAGTTGTGGATTGATTTGCATGGTTTGCGCTTGGCGAACGGCAATGAGCGTGGCGTCATAGTGTGTTTTAAAGCCATTAAAAAGCATGGACACGGTCGTTTGTCTGCCTGCATCAGGGTAGATCGCAGAGTATTGTGTCATCCCTTTATTGGCACTGAGTAATTCATGGTGCAGGGCGCTGGAGCCAGGGTCAACCGCTGATTTGGCGAGCATTTCTACTGATACTGAAGGCATGCATTCGACGTTGGGGCAGTGCATTTTGAGTAGCTCGGCGAGGCTTTCATCTTTAAAGTAGGCGAGTATGTGAGCTTTTGGATTACGCTGATTACTAAATAGTGCGGCGGTCATGGTGACATCATCGAGGGGGGTGTCGATGATGATGCACGATGCATCTTTGACGCGCGCACGTTGCATCTCTTCAAGGTTGTTATAACTGTTAACACGAATGAACTCGATTTGGTCAGGCAGTGGGTTGTGGCTAAGTTGTTCTTCATTGACGCACAGGACAATAGTTTGTTTAGTGGCGGTGTTTTCGTCCTGCAGCAATTGAATCAAGTGCAGTGTGCGGTGCTCGTTCCAACCGATGATTAAGGTGTGATTAGCGACCTCTAGAGTTTTCATTCCGGTTATTCCTCTTTTCCATTGTTGGGTGGCAAAGGCGGCAATCCGTCCAATGACCAGGGCGAAAATGCTGATACCAAAGGGCACGATGAAAAGTGAGACAAAATACTGGCCAGCGAGGGTTTGTGGTGCTAAATCACCGTAGCCGACGGTAGAGGAGGTGATAATTAGCCAATAGATAAATCGGCTGTCGCTGGTTAGTGCTGTTTCCTGGCAGAGCCATAAACCTAGCCACGATATAAGGACAAAGCTGGCGAGGGATAAAAATATTCCCTGCCAGCTGAGTGCTAAAAGGTGATCAACAAAAAAGCGCCGAAACTTAAGCAGTATCAGCATGTATTAGGTCGCTGCAGTGTGCTTAGCCTTGAGGCGGTTGAGTATATCGCTGCTGCTTTTGGTGCCAGTAATGCCAGCAGACTTCAACTTTGCCTCTAACTCAGAGCCACTTTCGCTAGCAGCCAGTTCGTGTGCGCTTTCGATCTCGGCTTGACGTTGTTGTTGTCGTGCTTTGATGCGTTCTAGTGATTCACTCGCAGTTTTTAGCTTTGAGTTGGCGCCCAAGTGGCGGCTGGAAACCGCAGCCTGTGCTTTTTGTACTGACTCTGTTGCTTTGACTGTGTCGACTTGCTGCTCCATTCGACGCAGATTATTTTTAGCATCTTTAATGGATTTTCGTAGGCCAGTAGAGGTTGACGCAAACTGATTCAAAAAGCTTTGCTCATTTTCTTTTTGTGTTTCCAGTTCACCAATTTTATCGGCAATTTCTAAGGCTAAGGCCTCGTCGCCTTTGTCTAAGGCTTGCGTGACATAGTTTTCGTGTTCGGTGATTGATTTGTCTAAATCGTCGACCTTACGTTGCGATAACTTCTGCTTGGCCAGGATGGTGGTTAGCGACACCTCTGAACTCCGTAGCTCGTTTTTAGCCTCACGAATTTCTTGGTCTAAAATACGCAATGCTTGTGAATCAGCGACTGCTTCTGCTGTTTCATTAACGCCGCCTTTCACTGCTGAGAATAATCGTTTCCAGACACTCATAACATACTCCTAAACTAGATAAATTCCTCGTAACATTCGAGCATACCTTCCACGTTTTGGAATAATAGCTCGATCTCTATCAATACCGACTCGTCTTTAGACTGTGATGACAATGCACCAAATGCTGCGTAGTAATCTTCATCGCCGACTGATGTAATTGCCACCGAGGTAAGTGGAAATAGTTGTTGCTGAGTCTTGAGCACAAGCTCATTAAAGCCAGCATTGTCTTTGACTTGTTGTGTTGGACATAATAATGATTCAACAATAATTTGATCGCCGCTGATGCATAAATAGGCGTCTAAGCCGTCTTCGTTGGTAATAAAAATACAGTGGTCTTCCTTGGTCACAACCAGGTCCGGCTGCTTACTCAACAAGTCATAGGTTGTTTCTATGGTCCGCATGTGTAGCTCCTGTCGATAATGTAAGCTCAAATTTGAGCATTTATAATATTGATATTTTTGCTATAATGCAAATTATATTGCAAATATGTGGAATATGTTCCACATTGTGGGTTTATTGTCATGAATCAACAATTTATTAATGGTCCTAAATGGGGCAAGATCGTACAAAAGTTCTTACGTTCCGAGCTGGCTAAAAAAGACATCGATTACCCTGAGCTCAGCGAGCGTCTACTTGCCTTAGGTACTCATCAAACGCCAGCGAATCTTCGTTCTAAAGTCTCCAAGGGTATATTGGGGGCACAATTGCTATTTCAAATACTTTTGGTGCTACGTGTGCGTAAATTAGATTGGGAGCTTATCGAGGAATTGTATGAGGATTCGACGGGTGTTGAGAAACCTGTTGTCGATTCGGACAATACCCCTTGAGTTAAGCTTGATTTGTCTATCAATATGCAAGGTAATTTATTTATCGAGACCTTTGCGCGAAGCATCTTTTCCGCTATGGCGGCGTTAAAAACAGTCTCAAAATGCTCATTTACTCGTGTAAACTGCGCTTTTTCGACGATTTTTGCCTTGCCCTAACGAAAAATATACCTCGTGCAAAGGTCTCTTATCCTTAATTATCGCTCATCAGCGCCATGATGACAGAGAGCGGTGAAAAATTAATGACTATATCCGCTTTTTCCTGAACAATCGGCTTGGCACAATACCCGACACTTAAGCCTGCTTTCCCCATCATCAATAAATCATTCGCACCATCACCCATAGCAATGGTTTGTTCTGATTTTATATTGAGAGTTTGGCAGAGTTCGTCTAGATAGTCTGCTTTGGTTTGTGCGCCGACTATTTCGCCTAGTATTTTCCCGTTGAGTTTGTTGTCGACGACTTCTAACGTGTTGGCTTTGGTGTAGTCGAGGGCGTATTTGGTTTTGAGTTTTTCGGTGAAGTAGGTGAAGCCTCCGGAGACTAGGGCGAAGGGGATTGATTTACTGTGTAGGCCTTTAACGAGCTCTGCCGCGCCGGGGTTGAGTTTTAGGCGTTCGTTGTAAACACGTTCGAGTGCGCTGGTGTCGAGGTTGGCGAGTAGGCTGACGCGTTGTTTTAAAGAGGTTTCAAAATCGATTTCGCCGCGCATGGTTGATTCGGTGATTGCGGATATCTGGGGTTTGATGTTGGCGAAGTCGGCGATTTCATCGATGCATTCTATAGCGATGAAGGTAGAGTCCATATCGCTGATGACCAGGCCTACTGTGCTGGGGTCAAACGTTTGAGGCAGTTGATTGATGTCGGCGGCGAATTCTTTGCGTAGTTCTATAAGTGTTGTTTTTGGCAAATACTCTGTAGCACTAAGTATGGCGATAGTGTCATTGCGTTGTTGTATGTCGCCACCTAGTTTTTTTTGTAGTGGTGCAATGACTTTGTCAGTGAAGGTTCCGCTAATGACGACTGGGTGTGTGCTCATGTCTTTGCCTATGTTTATTAGTTGTTATGAGACTATTTTTGCCTTGCCCTAACGAAAAATATACGTCGTGAAAAGGTCTCATTATAGCTATTCGGGTAAAAATAATTCGGTCAGGTTATTAAGAAAGCGGCGGCCGTGTTCTGTGGTGCGCCAGGTGTCTCTATCGTTTTCTAATAAGCCTTGTGCTTGTGCTAGGTTAATTTTATCTTGAATGATGGATGGGTCGAGTCCGGTGTGTTGCTCGAAGGTTTCTATCTTGATGCCATCAACAATGCGCATACTGTTGAGCATGAATTCAAAAGCGGCGTTGTTAGCATCGATATCGTGTTTGTCATCGATAAATTGTTTTGTCTTGGCGCCTGCCATATAACGTAGGGGGTTACGTAGTTTGGAGCGGCGTTCTATGCGTTGTTCTGGACCGATAGTGATTTTGCCATGTGCGCCTGCGCCGATACCGAGGTAATCACCGTAGGCCCAGTAGTTCATATTGTGTCGGCTGTGTTTTTTATTGCGGGCATAGGCGGACACTTCGTATTGTTTGTAGCCTGTTTCGGCGAGCCGTTGTTGACACTGTTGTTGCATTAGCCAGCGGTCATCATCGTCAGGGAGTTCGGGCGGTTGTTTGGCAAAGGCGGTGTCGGGTTCTAAGGTGAGTTGGTAGTGCGAGATATGTTCGGGGGCGAAGTCAATGACGGTATTTAAATCATCTAAGGCTTGTTCGATGCTTTGATTTGGTAGGCCGTACATTAAATCTAAATTGATGCGCTCAAAGCCAGCTTGCTTGGCGGTATCGATAGCGCACTTTGCTTGCGCGCTGTCATGTATGCGACCGAGTGCTTGCAGGTGTTCGTCATTAAAGCTTTGTATGCCAATAGATAAACGATTAATGCCGGATTTGCGATAAGCGGCAAAACGTTTTTGTTCTACGGTGCCGGGGTTAGCTTCCATGGTGATTTCAGCATCGCCACGTAGTGGCAGTCGTGCGCGAACTCCGGCGAGGAGTCTATCGATCGCTTCGGCGCTAAATAAGCTTGGTGTGCCACCACCAAGAAATATGCTAACGATTTGTCGACCCCAGACTAACGGCAGTTCGTTTTCAAGGTCAGTGAGTAGCGCATCAACGTATTGTTGTTCAGGCAGTTCATCTTTGAGTCCGTGTGAATTGAAATCACAGTAGGGGCATTTTTTTACGCACCATGGAAGGTGTATGTATAAAGCAAGCGGTGGTGGGGCAGTAAACTGAAACACCTTATGCATGCAGTGAGCGATAACGCTCGGCAAATAAATGCAGGGCTTGGCCGCGATGGCTGATTTGCGACTTTATTTCAGGTGCTAGCATCGCTGAGGTGCAGTGATGTGTTGGCACATAGAATAAGGGATCATAGCCAAAGCCGTTGTCGCCTTGTGCTTCGCTGATAATATAACCTTCCCAGGCAGAGGTACAAATGAGGGGTGTTGGGTCGAGTGCATGACGCAGATAAACGATGGCGCAGTAAAAACGTGCGGTACGTTTTTCTTCTGCTAGGCCGTTAAGCGCTGCTAATAACTTTTTATTGTTGTCGGCATCGCTGGCGTCTTCGCCGGCATAGCGTGCGGAATAGATGCCGGGCGCGCCGTTGAGCGAATCGACTTCTAAACCGGAGTCATCGGCAATGGCGGGTAGGCCGGAGACTTTGGCAGCGTTGCGCGCTTTGATAAGTGCATTTTCGACAAAGCTCAATCCGTCTTCTGCTACTTCTTCGACGCCGACGCTGGATTGCGTGACGACGGTTAGAGAGTTGTTGGTACTGGAGCTGGCGAGAATAGACTGAATTTCAGCAATTTTTTTGTTGTTATTGCTCGCCAGCACGAGTGTTGTTGCCATAACTAACCGGCTAAGGCTTCTTGTTGTAAGACGACCAATTCTTTGATGCCTTTTTCGGCTAAGGTCAGCATGGCATCGAGTTCGTCTTTGCGAAAGGCGTGACCTTCGGCGGTGCCTTGCACTTCAATAAAGGCACCGGCTTCGTTCATGACGACGTTCATATCGGTTTCGGCATTCGAATCTTCGGCGTAATCGAGATCAAGCACGGGCGTGCCTTTATAAATACCAACAGAAACTGAGGCGACGCTGCCATGTATCGGGTTTTTCTTTAATTTCATGGTGCTAATCGCGTCAACCAGGGCAACGTAGGCGCCGGTGATTGAGGCGGTGCGGGTACCGCCGTCGGCTTGGATGACGTCGCAATCGACAGAGATACTGTTTTCACCTAAGGCGCTAAGATCGATAACTGCACGCAGTGAGCGACCGATGAGCCGTTGAATTTCCATGGTGCGCCCGCCTTGTTTGCCAGCATTGGCTTCACGACGCATGCGTGAACCAGTAGAGCGCGGGAGCATGCCGTATTCGGCGGTTACCCAGCCTTGACCGGTGCCTTTTAAAAACCCGGGAACACGTGTTTCAACTGATGCGGTACAAATAACTTTGGTGTCGCCGAACTCTACCAGTACAGAACCTTCTGCATGCTTGGTATAGTTGCGCGTAAGTTTGACAGTGCGTAATTGATCGAGGGCTCGTCCGCTAGGGCGCATGGTATGACCTTTTTGATTGGCTGAAAGCGACGGATTATAACGTCCGTGCGCGTTGCTGTCCCAATGAACTAGAGATAAGGACAATAATGATACGAAGTATGACGGGGTTTGCCAGTGTTCGGTGTCGTAATGGTGATACTGAGATTTCCTGGGAAATCAAAACGGTTAATCATCGCTACCTTGAGATTAGCCCGCGCCTGCCGCGCGACTGGAATGGCGTTGAGCCGGCTTTGCGTGAGCGTGTTGCGGCTAAGCTCAACCGCGGCAAGATCGATTGCAGTCTTAAATTAGAGCACGCCTCAGAAGGGGCATCTTTACGTGTTGATAAGGCGGTGTTAGCGCAACTTGGCGAAGCCATGGACGCGGTACAGCAAGAAATACACGGTTTATCGCAAGCGAATGTCTTGGATGTGCTGAACTGGGGTGGTGTGCTCGCCAGCGAAACGGAGGATGTTGAGGCGCTAAAGTCGGCTGCGCTGGAGGCATTGGATGAGGCTTTAGACGAGCTGGTAGCTTATCGTCTGCGCGAAGGGGCAAGTTTAAAGGCGCTGATTTTGTCACGCTGCGAGAGCCTTGAAAAAGCCGCAGCTGACGCGGCTGAGAAGTTGCCGCAGGTGCGTGAACATTGGCGCAACCGTTTGATTGCTCGTATTGAAGAGCTGGACGTAGAAGTTGATCCTGCGAGGGTTGAGCAGGAATTGCTGTTTGTCGCACAAAAAATGGACGTCGCCGAAGAATTGGATCGCTTAACCGTGCATGTTCAAGAAGTACGCAATACGCTTAATAGTGATAAGAGTGTTGGCCGTCGCCTCGATTTTTTGATGCAAGAGCTTAACCGTGAAGTGAATACGCTGTCTTCTAAGTCGATAGATAGCGCGGTGACGCAATTGACCGTAGATATGAAGGTGTTAATAGAGCAAATGCGCGAGCAGGTGCAAAACATTGAATAAGTGTAAAAGTGAGGAGTTAGCATGACCCGGTTATTGGGTAGCATCCGCAGTGGGACGTTATTTGTGATATCGGCACCATCGGGTACGGGTAAGACGTCGTTGGTTAAGGCGTTGGTGGAAAGTCGGCCTAACCTCAATGTGTCGGTGTCGCACACTACGCGTATGCCGCGCCCTGGTGAGATTGATGGGATTGACTATCACTTTGTCTCACAAGAGCAATTTATGGCCCTTAAGGCTGACAATGAGTTTCTCGAAAATGCTAGTGTTTTCGATAATTTTTATGGAACTTCACGTAATTTCGTTGCAAATAAGCTAAAAAATTTTGAAAATGTCATGCTTGAGATAGACTGGCAGGGCGCGGCCCAGGTTAAGCAAAATATGCCGGATGCCGTGAGTATTTTTATATTGCCGCCATCGTTAGCGGTACTTGAGCAACGTCTGCGTAACCGTAAGCAGGACAGTGATGAAATTATTGCCCGGCGTTTGCGCGATGCGCATCATGACATTGCCCAGTGCAAAAATTTTGACTATATCGTCATGAACGATGATTTTTCTGCGGCTATTGCTGATGTGAAAACCATTTTCCATGTTACGGATCTGCATTGTGACAAGCAGTTGCAGCAATATGGCGCTTTGTTCGGTTTAGATGCATAGCGACGCGCTGTTTCATGGTGTGGCTTGTATATATGGTATAGTCCGCCGATTGAAGCTTAGTGTTTAGGAGATATTATGGCCCGTGTTACCGTAGAAGACTGTCTTGAGAACGTTGACAACCGTTTTGAGTTAGTACTGGTTGCCACCAAACGTGCTCGTCAGCTTGAGATGGGTCAAGAAGCTAAGATCGAGTGGGAAAATGATAAGCCTACGGTGGTTGCTCTGCGTGAAATTGCTGAAGGCTTTACTACCGCAGCAATTTTGACCGAAGTTGCTAAGCCAGTAGTGGTGAGTGAGCCATTGAGCGATATTGCTGATGCAG
>NVRQ02000118.1 GCA_002400905.2 Gammaproteobacteria bacterium | reverse complement strand
GTTTCAACATCAACCCTGTACACAGTAAACGCCTCAAGACGTATACTGTTTTTAGATTCAGACAACTCATGATAGCCTAAGTCTAGTTGTGTCGATCACACCTGAAATTTTTAAATACAGAAATGAAATATTTTACTCAGAGCGTAACTGACCATGATTATTCAAACCTATTCAAGGCAGTATATTAGGAGCAGTTTATTGTTCTTGCTAATGTTTACATTATTAGCCTGTAGCACTGCGCCTGCGAACTCTGACGCCCCTGACAAGCAACAAAGTGCAATTCACACATCCGCCAACACTTCTCCTACACTAACAAGCGATGAAAAAGCCGAACAATTCGATCAATCATTAGATGATGGCTTTGCTGAATTCGATAGATTGCTATTACGAGAGAGAGAGCGCCTAAACAAAGAACAAAACGAACAAGGTGGCAATGGAAACGGACTGGGAAATGCTGATGGCGAAGGGTTTGGTGAGTTTGAAGGCGATGGTGAGGCACAAACAGACCCCGCCTTATCAGGCAAAGACATTTCTCAACAACACGAGGGCCAAGACAGTGGGGTTCCTAGCCGAAACACACGAGCCAATATTCCTCCCGATCTAAAAAACAGTAAAAATGATGATGTCATCGCTCGACAACTACGAGAAGCAGCATTGAAAGAAAAGGATCCAGTGCTCCAAAAAAAGCTCTGGGATGAATACAGAAAATATACGCAGGGCACAAAATCAAGGTAAGTCGCTATGAATAAAATTACACCCTCATTTTTACTGGTCAGTTTGTCTTTATTCCTAGTTGCATGCAGCACAACATCGGTTAAAACAACACCAACCGAATCCATTATTCAACCTAACCCCACTGCACCAGTTTCAGAGGAACTATTGCTCGATGTCGGCATTGATATATTTGAGCCTGTCCCAATCGAAAACAACAAAGAGGTCGTCGCAGAGTTTAGCCAAATACTAAAAGCTGAAGCCAACTATATACCAATTAAAATTGCTGAAACAGTTCAAAGCAGTGGTAACTGGGGTGCAGTGCGAGTAGTGCCAAATAAACAAAGTGAAATGGACGTTTGGATTGACGGTCAAGTCATTAAATCTGATGGCGCCACATTAAAACTCGATATCACCGTTCGTGACGCGACAAATAAGCTATGGTATAGCAGGCGTTATCAAGGAGAGGCGACCCGGTTCGCCTACAAAGATAGAGCAAACAAGAGAAACACTGAACCCTTTCAGTATTTGTATAACCAAATTGCCAACGACTTGGTGAGATACTATGAAAACATCAATAACGAAGAGATCGCCAGTATTCGCACAGTCTCTCAATTACAATTTGCACAACGCTTTTCACCTGAAGCCTTTGGCAATCATACTCGAACAGACAATAAAGGGCATTTGTTTATTACACGCCTACCTGCAAAAAATGACCCTTTGCTGCAACGCATTGAAACCATTCGCGAACGCGACAATTTATTTGTGGACACCTTGCAAGATTACTACAATAACTTTGCACGAAAAATGGAAGCGCCCTATTACGAATGGCGCCGCGCTTATTATGAAGAAGGTGAAGCACTGCGAAAAGTTAAAGCACAATCAAATCAACGCCTGATTGGTGGTGCGCTTGCCGTATTGGCTGGTATTTTTTCGCAAAACAGTGGTTCTGCTGCCGCACGAACTGCCGGCTCGGTCGCCATACTGGGTGGTGGTGCGGCTGTTATCAGTGGCCTCAACAAACGCGAAGAAGCAAAAATTCATATTGAAGCCTTACAAGAAATATCCGCCTCACTCGACGCTGAAATAGAACCCCATACCTTGAGTCTTAAAGAACGCAGCGTCACACTAACAGGCTCAGTCACTGACCAGTACGGTCAGTGGCGCGAAATATTACGTGATATCTACAATAATGAAACAGGTCAAATCTAAACTAACTATGCATCACGATGAGCGACAAAAATAAAGTGCCTGATGGCTTTAAAACCATCCAACCTGCTCCACTTAATCAAGCAGTAAAGGACTCTAGGAGCTCGACCAAACCACAAGGGATATCACCCAAGACTCTTGCCATAGGACTGAGCCTTTCCTTTGCTGTTTTAGGTGCAGTTATCGTCGTCTTTTTCCTCCCTAACTGGGTAGAAAATGCAGAGCCTATTATCACGCAAAAGACCAACAATGCATCACTAGAGCCTGTACAAATACCCCCTACTGTCACTTCTATCGGTCGAACGCCGCCTCCCACACAAAATCAAAGCACAGCACCCAACCCAACAACTGCCCCACCAAAAATCTCTCCATGGGATCAGACACAACAAATTGAATTAAGAAAAGAAGCGCAATCCTATCTACAAAATTTACTCGAAAAACAAAAAATACTCCAAAAAAACCAAGCTGAAACCTGGGCAAAAGAGGACTACGAACTAGCATTGAGTCATGCCCGTAACGGTGATCAATCCTATAGTGAGGGTCGCTTCAGTTTAGCCAGTGAGGCTTATCAACAAGCACTCGAAGTTTTTTCCGCCGTCGTCGAACAAATCGACACTGTCTATAACAAAAACATTACACAAGGACAAAATGCTCTCGATGTTGGCGATGCAACCATCGCACTCAATGCCTTTGCCACCGCATCCTTATTTGCAGATGAATCAGACCAAGCTCAATATGGCCTTGAAAGAGCGAACAAGCTCGATCAAGTGTTTGCCCATATCGAGGAAGGCAATAACGCACTCGACAACGGCCAGTTGACTGCGGCAAAACACGCTTATCAATCGGCTTTAGAACTAGACCCTGAAACAAAAATTGCAACGCAAAAACTACAACAAACCAACCGTTTATTACTAGAAAAAGAGTTTAATCGCCATATGAGCGCAGGCTATGCAGCCCTAGATAAACGGCAATTTGATACTGCCAGCCGCAAATTTAATAAAGCATTAGCTCTTAAACCCAAAGCGTCCGACGCATTAGCTGCACTAGAACAAACCAAGCACCAAGCCACCACAGCCAAAATCGCATCAACATTAAAAGAAGCCAAGCTGGCCGAAGAAAAAGAACAATGGCAAAACGCAATGAGCCTTTATGACCGCACGCTACAACTCGAGAGTAATCTCGCAGAGGCACAAACAGGGAGAGATCGCGCTACGTTACAATTACGCCAATATCAGCGTTTACAAACCATCCTCACCGCACCCAAACGCCTCAGCGATAAAAATGTACACCGTGAAACCCAAGCATACTACGAACAGATCGCTCTCGTTAAAAATCCTAGCCCAATATTGGCGGCGCAACTCAATGACTTAAAAAACTTATTACGCCTTAGTGAAACACCTGTAGAGATCCGCCTTGAATCTGATGGCTTGACGGATATCACTGTTTTCAGAATAGGAAAAATAGGCGCCTTTGATTCTAGAGTTCTCAACCTAAGACCAGGAAAATACGTTACTGTCGGTCAACGAGACGGTTATCGTGACGTACGAGTAGAGTTTACTGTCTCTGCCAATGAGGGTGACAAAGTGATTCGCATTGCCGCCAATGAAAAAATATAATACTGGCAAACCCTATGCAACACATTGAACCGATCAACTTTGAACCACCTGAGCCGCAAGCACCCTTAACTAAAAAGCGTGTGCCGCTGACAAAAATTAGTCTTATTTTTTTCTTGATACTACTGACCATTATTGCTTGGTTTGTTTTCAGCGCTAAATCTATACGCATTAACGTTGAACCTGAGCAGGCTAATATCACTGTTAACACGCCATTCAAGCTAATACTTGCTGACCGCATTCTGCTTAGACAAAACAAGCATACCATTGAGATTACTGCCGAAGGTTATTATCCACTGATCGATACGCTGCAAGTGAGCAAGGAACCAAGCCAAGAATTTAGTTATGCCTTAAAACCTTTGCCGGGACATTTGCAAATAGACCTCGGCGAGGTGACCACAGCCAAAATTACTTTAGACGATACCGAAAGAGGCTCTGCACCAACAACTCTTAATAGCATTGAGGCCGGAACGCATAGTCTACTCATAGAGGCTGAACGCTACTTCTCGCATAAACAAGAAATAGAAATCGAAGGACGCGATGTCACTCAAGCCTTAACACTCACTTTAACTCCAGCATGGGCTGCCATTGATTTCGCCTCATCTCCAGACGGAGCAGAAATCATCATTAATGAGATGACTATTGCGAACACACCCGCAACACTAGAATTATTAGAAGGCAAACACGAAATAAGAATTAAAAAATCAGGCTTCAAGGCCTGGCAAAAAACCATCAACGTCATAGCAAGCGAGGCGATGGCATTTACCGATATTAACCTTAAGCCTGCCGACGCAACATTGATCATATTATCAACCCCATTGGGCGCTAGCGTGACTGTAAATGGTAACTACCGTGGCCAAACACCGTTGGAGCTCGCGGTAACTCCTGGCAAAACCGCCTCGGTTCACCTACGCAAGCAAGGCTATAAAGTAAAAAAATCGACGACTAAGGTTCAGTCTGGCGAAACCAAACAGCTGAACCTAACCATGTCACCCGAACTGGTTGAGGTGAAATTCAATATACAACCAGCTGATGCAACGGTATATATCAACGGTCAACTGGCAAAGCTCACGGAAAACACTTTATCACTGCCGACAACCAAACAAATTATCGACGTCCGTAAAAAAGGTTATGTTGATCATCGTACGAACCTAACACCACATTCCGGCACCGCTCAACGAGTCAATGTAAAACTGAAAACTCTACAACAACAAAAAATTGAAAACATTAAACCTGTCATCACAAGTACTGCCGGACAAGAGCTTAAATTATTTTACCCCTATGCGTTCACCATGGGCGCGTCGCGCCGTGAACCAGGGCGCCGCGCCAATGAGACCATTCAAGACGTTAAGCTAGAACGACCGTTTTATCTCAGCTTACATGAAGTCTCCAATGAACAGTTTCATCTGTTTAAAAGCGGTCATAGCTCAGGCACGATACAAAGTTATAGTCTGAATACAGCCAAACAACCCGTTACCAATATCAGTTGGGACGACGCCGCCCTATATTGTAACTGGCTAAGTAAAAAGGAATCACTACAGCCTTTTTACCAGGCTTCAGGCGGGCGCATCACTGGCTTTAATGCCGCAGCCGACGGCTATCGCCTACCCAGTGAAGCAGAATGGGCGTGGGCAGCCAGAACGGTCAATAACAAGGAACTGTTGAAACTGCCATGGGGTGGTGCGACCTTACCCCCAAGTAAACAAAGTGGTAACTATGCAGACAGCAGCACCGCCGACTTCTTAGGTAAAACCATCAACAATTACAACGATGGCTTTGCCGTATCGGCACCCATTGGTAGCTTCCCGGCCAATCACAAGGGACTTTTTGATATGGGCGGCAATGCCTCTGAGTGGGTGCACGATTATTACTCGGCGCGGTCTAGTATTACAGAAATCCTGACTGACCCGCTAGGCCCCACTCAAGGCGAGTTTCATGTTATTCGCGGCGCCTCTTGGGCGCATGGCACAATAACGGAATTGCGCTTATCCTATAGAGACTATACCGACAAACCTCGTGATGATATCGGTTTTCGCATTGCGCGCTACCTGGAATGAAAATGACAAAAACCCTACTATTTTTGCTATTGCTCACTTCTACTGTGGTGTTCGCAGCGGATGAAGAAGACTCCAATACAAGCAAGCAAAACGCTTCAACACAAGAAGAACCCCAAGCAAACTCTCAAGCTAGCACTCAGACTCCCGACTCGTTTAAACCAACCGAGACTTTATCCAAAGATGTGCCCGCCATATTTCCGGCAGACATTTAAGGAAAATATCATCATGAACAAACATAATCCTTTGTCCGATTTTCTTTATCAGTTTTTTGCCTTACTGTTATCGCTTATTATTGTGCACACACTATACGTCACCCTTGTTCGACCCAACGCCGCAGAAATAATCAACAAGCAAAACATTCAACAAGCCTCTGGCGAAGTCGTTGAAGTTAAGCGTTCGCTTTATATTGTTATCAAAGACTTTGAGCAAGAAGCCTGTTTTGTTTTAGCACTTTGGGTTTTTGCTATCATGGCATTAAAAGCAAAAACAATATTGCGCGAAGGGGCCCTGCTTACCCGCACATTTATCAACATCAGTCCAGGCACCAGCCTGCTACCCGAAGATACCAAAGAATATTCAAGGGCATTACAGAGCCTAGATAAACACGAACAAGAATACCTGCTGCCAAGAACCTTGTTAGCGGGGCTGCAACGCTTTGGTTCAACCAAAAATATTCAGGATGTCGCTACGTCTATTAAAGAAACCTGCGAGCTTGAATCTGACCGACTTGACTCAGAGCTCTCGATGGTTCGTTATATTATTTGGGCCATCCCATCGATCGGTTTTATCGGCACCGTTCGTGGAATAGGCGAGGCCTTAGGTCAGGCACATAAAGCGGTTGAAGGCGATATTCTTGGTGTCACTCTTAGTCTTGGCGTTGCCTTCAACTCTACCTTTGTTGCATTAATTATTAGTATTTTTATTATGTTCTTAATGCATCAATTGCAACTTCTACAAGAGCGATTAGTATTGAACACTCAGAACTATTGCGATGTCAATCTCATTCGTCATCTTAAAATGCGCTAACCAACTTTCCTATCATGCAATTCACACTCATCGATTTCAACGACACCGGCATTCGCGTTTCCAACGGTGAGCAGCTGATTCTCAATAGCCCCGGTTATGCAGTCATCAAAGACAATCAAATCGCCTTTGGCGAAACTGCTGCACGACTCACTCATATTTATCCGCGCGCAACCCATAGCGATTTTTGGTACAAATTGGGACAGGATGCCATTCATTCTGTATCAAATGAAATTCGGCATAACGCAGACTTGGCCTTCATGCACTTAACTGAAATCAACGAACAAAGCGGCAAACCCTTAAGCTGGTTAATTGCAGTTCCTGCAAGTTTCAATCGTGAACAGTTGGCATTGCTATTAGGTTTATTAAGCGCAGCAAATTTTCACAAAGTAAAACTAGTGGACAGTGCACTGCTAGCATCAGCAAGCATCCTTAATCATGGCAAATCTTTACATCTTGATATCCAGCTACACCAGACCGTTATCACTGAAATAGAATGCGGCAACAACAATACAGTTATAAACTCAGAAACCTCGACTGAACTTAGCGTACTTGGCGTTTATGAACAGTGCGCCAAGTTAATTAGCGAAGCATTTATCGATCAATCCCGCTTTGACCCACTGCATAATGCTGAAACAGAACAACTACTTTACGAAAAAATTCCTGCCCATCTAGCGAGCTTATCAAACTCTTCAACTGTGGATTTCAATATCGAATATCATGGTCAATCGCATCATGCTGTAATCAGTCGCGACGCGATCATTAAAAAAATCACCCCCTTCTACCAAGCCATCAAGAAAAAAATTGGCAACACGTCTCAATTAATTGTTAGCCATCGCTTGCAGCAACTACCTGGGTTTCTTGATGACATTGAAAATACAATCTTGCTAGACGAGCATGCAGTATTCACTGGCATAAAACACTATACGCAATTCATATTCGACACAGACTCCTCTACCAATTACTTGTCTGAGCTACCTTCGCTAACAAACAAAAAAAACACTCAAAACCAAACGGACCAGATTAAAAAAAATAGGAAAATTACACACGTTTTAATTAGTAACACTGCTTTCCAGCTAACCAATCAACATTATTTTTTTACAGAAAACCATCAAATTCAAGAGTCTCAAAATAGTGATACCTGTTATTCAATTTATCTCAACAATAAAAATTGGCACTTGCAATCAGCGAACGACAAAACTGTTATCTTAAACGACACAGTCATCACAGAAAAAACACCTCTCAACTTGGGTGACACCATAAAGACATCTAAACAAAAAAATACTGTTACTTTTATCGAAGTGAAATAGACAAAATGGCACGTATTCGACGACGCGGACTCACTCCTTCCAGTCTATCTTTTTTAGACATCATGTCATGCGGTTTTGGTGCGGCAATTTTGTTGTTTCTTATTATCAAACATAATATCGATAGTGGCGCTACCGCTGCATTAGCAGCTCCTGACTTACAGTCGGAAATATCATTGCTAGAAGAGGAAATTCTAGTGGGAAAGAATAACCTCGTCGTCGTAAAAAACACAATCGCTGATATTGATGAACAACTTGTTGTTGCACAAGGTCTTGCGCGAGAAATTAGAGTAGAAATTGATGAGCTAAGCGGACATAACCGCGAACTGAGCACAGAGAGCAGCAAATCCAAATTGGAGGAACTTAAAACTGATTTAATAAAGCTGGAGCAACAAAAAAAAGCCTTAGAAGAAAAGCTTGAAGAGACTGGCGAGTCTGCTCGTGCTTTTGCAGGAACCGGCGACCGCGCTTATGTGACAGGCCTTAAAATAGGCGGGAAGCGACTATTAATATTAGTCGATAGCTCAGCGAGCATGCTCGACAAAACCATTATTAATATTCTGCGTCGACGCAACATGTCTGATGATAAAAAACGCAAAGCCCCTAAATGGCAGCAAACTATCAAGGTGGTTGAATGGTTAAGTGCCAAACTACCCTTGGATAGCCAATTTCAACTCTATTCTTTCAATACTGAGGCCGCGGCACTAGTGCCAAATACCGAAGGCGAATGGTTAAATGTTCGTGATCAAGACAAGCTTGATACCGCCATTAATAATCTAACACGCTTGGTGCCAAGTGAAGGTACCAGCCTCGCAAATGTCTTTGAGGCAGCGAGTAAATTACGCCCCAAACCCGACAACATTTATCTCATTACCGATGGCTTACCTACACAGGGGAAAAAACCTTCTCGCCAAACAACTGTTTCGGGCAAGGATCGACTTAAATTTTTTAATAATGCATTGGTTGCCCTACCAGAACGTACGCCAGTGAATGTTATTCTCACTCCGATTGAGGGTGACCCCTATGCAGCTATTGCCTATTGGCGCTTAGCACGCAGAACTCAGGGCTCATTTATTAGTCCATCAAAAGACTGGCCATAGGTAATCGCAATGAAGAAACAACGTCGTGGCGCCGAGATGTTCAGTCTATCTTTTTTAGATGTTATCACTTGTGGCTTTGGTGCAATTATTTTGCTACTGGTCATCAGCAAAACCGGCTCAACAGTAGCTATTCTAGAAGACTCTCCACAGCCACGCGATGGCTTAGTACGGGAGCTACAGACTAGTCTTTTTGAAATCCGCGGTGAAACTCAAATTCTTAATCGTGACTTAAATGCCAAACAAGAACAAATCTCTGCGTGGACCAAACGTGTTGCACGGCTAAAACTTGACAAGCAGAAAAGCCAAAACGAATTTGGCAACCTGCAAGATACATTTTCTGTGCAATCGAGCATTACTGAACAATTTGAGAGCGCCAAACAAACCTTAACCGCAGAAATGCACCGCCTTCTCGCCAAGTTAAATAAATCAGACACTAGTCTTGTCGGTGGAATTCCCATTGATAGCGAATATATTATTTTTGTTATCGATACGTCAGGCAGTATGGTCCAATTCAACTGGGGGAAAATGATAAACCAATTAACGACCACTCTCGATGTTTACCCAAATGTCAAAGGTTTACAAATAATGAGCGATATGGGTGGGTATCTATTTTCTCAAACGCGTGGCAAATGGATTCCTGACACGCCTGGTCGTCGTCGCGCCATAATCAGTAACCTTCGGCGCTGGAATACCTTTAGCAATAGTAGTCCAGTTGAAGGCATTACTCGCGCAATACAGACTTTTTCAGATCGCGGAAAAAATATCAGCATCTATGTTTATGGCGATGAATTCACTGGCAACTCAATTAGCAACGTCGTTGACATAATAAATAAACTTAATCCTAAAGATAGAAACGACAATCCTAGAATTCGAATTCATGGAGTTGGCTTCCCTATACCTAACGATGCACCAGAGCGTTTCCAAATTACCAATCAACGTTTTGCAACGTTAATGCGCGAAGTTGTCCAAAATAATGCTGGCACCTTTGTTGGACTCAATTAGCTATGTCATACCAGTGGATACCCTATTCACCACCTCACAACTTACGGTTTTATGTTGAATAACATGATAAAAAATATTATTAAGAAAATGTTTGTTTTATTTGCGTTTATCGGCGTGAATTCACAAGCGCTCGCAGAGGGACAAACTTATTTCTGGAAGGTCAGCGATTTAGCTCGTGCACCCAGTGAAACAATAGAATTACGCAACGATAGCAATCACATTATTAAAACCCTAAGTACACAACAAATGCTCTATCTCTATTCTGCGATGTCGGCCATTACTGAATCATCAGAGGTCATTGCAGAGTTTACTATTACAACAGGCAAATCACCCAATGCCTTTGCCAGCACAACAGCATCAGGGCAAGACTTTATTGCAATTAATTTTGCTATGCTCGATTTGCTTGGTACCAACATTGATATGGCTGCCGCTCTAATTGGCCACGAACTTGCTCACCTCAAATTAGGACATGGTGCAGAACGTAGAGAAGCATTAGAACGCAATGGTAATAGTAGCTTTTCAGTTAGCAATACACGTTATAGCCGAGACAATGAACGCGAGGCCGACTACCTTGGTACGGTATGGACTGTCGAAGCAGGCTTCGACCCACAAGGTGCCGTGGCACTACAAGAAGCGATTTATAAAAGCTCTCGCTCAGGCTCATCTGCCAGCGTCACACACCCGTCAGGTATCGAACGCATCACTGTTCTTAAATCATTAGTACGACGCTTATCAAAGTAAGCTTGATAAGTCTTGTCTTCGTTGGCTAGAATTTACCTGGCAGTATAAACATTTAATAAGGGAAACCGGCTCACGCCAAACGATAGAATAACGGAAGCCACCTCACGCCCGTCAAAACGCATATTTTTCTCAAGAGGTGTACGCCTCCTACCATCAGCAAATAAACCCAATATTTGCTCATTCTTAAAGAGACGGGTACCTACAGACAAATTTTCCAACGTGACTAGCGCTTGCCGCTCACCATCATCGCTGCTCATTGCGATATAACTGATAATTTTGAAATCACTTTTTTCCGGGAAAGTATCATCATCATTCGGGAAAAATATCTCAGCTTCATTTGGGATGTCAGGATCAATAGATAAAAAACTATCGTTTGATGCATAAACAGCAAAACTAACAAACAACACTAAACTTAATATAACTCTAATCAAACCAAGCTCCACAATAGCAACACTTACGGCTAACCTTCGATTAAAAAAACAAACAGCAATGCCTAGCGCCTCAATAAGGCTTTCATACTAGTATGAGTAAATTTTTTTATGTTATGTTCAATCATTATCGTAATCCAGACAAAAAATTGATAATTATATTGATCAAAGCATGCAGCTTGATAGGAAATTTTTATTATTACAATAACACTAATACAACGGTCAACGCAGTACCGTATAGTGAAGAAGTTCGATTAGCTTACATCTTGAAGGGACAACCATAACGCCCTACGAGAAAATGCTATTATTTAACATCACAACGACAGCAAAAATAATTGGTAATGCCACCAATTGAACTGATGACACGTTAACGGATCATAAGGCTATTGGGTGAACCATTTGCACATTTCAACCCCTATTACTCTTAACAAAATTAACAGCTGCCGCAGCCGCCCTTCGATTTGAGCTGGTGCCTAATATGAATGTAAAGCAAGCATCCACCTATCTGAGCATTATGTTTTTCACTTTACTAGGTGCATGCTCTAAAAGTGTGCCTATATCTGTCAGTGGCACAACCCCCGAACCGCTGATTAATACCATACCTATCACTATGGGCGTTATCTATGATGATGAGTTTAAAAGCTATGTTTTCAAGCAAACTCCGGAGGAAGGTAGTAAATGGAGAATTGAACCAGCCGATCTTAATATCGAATTCCTTGATCGTGTATTTAACACTATGTTTAGACATGTCAGCACATTAGATGAAGTCCCAACTAAGACTAATAGAGCCAATGTACAGGCGGTATTGCATCCGTCTATCGAAGAATTTGGTTTCTTAACACCAAAAGATACCGGTCTTAATTCCTACTCCGCATCGATCAAGTATCGCATCGATATGTTTACCCCCACAGGCGAACTAATTGCCTCATGGCCTATCATCGGTTACGGTAAAAGCATTAAAAAAGGTCTCTCAGCCAAAAAAGCATTAAATGAAGCCAGTCGTCTCGCCATTCGAGATGGCGCAGCAACTATTGCTATAGACTTTCAAAAACAAACACTTATTCGTAACTGGTTAATTGATGGTGGTTTTATTAATACACGTAATGAGCTAGTCAGCCAATAATGCGTACATCATACTTCTATTGCTATCGCCTTATCCTATTGAGTCTAGCAACAGCACTACTAACAGGATGCGTATCAACCAATATCGAACAAGCACGGCAAACGAGCACTCAGATTGGAGAACACGACACCATAGTCATATTGGGCCGTACAGACCACACTGATAAAGAAGCTGAAAAGAGTTTTACGCGATGTATTGAACGCTCGCTTGTAGGCGGCCAACATCCATTACAGTTAGTACCTGCCGATCAGTTTATCGATGAAATGTTCCCGTGGTTCGAACCACGCTTAGCACCCACTTCAACGGTGAGCCTTTCTAAACTTTTAGCCAAACCAGGTGTTTCTGAACAAATTGCCAAAAATAACGTGCACTATATAGTATGGATTGATGGCAATACCGAAACTACTGATCAAGGCGGCGGCTTATCATGCGCCATCGGGCCTGGCGGTGGTGGTTGCCTCGGCTTAACCTGGTGGGAGCGAGAGTCCTCTTACGAAGCCTCAATTTGGGATGTTGAAAATGTCAACGTAGCGGGCTCTATCAGCACCGATACCACAGGCAAGTCTTATATCGCAGGTGTGATCTTACCTATCCCACTCATCGCACGCACTAGTGCTGCTGCCTGCCGCAGTTTAGCACAACAATTAAAATCATTTATTATCGATGAATAACTCCTCACCATCACAACACCGTATAGCCACGCTTTCAAGCGTTAAAAACTAGTAGCCAGCTTCACTTATAACCTAACGAGAAAAATCTTTTGCTCTGAGATAACACCTTCTGTGACGATGGCCATTCCATTTTCATGACGCGGGCGATAGCGCAGGTTAGCCTCGATCTCCTCGATAACAACCTCGCTAAGCAAGCCAGGCACATTTGAGTCAATCAGCTCAACATTACTCACCCGTCCATCTGCACTAACAGTGAGCTCGAACCTAATTAGATAACCCCCTTGATAACGGCGGCTAATAATCCCACGATTGATTAATAATGTGTCATTGGTTAATTTAATCGGTACACCAAAAAACTCCTGTTTAATCAATTCGCTGCTTTCTTCACTAAGTGCCTGCCAAGCACCAAGATAATTATCTGTAGCAAGCTGTTGCTTATTGGTTAACATATAAAAATCAGCCAGCCCTACTAATGTTAATGCAACTTCATCCGACTTGGCTTGGGGGTTATTCGACAACACCTTCTGAGCACGCTTTAATGCCTTATTACTCCGTCCGTTAAAACTCTCATAGCTCGGCGCTGCTCGCGCAAGACCTCTCAGTGGTCTTAACAAGCGCACATCATTATCACCATACTCATTCTCAATTAAACGAATACTTCGCTTATAACTCTTCACCGCTAAATTATATTGGCCGCTCTCAACGTACCAGTCTGCCAGTTCATACTGTGCATTCAAGCTTGCTGTAACGTCATTAGAGTGATACTGGCTAATTTTAAAACGTAACTTTTGAGCGCGATCAGCTTCTGTAAAATTACGCAACTTGCGGTAATTGACCACCATCTGATCTAATAAACTTAATTGCTCAAGTGAGTAAACACCCTCTTTACGATGAACAAGATGTTGAACACGTTGGTAAATTTTAATCGCCTCTAAATTACGCTCTAATGCCTCATAGACGTGACCCAATGCCGCTAAAGACTCGATAAGTTGCTCAGAATATTGTCCTTCGTGCAATTCGATCATAGTGATATTACGTCTATACAGCTGCTCTGCTATGTCATGCTGACCTAAACGTTGGCGCGTTTCTGCAAGGTGATTAATCGGTATGACTAATTGCAGTGATTCTAAATCATACTGCCGCTCTAAACGCGCTAGCCACTCTTCACTGAGCTCAATCGCTTTATCGAATTCGTTAGTACTATAAGTAGCAAAAAAATTCTCCTTTAACGCATCAATTGATAAACTGCCCACATCCCAAACAGCATTATCTTCTGACACCAATCCGTCAAACTTGGGTGAATCAGGTAAAATCAAACTATCATCTGAATCACCTTGCTGATCAACAGTCCCAGTGAATAAAGCTGTCTCGTCTTCAATGGCTGTATTTTGATCTACATCCAGCTCTGAAGGCAGAATCAAGGGAGAGTTATATCCCCCCACCGCATCATCTACCTGAATGATAACCGGCAACATGATTAATGGAAGAACCAAGAATCGCGCGCAAAGCCGACTCATACGAAAAACCAAACACATTTTATGTGTTGACAGAAACATATAAACCTCATAAACACCGATTGATTTGTGTCAGACTTGAAATATTTGCGTATAAATTGAGCTAACGGTCAAGCATCGCTAATACCCGTTGAAACTTATCTTGGCCTTCAGATTCACCAGTTGTTGCGATATGTTCAGCAATAACTGCCACACCGAGGCTAAGAGCAATATTAGTTTTTCAGCCTCAGTCGGTTCATCATGCGCCGAACTAAATGATTTTTCCATCCCTGCGTGCGTTAACAATGAAAGACCCAATTCAACCACCTTTTTATAAAAATCAATGATTGCTGTATCAGATGAATCAATAGACATAAATCGGCACCGCACCTTCCATGGCAGCCGAAATGCCACACGTACTGGACGTACCAAGACTGCCCTTAAAGCGACAGCGAATACTGCTGTTCGCTATGGCGTCGTCAGCTGT
>NVRQ02000117.1 GCA_002400905.2 Gammaproteobacteria bacterium | reverse complement strand
CAGATCTATTATTAAATTTACCGCATAAATCAGTGCTCACACTCCCGACCTTATATTCGTGAATCGCAAAATAATTCATATCGACATGGATGCCTTCTTCGCATCTGTTGAATAAAGAGACTTTCCCGAGCTTAGAGGGAAACCTGTCATCGTCGGCGGTCAACCCGATAGCCGTGGAGTTGTTGCAGCCAGCAGTTATGAGGCAAGGCAGTTTGGCATCTATTCCGCCATGCCCTGCTCACGCGCTTATCAAAACTGCCCTCACGCTATATTCGCACCTCCACGGTTCGCCGCTTATAAACAGGTCTCTGTAGATATTCGCAGCATCTTTAAAGAATATACCGACTTAATAGAACCCCTGTCATTAGATGAGGCCTGTCTAGATGTCACCGATATTGATCTATGCGATGGCATCGCCACACATATCGCAAAAGAGCTGCGCGAAAAAATAGCCGCCAATTTACTGCCACCGCTTCGGCAGGTATTTCATACAATAAATTTTTAGCTAAATTAGGCTCAGATCAAAACAAACCCAACGGTCAATTTGTTATTAAACCCGGCGAAGCAGAACACTACCTGCATGATTTACCGATTGGTCGCTTTCATGGCGTTGGCAAAGTCACCGAAGCCAAAATGAAATCGTTCGCCATCAATACCGGTGGCGATCTAAAGCAACAAAGCTTAGTACAGCTGCAACACGTAGTCGGCAACTCTGCTGAATATTATTACGCTATCGCACGCAGCATAGACCATCGACCAGTCTCAAATAAACACATACGCAAATCACTAGGATCAGAAACCACGTTCCAGCAGGACATTTCCAGCACGGACGAAATGCTCAAACAGTTAAACACCCTACTCAGTGAAGTATTAGCAAGTTTATCGCAACGAGAATTATTGGCTTATACGCTCACCCTGAAAGTGAAATATGCAGATTTCACTCAAGTCACCAGAAGCTATACCGCTGACACAGTCATTTCACTGCACGAGACAGCCATCGCATTATTACCCACATTGCTTAATAAAACCGATGCCAACAAAAAAAGCGTGCGCCTACTCGGCATTTCATTTTCTAATTTACTTAGCCATAAAGAGTATTCAAACAGTCAATTACCTCTATTTAGTTGACACTATCTAATTGGACCGCATAGCGTAGAATCATTAGCAAAAATTTAAACTACGCTGATTTTAAATACACTGACCCTAAACACCACAAAAATAAAAAATTGTAACCAATGTGGTAAATGCTGTATCAAATACGCCAATGGCGGACTCTCTGCCTCAGCGGAAGAAATCAAGATGTGAGAAATCTTTCAGCCTCATATCTATCAATACGTACGTGACGGGAAAATCTGGGTCAACCCCGATACAAGCGAACAGCTAACCTACTGCCCATTTTTAAAAAAAGTGCCCAATCAAGCTATTTTAGCTCAACAAGAAAAGTATACATGCAGTATCTACCTCAATCGCCCAGAAGACTGCCGACTCTATCCAAGCAATATTTCAGAGAGGGTAAGAGATGAATGCGAAATGATTGAAGTAGTGGATTTAAAAAAATTAAAACGAGTGCAAATTAAACTGGATACACTCATGAACGACAGCCACCCTCCAATTGTTAGCAAACTATGTGTTTAAGGCTCTATCTCAAATACGTAATCGCTCCACCCTTCTAAATTTTCCCCACAAACAGTGGCGACATTGAGCGGTCAAACACGACCAAGAAAAATACGTCGTTTAGAAACGCAACAAAATGAAAAAATACTATGAATGATCGATCATCACCCCTGCCCGCAGGCGCATCACGCCTAACCGTCTTGCAAGTCGATCCAGTATTTCTATATGCCTGGGGGAATATGAGAGAAAATCAAGGCCATGGCACTTACCGCGATTAGCGACAGAGCAAAAGTTATCGCCTGGGGGGAGTTTGATTCCGGATGACCCAAACTGGCCTATCCACTCTACTGGGATCTAGCCGTCACGCCAGATGGGCCTTTAATTAAAGAGATTAAAGAGAAACAATTAAATTACTGAAAACCAATCAATTAAAAATGAATAAGTTCTTATGCTAAGTTATCCTGACAATAGTAATAGTAAACCTGCTGATTGAGTCATGGCGAGTTTCCGAGGTTACACAACCAAACCTACGCGCCAATAGTGAAAAGCCTGAACGAAGACGAATGCAGTGGGTCTGATCCCTTTAATGTTATGATAAACAATACCTGTCTTTTTGCATAATCATTCAACACACAACTTATCAACCATTCAACTTTAAAGAGAATCCGCAATGAAAACCACGTCTTATTCAACATACTTTTTAATGCTGGCAGCTACCATACTTACATTGACAGCATGCAGCACTGTAAATAAACCAATAAAAAATCATGTTTCCAGCTATGACCTGTCGAAGCTTAAGCAAGATGAAAGTAAGTTACCTTCTATAGTTTATGCAAACTCTAGCTCGCCTTCTCTAAGTTCTTACAAACAATTTATTATTGACCCTGTTGCCGTTAATAAAAGCGCTCCTAGCATTAAGAAACTTGATCCTAGTACCGTTGCTGATATGCAACAGTACCTTCATGAAAGTGTTGCCGCCGAGTTACGCGCTGCTGGACATAGTATTGTTGCTACTGCTGATAAAGATACACTGAGAATATCTTTTACGATATCTGATTTAAAAATACCTAGCGCGGCCCTTAACCTAAGCAATATTATTATTCCTGTTTCTGCAAGTGTAGGTGATGTTACCGTTGAAACGGTATTTCGTGAGTCACAAGGTGATCGTATTAACACTATTGTGATAACGCGTGCCGCAGGTGCGAGAATATTAAATAAAAGCCCGTGGTCAACAAAAGCGGATATCAAATCAGCCTTTGACAAATGGGCAAAAGATATTAGAGATGCGCTGATTACAGGCTAACAGTTCAGACAGGAACCGTAGAGCAAAAAGGGATCAGTGATGAATGAGAATGGTTGCTCTTAGCGGTTGTCACCGCCCCCTTTATTGCCGCTGCTTCTAAATACTTAAATACTGCTTCTAATAGCTCCCAAGCTAAAATCACTGTGCTCTGGACTAAATAGAGCGTATAGTGGCACTCTTAGTCTTTCCCTGTATCGAGCCTACTGGCCAGCACGCCTCTATCCTCCTTATTGTGACTCTATTTGCTTGCAAGCGAATAGAGTCAATTCGTAGTGCCTACTGCTTGTATTTCTCAATCTTAATGAGAACAGCTAGATTTTTAGCATCACTCTGTTCCTTTGAGCAGCGAGATGCTGCGCGATATTTTTTCAGTATGCTCGTGATGTAGCCGCGCCCTGTATTTGTACTTATTCCTTTTAGGAGCAATATGACCACCAGCAATGAAGAAACCCAAGAGTTACAGCCGGCCATTATTTCCTATGTTAAGGATTTGCCTAATCTGTGCTCACTTGCCGGTTTAGCTTGCACAATATTAGCGATCTATTTCAGTATTCTTGGCGTTTACTACGCAGCAATGATTGGCATGATCTGGGCTGTTGCCTTTGACTGGGCCGATGGACTCATTGCGCGAAAAATGAAGGGGCGCACAGGTAGTGATCGAATTTTTGGTGGCCAACTCGATTTGGTCATAGACATTGTCAGCTATGGCGTCGCTCCGGCGATTCTTTTGCTTAGTTATGGAAAGTTCGATCCTATATTTCTGCCCCTTGCTTTTATCGTACTCGCTGCCAGTGCTATACGCTTAAGTTACTTTAGTACCTTCGGCTTATCTGATGCATCCAAATACACGGGGCTGGCGCTGGATAACAATAATATTATACTGGTTTTTGTTTTCCTTTTAGAAAGTGTTCTTTCTAGTGTAATATTCTCATTAGTCCTCTATGTCTGCGCGCTAGGGTTGGCTGCTCTCAATATGTCACAAATTAAAACGCCCAAACTTTCTGGGAATCCACGGAATGTTTTTTTACTTGCGTTTTATACGCTAGGAATAACAGGGTTTTATACTTGGAAACTTTTGTAAGCAGTATTGGTATAGGTAAAGCTGTCTGTAAAAAAGACAGCGCTGATAGTTATTTTTTCAAGGAGTTAAGTAGCATATGATTGTATATACCGTAGGAACTTT